>CANRZX010000009.1 GCA_947644575.1 uncultured Clostridia bacterium | reverse complement strand
TGGCATTTGCGAAGCAAATGACGGATGAGGGGAAGCTTCTGTACGCACAATTTTACGCAAAAATCCAATCCAAAGCGGCGGTAGAAAAAACGTATCGCTCTACCAATTATTTCGCGCCCGCGAACGCCGTGAACGCCTGATAAATCATGTACACATCTAATTTGGACACCAGTTCAAACGGGGAGTGCATCGACAGCACCGGAACGCCGACGTCTACCACATCGATGTCGCGGTTCGCCACAAACTGTGCCACTGTCCCGCCGCCGCCGAAATCGACCTTGCCCAGCTCACCCGTCTGCCACAGGACGCCCGCCGCGTCAAAAATCCCGGTTACAAAGGACATCATCTCGGCGCTGGCGTCGTTGGTGCCGTTTTTGCCGCGCGCGCCGGTGTATTTTGTCAAGACAACGCCTCGGTTCAGATAGCTCGCATTGCGCTTTTCGGAGACGTCCGGGAAGGTCGGGTCAAAGGCGGCATTCACATCGGCGGAAAGGCACTTTGCGTTTTGCAGCATCCGCTTATAATTCGCGCCTTGCGCGTCCGCGAGATGGCCGAGGAAGTGAAAGACAAAATCACTGACAAGACCCGTCGCGCCGGAGGAGCCGACCTCCTCCTTATCGGCGAGGACGCAGACCGTTGTATACTCCGGGTCGCGCATTTCCATTTCCGCGCGCAGAGCCGTGTATCCGCACACGCGGTCGTCGTGGCCATAGGCGCCGATCATGCTGTGGTCTAGCCCGACATCTACCGCCTTGACAGCGGGCACCGCCTCGATCTCGGCGCGCGTGAAATCGCGCTCGGTGATGCCGTATTTTTCATGTAGCAGTTCCAGCACGCGCAGCTTGACGCGGTCCTTGAGCTCCTTTTCCGCGTAGGGAAGGGAGCCGACGACAAGGTTCAGCTCCTCGCCGCGCAAACCGTCCGCGAGGGTGCGTTTGTTCTGCTCCGCGCCTAAGTGCGGCAGCAGGTCGGTCACGCAAAAAACCGGGTCTCCCGGCTCCTCACCGATGCGAATGTCGGCCCGCGTGCCGTCTTTACGGTAAACGACGCCGTGCAGCGAAAGCGGCGTCGCGCCCCATTGATATTTGCGGATGCCGCCGTAATAATGTGTTTTGAGCAAAGCGAGGTCGCTGTCCTCATAAAGAGGATTGGGCTTCAGGTCGAGCCGGGGGGAATCAATGTGCGCCACCATTAGGCGCACACCCGCGTCGAGCGGTTGCCTGCCGAGCGTGGCGCACAAAAGGGCTTTTCCCCGGTTATTGTAATATATCTTATCACCGGCTCGGTATGCTTCGCCCTCTTGCCGCAAAGGCCGGTAACCCGCCTCATTCAAGAGACACAGAGCTGCTTCGACCGCTTCTCGCTCGGTTTTGGCGGCGTCTAAAAATGTCTTGTACGCCTCGCAAAAGCGTGCGGCGGCCTCCGTCAGCTCCGGCCGCTCGTCGGCGATGTGCGGCTGCGTGAAAGCCAGCTCCTCCTGCAGGGCTTTTCCTTTGCTTTTTTCTTCCATATATTTTCGCTCCTTTTTATAATGGTAACAGCTTCACTGCGTGTAAATTGCGCAGTATTTTTGGTAGCTTTCATTGATTTTATAAACGTACCGGTTCATCTGACGATAGGGGAACGAGGAGAGCGTTTTGCCGTCGGACGAGTAGACAGCCTGTTCCAACAGGCTGTCTACTAACCCCATGCCGCTGTGATATGCCGCCGCGGAAGTGGACAGATCGCCGTCGTACCGGGCAAGACAAGCGGACAGCAGATAGGCGCCGAAACGAATATTGACCTGCGGATCAAACAAATCGTCGAAGGTGATTTCCTCGTCCGGCGCAAGCTTGCTTTTGATCCATTCAAAGGTTTCATCCGTGATCTGCATCAAGCCACGCGCGCCCGCATCGGATTCCGCGTCCGGGCGAAAGCCGCTTTCCGTGCGAATGACAGCATAGATTATATTCTCCTCAATACCGTACTGTGCGGCGTACTGCCGCACGTCGGGCGCATAATTGCGGGGATAGGCCATGCGTTCCACCACGCGAACCAGATCCCCGACAAAGAAAGAACCCATGACACAGACGAGAGAAACCAAAACGATCCAAAAACTGCGATGCTGACGTTTTCTTTTTTTCATATCGCTCCTTTTGCAAACACTGAATCCATCGCCGCGTCCGGCAACGTAGCGATTGAAGCACAGCTTGCTTTTGATAGGGAAAATAATGATATTCCGGCGGCCGTGCCGGCTGGAGAGGGAGACGTTATTGGGAACCTTCCGCCGCTAATAACTGGTCAAGCACCCGCTGGGCCATTTCGCGCAGGCGCTGTTCATCCCCGAGGTTTTCAATGATATAATCCGCCGCTTCGCGCAGCTCCGCATCCGGCCGCTGCGCGGCCAACCGCGCCCGCGCGGCCGGCTTGGAGATGCCGTCCCGCAGCATGATGCGCGAAAGCGCAACGCGCTCGGTGGTGACAACGACGATAATCTGATCACAATACGGCTCGAACGCCTCGCCCACAATGACCGCGCCGTCCACAAAGACAAATGGCTTTCCCGTTTCTCTTGCCCGCGAGACGCCCGCCAAAAGCGCCTCGACGATTGCCGGATGAGTGATTTGAGTCAGACGGTGCGCATCCTCCGGCGTAGCGAAGGCGCGCGCGGCCAACGCGGCGCGGTTCAAGGCGCCATCCGGCGCGAGGATGTCCGGCCCAAACGCCGCGCGTAGCGCCGCAAGGCACGCGCCGCCGGGACGCACTACCTCGCGCGAGACGCGGTCGGCGTCCAAAACAGGGTAGCCCAGCGACGCATAATAAGCGGAAACCGTGCTTTTCCCGGAGCCGGAGCGCCCGGTCACAGCGACCACCTGCATTCAGGACACCTCCACAACACGGAATGCCGCCGCGCGCAGCAGACGGTTATATACGGCCATCGCCACGCCCCGGCTTTCGGGGCAGCGCGCGTAGGCGACCCGCGCGCCGCGCGCGTCCAGCTCCCGCAGCGCGGAAAAAAGCTCGCGTGCCTGCTCTTCTGGGCTGTCCGCGCGGCCATAGGTGACGCAGGGGCAGTTCAATTCCCCTTCCTCACCGGAAAAGCATAGGGCACAGATATGATCCGACCCTTGCTCCGTTATATAAGCTTTATATGCGGCAAGAGAGCCCTTTAACAGTATGACCTCGGCTTTCGGCGCGTAATGCTTGTATTTCATGCCGGGAGACGCGGCGGTTTCACCCTGCTTCAGCGGGTTCAGGATGGCCGAGGAGAGCGCGACGCGACATTCCAGCGTTTGTTCCAATTGCTCCGCCGTGATATAGCCGGGGCGCAGCAGAAGCGGCTCGTCTCCGGCGAGGGAAATGACTGTCGACTCCACGCCTACGCTGCACGCGCCGCCGTCGAGAATCAAGGGAATGCGCCCGTCCATATCGGACAGCACGTCCGCTGCCGTAGTGGGGCTGGGGCTTCCGGAGAGGTTGGCGGAAGGGGCCGCGAGCGGCACACCCGCAGCCTCGATCACCGCGCGCGCCGCCGGGTGGCTGGGCATGCGCACCGAGGCGGTGTCAAGCCCCGCGCACACGGCGCTGGCCAGCTGCCTTGCGCGGGATAAAATGATTGTCAGCGGGCCGGGCCAGAAAGCCTCGGCCAAACGGTACGCACGCTCCGGTACGTCGCGCACAACCATTGGCAGCATTTCCAGCGACGCGATGTGGGAAATCAGGGGATTGTCCTGCGGCCGTCCCTTGGCCGCGAAAATTTTTTGAACCGCCGTCTCGGACAGCGCGTTGGCCGCGAGACCGTAGACGGTTTCCGTGGGAATGCCGACGACCTCTCCGGCCAGCAGCAGGCGCGCCGCCTGCCGGATAGCGTCGCCATCCGCTCTTTGTACGATGGTTTGCATCTGCTATTCCTCCGAGGCCGCTTTCAGTTTTTCGGCCTGATCGGCTGTGGTCAGTGCGTCGATTACCTCGTCGAGCACGCCGTCCATAATGGTATTCAGCTTGTACAGCGTCAGGCCGATGCGGTGATCTGTCAGGCGCCCCTGCGGGAAATTATAGGTACGGACACGCTCGGAGCGGTCGCCCGTGCCCACCTGACTGCGCCGTTTTTGCGCAAGCTCGGAATTATACTCAGCCTGCTTTTGCGCGAGCAGCCGGCTACGCAGCACCTTCAAGGCCTTGTCCTTATTTTTATATTGGCTGCGCTCATCCTGACATTCCACCACCATACCCGTGGGCAGATGCGTCACGCGGATGGCCGAAGAGGTTTTGTTGATGTGCTGTCCGCCCGCACCCGAGGAACGGAACGTGTCGATTTTCAGATCGGCCGGGTTGATCTCGACCTCGACCTCCTCCGCTTCGGGCATTACGGCTACGGTGACAGTCGAAGTGTGGATGCGCCCCTGCGTTTCAGTCTCCGGCACACGCTGGACGCGGTGAACGCCGCTTTCATATTTCATGCGGCTGTACGCGCCGTCGCCCTCGATAGAGAAGCTGACCTCCTTCATGCCGCCGAGTTCGGTCTCGTTCACGCTGAGGAGCTCGTGCCGCCAGACGCGCGATTCCGCGTACATGGTATACATGCGAAAAAGACTGTGCGCGAAGAGAGCGGCCTCCTCGCCGCCCGCGCCGCCGCGGATCTCAATGATGACGCTGCGGTCGTCGTTTTCGTCCCGGGGCAGCAGCAACAGCTTCAACTCCTGCGAAAGCCGCGCCATCGCGTCGCGGCTTTCGTCATACTCTGTCTGTGCGAGCTCGCGCAACTCGGGGTCCTCGCCGCCCACATCCAGCAGCTCGCACGCCTCGTCATGGGCGCGTTCGGCGGCGCTGTACGCGTCAAATGCCTCGATAATGGGCGTCAGATTTTTATAGTCCTTCATCAGTGCGCGGTACCGCGCGTTATCCGAGACGACGGCCGGATCCTGCAGCCGAAGGCCAATCTCCTCATAACGGCTGCGCACGGCGCGCAGCTGTGTAATCAGTTCCATGAAATGGCACGCTCCCTTTTCTGTGTGTGTCAATTATAAAAAGGGGCGTGCTAAAGGGGCGCGTCCCCGCGCAGGATCTTTTTGATGTTCTTCTCGATTTTCACGCGCGGGAGCATAATTTCACGCCCGCATTTTGTACAGCGTATACGAAAATCCATCCCCACGCGCAGTACTGCGAAAGCACTGTTTCCACAGGGATGCGGCTTTTTGGTAAGGATGGTATCGCCTACCTGAACGTCCATTTTATTTCTCCTTGCTTTGCCGTGCGCGGCATGCCGGCCGGCATCTGCGGCTTATGTCAGGCGGTGCCTGTATTCATTTATTATATATCAAATTGAAGCGATGCGCAATCAAAATTGACGGAGAAAACACGATATTTTGCGGCGAAAAATGGAATCCTTTGCGCTTTTCCTCATATAAATGGTATCAATGCGGCCGTGTGAAAGCCGTGCGGCGGACAAAAGGTCGGACACGGTGCGCAAAGGAACAGACAAAGGACGGTTGGAAGGATGAAATACTGTGCCGAAGGGGCGCGCGGAGGCGCCCCACTTACGCTTGACGCACTGCGCGGAGCAATGGCATCGGGCGAGATACTGGAAAGCCGGGCTCTTTCCTTCGACAGCGGAAAGAGACTGCATTTTCGGTTTGAGGATGCCGACGGAATTATGCCTTATGAGGAATGCGCCGACGGCGTTCGCGAGGGAAATGTGCGGGACATTGCGCTGATTACCCGTGTGGGGAGACCCGTATGCTTTATGGTCACGGATATCAGCGAAAGCGGGGAAAGGCCGGTGGCGACGCTTTCCCGCACGCAGGCGCAGCGCCGCTGCCGTACCGAGCGGCTCGACCGTCTGGTATCCGGAGATATTCTACCGTGCAGAGTGACGCACTTGGAACGCTTTGGCGCGTTCTGCGATGTCGGGTGCGGCATATCGGCGCTGCTGCCCATCGATTGCATGTCGGTATCGCGTATTCAAAGCCCGGCGGATCGGATGCAGGAGGGACAGGACATCCTGTGCGCCGTCAAATGCCGTGACGCGCAGGGCCGACTCGTCCTGACAATGAAGGAACTGCTGGGTACATGGCAAGAAAACGCCGCGGCCTTCTCGCCGGGAGAGACAGTTGTGGGCGTGGTGCGCAGCGTAGAGCCTTACGGCGTGTTTATCGAGCTCGCGCCCAACCTTGCGGGTCTGGCCGAGACGTCCGAGGGGCTTTGTCCGGGGCAGCTTGTCAGCGTCTACATCAAAAGTATTTTGCCCGAGAAAATGAAGATCAAGCTTGTGGTGCTGCATGTACTGCCGGGTGAGCGTTTTGCTTTTCCGCTGGAGTATCGCCAGAGCGAGGGACATATCGGCTTTTGGCGATATTCCGTCCCCGGCGCGGCGCGCACGATCGAGACCTGTTTTGACAGCCCGACCGCGCCGGATCCATTGGAGGCAGCCGAACCGGATGAAGAAAGGTCATAGCAGAAGAGCTTCCCCCGAGGTCTCCTTTGCTTTTTTTCACAGAATCTGCTATACTAAATAAAATACCTTGCGGATTTGTTGTTTGTGACGTTTTGATTGGAACGCACCGTGCCGACAAGACAGTTCGCCGCGGCCGGAATGCGGGAGACATTTTTATGAGGAGGCGGATTATGGCCGGAAACGCATTTACCGCAGGCGTGAAGCCGGGCGGTCTGACAACATCCACCGAAATACGGATCCTGCTGTGCTATCTGCTTGAGCAGACGGGCACTCCGCTCTCCCGGCAGGAGATTGAGACCGCGCTGATCGGGGAAGAACTCGTCAATTATTTTGAGCTGGCGAACAGCCTTTCCGAGCTGTGCGAGCAGGGCTTTTTACAGGAACAGCAGGGCCGCTATGCCATACGCCCCGAGGGAGAAGAAATCGCGAAAATGCTGGCGGACGACGTTCCGCTCAGCGTGCGCGAGGCCGCCGTCCGGGCTGCTTTGACGGCGCGTCAGTTTGCGTATAAGGAGGCGCAGCACCATGCCGAGATCGTTCCCGCCGAGGGGCGGGGTTATCTTGTGCGGTGTGGGCTTCGCGATATGGAAAGCGATGTCTTTTCCTTTACGCTGTATGTGCCCGACCGACTGACGGCGCAGTTGACGCGCGCAAAATTCATTGAAAATGGCGATAATATTTACCGTATTATGCTGGCCGCTGTGACGGAAAACAGTACCTTGACCGCGGAATTGCTGGCACAGCTTTCCGCGCAGTGAAAATGGCCTGCCTTTCCCACTTGAAAAGCCACCGCGAACTTTTCGAGCGGGGCAAGCGCCGCCACTACGGAGTGTTAAAACAAACCGCCGGATTTTAGAAACATATTATTTTGGGTGAAACACATTCATAACGGCCCCTGCCGAAGTGTCGGCGGAGGCCGCGCGCAAAAACGGGAGGTTCAATATGTATGAGCTGGTGCAGGCCGCAGGGCAAAGCTATTATGTGGAAAGCCCCGCGAAGCTCGGGCTGATACGGCAGGATGAGCAAAAAGTCTGCTTGATCGACAGCGGCGGCGACAAGGACGCAGGACGCAAGGTGCGCCAGATACTGGACGCGAACGGCTGGCAGTTGACCGCTATTTACAACACGCATTCCAACGCCGACCACATCGGCGGCAATCAGTATTTGCAAAAGCAAACCGGTTGCGCTGTCTACGCGCCGGGAATCGAATGCTGCTTTACCAACCATCCCATTTTAGAGCCGTCGTTTTTATATGGCGGATATCCGTGCGGGGCGCTGCGCCACAAGTTTCTGCTGGCGCAGGAAAGCCGGGTTGAACCGCTGACGGAAAGCGTCCTCCCGGACGGCTGGCGGATCATTCCCCTGCCCGGACATTTTTTCGATATGGTCGGCTTCCGCACCGCGGACGACGTCGTGTACTTGGCTGACTGCCTCTCCAGCCAGCAAACGCTGAAAAAATACCAGATCGGCTTCATTTATGACGTCGCGGCCTATTTGCAGACCCTTGAGCGTGTCAAAGCTATGCGGGCGGCGCTGTTCATCCCGGCGCACGCCGCTCCGGCCAAGGACATCGCGCCGCTGGCACAGGCGAACATCGATAAGGTGAACGAGGTGGCGGAAAAGATCGTTTCATTTTGCATTGAACCGCTGTGTTTTGAGCAAATTTTGCAGCGTCTTTTCACCAATTATGGACTAACCATGACATTCGAGCAGTATGCGCTTGTGGGCAGCACCGTGCGCTCCTACCTCTCGTGGCTGTGCGATGCCGGGCGCGTGGAGGCGGTGTTTGAAAACAATCTACTTTTATGGAAAAAAACCGGGGACGCGCTCTGACGTCCCCGGTTTCGCTATGCAAGCCACCTAAAAAGCCACGCTGGCCGGGCGCTTCGGCATCCGCTTTGTTTTTGACGGCATCTGTCGAGTGTCTGTTATTTTTTTGATAAAATGCAATAGGCTGCGTAGAGTTCCCCCCTGTAATTATCAGAATATTCGTTTTTTTATAAAAAACACCGGTGAGAAGCGTCACTTCTCACGCTGCAGAAGCTGCCGCAGCTCCTCATACGTGTACAGACTGTTCAGCACCTCGCACATTGCCTTTTTGGACAGACGCGGCGGCAGGCCGATGCTTTGCAGCCATGCGCGGCGTACCCCGGCGCTGCCCGCCGTCCCGGAAAGGCCCCATTCATAAAGGTCGGCATAGGTGATGGTGCGGCCCGCGCGCGCGGCGCGTTCGTGCGCGCCAGCGGTGCGCAGCGCCTGCAGGATCATCTCGGCGGGAACACCCTCGACGCCGAGCAGTCCCTCCTTAGAGGGCGAAGCCTTGCGCCCCTCCTTCCCCGCAATGGCGGGAACGTAAGCGTTTTTCACCGCGATCCCCTGCGCGAATTGGTTGATGTGCGCGCGGATGCGAAAGCCCGCCGCGTCGGAATCTGTCAGCACGATGATGCCGCGCTTGCGCCCCAATTCAAGGATCAACCGTTTTTTCTCCTCATTGCGGAATATCGCAAATCCGTCGGTCGTCAGGATCAGCCCGTCCACCATGTCCGCCAGCTTTACGGCGTCGTACTTCCCCTCGACGAGGATCACCTCTTCTACGCGCAGCCGGTTCATCGCGCGCCCCCGATCTGCATAATCTCACACAACGCGGTCTGCAGCAGCGCCTCGGGCTCCGCTGCCGAGGATTTCAGCCCCATGTCCAGCTCCATCAGCACGGACAAAACGCGCTCTAACTGCCGAGACGTATAGCGGGACGCCGTTTCACCCGCCTTTTTCAGCCGGTACGGGCTTCCGCTATAGGCGAAATCTTTATAAACAGCAGCCGGATCGCGGCGCGCCGCCGCGCCGCATTTCACCCGATACACATCCACAAACGAACCTGACAACGCCGCGGCAATGGCGATCGGCTCGTTTTTCAGCGCGAACAGCTTGGCCAGCCGATCCATCACGGCCGATTCCCTGCGCGCGGTGACAAGGCGCACCATCTCAAATACATCCGCCTCAATGTTTTGCGTACCCATCCGTTCGATCCATTCCGGCGTAATCTCTTTATAGCCGCAGGCCGCGGCCAGCTTTTCCAGCTCGCTTTTAAGCGTGAACAGATCCTGCCCGCAGCGCTCCACCAGTTCCGACGCCGCGTTTTTTGACAGTGAAGCCCCCATCGCGCGCGCCTGCTCTATCGCGATACGCTCGACATCCTCGCGTCCGGGCTTTTCCAAGCAGACGGCAAGACCGACCTTTCCCGCCGCCTCAATTAACTGCTTTGCCTTTTTGGTTTTCATCGCCTTTTCGTCCTTGAAGACCGTGCTCAAAACCAAAACGGCATTTTCAAGGCTCTGCGTCAAATCGCACAAAGCGGCGACATCCGCGTCCGGCATCGCAGAGGGCGCGAGCAGCGGAATCTCCACAATACGCTTTGTGCCAAATAGCGAAATTGTCCCCGCCGCCGCCACGACTTCGCCAATGGATGGCGTCGGGCCCTCGACGCGCGTCACGTCGGCACCGTCCTCCTGCCGCAGTAAAAGCGTCAGTGTCTTGGATGCATAATCGAGCGCGAGGTATTCCTCGGTTGAATAATAATAATATACGCTGTGGCGTAGCGGCTGCGCCAGCGCCTTTTGAAGTTCCCGTTCGTTCAAGCTTCCACCTGCCCTTTTTTTGCTTCACCGCCATTTTCGGCCTGATTATTCCCGCAAAATCTCCGCCGACGCGCCCGCGCGCAGCACGACCCGCGCGCGGCTCCAAAGACGCGCTTCAATAGGCGCGCCCTCCAGCCACCGATAGCTGCCGGTTCCAGGAAGAATCAGCTCATCACAGGAGAGCCCGACCGGCTTGCCTGTCCCGGCGATATAGACATTCAGCTTCGGCAGCGCGGAAAAATCGACGCTGCCGCTTGCTATCCCCACACGGTAGCCCCGCACCTCGACGCAGGCCAAATTGCCGTCCGCCTGACGCCGGACATACAACAGCACATCATAAAACGGCGCATATACGGCATGATTTAGCACATCGTTTTCCACACACACGGTCTCTCTCGCCGCAAAAGCGGCAGACAGCGCCTCGGGATCGGGATCGGTCCGCAAGTCAATCAGGAAATCCGCCTTTTCACGGTTATACTGCTCCAACACGCTTTGAACCGCCGCGATGTTGGCCTCCGGCCCACGATACAGCACGGCCGTTTTCCAGCCTTCCATCACAACGACCGCCGGATTCGCCCCGCCGCCCGCAAGGATGATCCGCACCACGCCGGAATCAGCGCCGGCGTAAGACAGCGCACACAAGGCAATAAACAGTGTGCAGAATACAGCGGCCCTGCAAAATGAGACTCGTAACCGCCATGCCGCCCATACCAGCCCGCACAGAAGTATGATAACACAAACGGCAAACGTCCCGCTTACATAGACAAAGGTATGCGGAACCGATGTGACCCACCGCGCGACGCATAGGATCCAGTGCAAAATAAGCGAACAGCCCAGCCCCGCCAGCCGCGCCATAAAGTTGAGGCCCGGGACGGCGCCAAATAGCTGGACCGCAAGCCCAAGGCCCACCGCCGCGGGCAAAACCGGTACGACCAGCAGATTGCTGACAGGAGCCAGCAGTGAAACGCCGCTATCGATCACGGACAGTACCGGAAGAGTTATAACGGATGTGACAATAGGGATCAGCGCCGCCCATAAGAGCTCTGCCCCAAGCCGCGCGAGCTTTCGTTCGGGCATGGGATGCTCTACGCGCCAGCGCCTGCGCACAGCTACAACCCAAAGCACGCCAAGCGTGGCCGAAAATGAAAGCAGCAGCCCGATGTCCATCGCCGCATACGGATTTTGCACACAGAGCAGCAGCGCCGCCGCGCCCAAAGAGGTCAGTCCGTCGCTTCTGCGGGAAAAGAGCATTCCACCATAAAGCAAAAGCATCGCGATACCCGCCCGTACCACCGAAGGCGTGAGGCCAACTAAAACAACAAACAGCAGCACAGCCGCCATTGCGCCGACTGCGGCCGCACGGTACCCGGCCAATTTGCGCAGCGCGGCATACACAAGACCGCTGAGCGCGGAGAGGTGCAGCCCCGATACGACAACCACATGTGCGAGACCCGCGCGGCGCAGCAGGTCGCGAACCTCTGTTTCCAGCGCACTGCCGTCGCCCATGGTAATCGCGGCGGCCATGCCGGAATAAGGGCGCGCCAGCGTCCGCTTCAACGTGCCGACGAGCACCGCGCGCAGACGGCAGGCTCTCGCCCAAATCGCGCTGCACTCCCCCTGTGGCCGGTAACCAGACAAGTATTCCCCATTCAGAAATACGCCGTCCGCGTAATTGCTGAAGCGATACGCATTTTCCTCGATTTCAGAAAAACGCACATCGGCCGAAAAGCGTTCTCCGGACACGGTTTCCGGCAGAGCAGTAAAATGCACGCGAAACGGGCGCACCGCGCCGCCGTCCATCCGATCAACCAGAACGGTTGCCTGCACGGTATCTTCCACGAAGCCCGGGCTTGTTTCCAACACGGACGCGTGAATTCTCGCGCTGGTAGCCGCCCTTGTCTGGATTGGAACGAACCAAACCGCAAGAGTTGCCGCGCGCATCAAGAGCGCGGCGGCCATGACAAGACAGAACAGCGTCAAATGCGCCCACAGCCGGCCGCCATACTTTCGCGCGGGAAAGCTCATCGCGATGAAAACCACCGCCAGCGGCAAAAACGCCGCTGGCGGCAGAAAAACGGCAAACATCTGCACGGCCAAATAAAGGAAGCCCGCGCAGGCAAGCGGCCGCTTCATATTTATTTGAAGAACAGCGGCAGCGGCTCAAGGAATAAAATATCGTCCCGCTCCGCCGCGTCGCCCTCAGCCAAAACCGCCGCGCGCGCCGCAATCGTTCCCGTACTTTTGGCGGCTAGCGTCTCCAGCGCATGCAGGCTGCCGCCCGTGCTGATTACATCGTCCACAATCAGAATGCGCTTTCCGTCCATCGCCTCGATGTCCTTCTGGTCGATCACCAGCTTCTGAACCGCCTGCGTAGTGATGGAAATATCCTCGACCACGACGGGATTCTCCATGTAAAGCTTTGGGCCTTTACGTGCTGGAATGTACCGCTTTCCGCTCTGTCGGCTCATCTCATAGGCCAGCGGAATGCCCTTGGCCTCCGCCGTAAGAATGACGTCAAACTCCGGCGCCCTTTCCAAAAGCGCCTTAGCGCAGGCTATCGTCAGCTCCACATCACTGAACATGACAAAGGCAGCAATATCCAACTTTTCATTAACCGGGCACAGCGGCAGCTCCCGCGTAACGCCCGCGACGGTAAGCGTATAAGTCTTGCGCATGATCCAATCTTCCTTTCCTTCTGTCGATCCGACAGGACGTATACTGTCCAAGCCGGAAAGCATCGGTTCTGAACCTCTTTTCGCAAGCACTGATTTCAACCGGCACCTGCGCTTTTATATATGCGGCTTTTCAGCCCGGAGGCCACGCAAGACTGCGCTTTGCCAGCACATGAAAGTGCAGGTGGCCCACGCTCTGCCCCGCGTCCGGGCCGCTGTTCGTCACGACACGGTAGCCGTTCTCCAGTCCCAATTCCCCAGCCAGCTTCGCGATCACCTCGAACGCGTGCGCCACAACAGCGCTGTTCTCCCGCGTGACGCACGCGGGGGACGTGATATGCGCTTTTGGGATCACAAGAAAGTGTACCGGGGCCTGCGGGTCAATGTCATGAAACGCGAGCACCGTGTCATCCTCGTACAGCTTGTTGGCGGGAATCTCCCCCGCCGCGATCTTGCAAAACAGACAATCCTGCATGGGCATGGCCTCCTTTTGTTTATTGTAAAGATGATTAACTTTACAGTAATATCTCAAACGCTTGGGACCGCCAATCTCCGCTTTCTCATTGGCTGAGCGCGTCCCGGACAATCTGCGGCACCGCGGCTAGCGCTTCGTCGATCCGTGTCGCGTCCTTGATGCCCGCCATCGCGAAGTCCGGCTTTCCGCCGCCGTTGCCGCCGGCGCGGGAGGCGATCTCCTTGGCCAGCTTGCCTGCCGCGAGCCCACGCGCCTGAGCCTCCTTGCCCACCGCTACGGCGAGCGTCGTTTTTCCTCCGGATTCGCCAATGATGGCCGTAACAGAACACGGCACCTTTTCCCGCGCGGAATCGCACAGCTTACGCAACGCGTCTGTCTCCGTCCCGCTGAAGAACATCGTGAAGATTTTCACACCATCCGCCTCGGCCGCGTTGTCAAACAGGCCGCTTGCCTTCTGGTTGGCCTGCTCCTGCTTTATCGCTTCCAGCTCGCGCTGCACCGTCTTCAGCTCCGCCGTCAGGGCGGCCGCGCGCGCGGGCAAATCATGCACATTGCCTGCCTTCAGCGCGCCGGCCGTCTGGTGCAGCATCTCGGTGCGCTCCTCCAGCAGCTGCAAAACACCGTACCCCGTCGTACCCTCGATGCGGCGGATCCCCGCCGCCACACTGGATTCGGACAGCAGCTTAAAGCAACCTAACTGCGACGTATTGGCGACATGTGTGCCGCCGCAAAACTCCGTAGAAAAACCCTCAATATCCACCACGCGCACAAGCTCGCCGTATTTTTCGCCGAACAGAGCCATTGCGCCAAGCTCCTTGGCCTCCTTGAGCGGCATCTCTTTCACGGTAACGGGCAGCGCCTCAAAGATCTTCGCGTTGACAATGCGCTCCACCTCGTCCAGCTCCTGCGGCGTAACGGCGTTGAAGTGCGTAAAATCGAAGCGGACGCGCTCGTCGTCCTCATAAGAGCCTGCCTGGTGAACATGTGCGCCCAGCACCTCGCGCAGCGCCTTTTGCAGCAGGTGCGCGCCTGTATGGTTGCGCATGATGGCGTGACGGCGGCCGCGCTCGACGCAGGCCAGCGCCTCATCCCCCGTCCGCACCATGCCGTCCAGCAGCGTACAGGTATGGACATAATAGCCCCTCGGCGTTTTCTTGCAGGCCGTCACGGAAAGATGCGCGCCGCCGGCTGTGGTGATTACGCCCGTGTCGGCCACCTGCCCGCCGCTCTCCGCGTAAAACGGTGTGCGGTCCAGCACGACCAGAACGCCTTCCTTCGCTCCGTCGTCCGTCGCGACGGCATCCGTCATCTCGTCGCCGTCGGACAGCGCGACCACCTTCGCCTGCGCCTCCAGCGTCTCATAGCCCAAGAACTCCGTCACAGGCGCGTCCAGCGCGCCGAACAGGTCGGCCGTCCAGCCGGAAATATCGCGGCTCCGGCGATCCTCCCTCGCTTTTTCGCGCTGCTTTTGCAGCTCGGCGCGGAAGCTTTCCTCATCCACCTCAATATTCTTTTCCGCCGCGATCTCTTTTGTCAAATCAAGCGGGAAACCGAATGTATCATTCAGCTTGAACGCGTCGATGCCCGCCAGCACACGGCGCTTGCCCTCGGCGGCCGCCTTTTCGATATTGTCGATCAGGTTCGACAGAATGCTGAGCCCTTGGTCGATTGTGCGCGAAAAGCGCTCCTCCTCCGCCGAAATGGTCCGCTTGATATAGTCGGCGTGCTCAATCAGCTCAGGGTACGCGCCGCCGTTCTCACGGATCACGGTATCGCACAGCTCCGAAAGGAACGGCCGCTTTACGCCGAGCATCCGGCCATGCCGCGCCGCGCGGCGCAGCAGACGGCGCAGCACATAGCCGCGCCCCTCATTCGAGGGCAGAATGCCGTCGCTCACCATGAACACCGTCGAGCGGATGTGGTCAGTAATGACGCGGATGGAAACGTCCGTCTCATGCTGCTGTCCGTACGTCTTGCCCGTGATGCGCTCGACATGGCTGAGGATATTGTGAACGGTGTCCACCTCAAACAGATTGCCCACGCCCTGCATCACACACGCCAAGCGTTCGAGCCCCATGCCGGTGTCGATATTCGGGCGCTCCAAACGAGTATACGTACCCTTCCCGTCCGAATCAAACTGGCTAAACACAAGGTTCCACACTTCCATAT
The DNA here is from genome assembly GCA_947644575.1 of uncultured Clostridia bacterium. GTDB lineage: Bacteria > Bacillota > Clostridia > Oscillospirales > Ruminococcaceae > Ruthenibacterium. Next base: position 11,691 of record CANRZX010000009.1, on the reverse strand, counting down.
AGCGGTCGCAATCGCAACCGACCGTGCAGTCCGGCTTACCGCAGCCGTGCTCGGGGCCACGGTCAAAATAAATCTCGCTGCACGGGCCGCACGGGCCGGAGCCATGCTCCCAGAAATTGTCCTCTTTCCCGAAGCGCACCATATGGGACGGGTCAATGCCGACCTCCTTTGTCCAGATGTCGTAGGCCTCGTCATCCTCCTCATAGACGGAAATGTAGAGTAGCTCGGCGGGAATCTCCAGTTCTTTCGTCAGAAATTCCCAAGCCCACGCCGTCGCCTCGCGCTTGAAATAATCTTGAAAGCTGAAATTGCCCAGCATCTCAAAAAATGTTCCGTGGCGCGCCGTGATGCCGACGCGCTCGATATCCGGCGTGCGGATACACTTCTGGCACGTCGTTACGCGGTGGCGGGGCGGCTCCTCCTGCCCCAAAAACCATTTCTTCATCGGGGCCATGCCGGAGTTAATCAGCAAAAGGCTTTTGTCGTTGTTGGGCACAAGGGGAAAGCTGTCAAGGCGAAGGTGTCCCTTCCCCTCAAAAAAAGAAAGATATTTTTCGCGCAGTTCATTCAGTCCGGTCCACTCCATTGGATACCTTCCTCTCATTTCATGATCGTTTTAGGATCGACGGCGGCACAAAAGCCTCCCGTGCCGAAGGTGCGAAGCAAGCCAAAAAAAGATAGCCCTCGCCCCTCTCATCAGGGACGAAGGCCGATCGGCTTCCGTGGTACCACCCGGATTGCGCGTTTCTGGTACGCTCTGATCGTTCAAAGCTTACTCAAAAAACCCGCCGCTCTTTTTCGCGATAACGCTGCGCTGCGTCCCGTTCCTCGCGGGAGGCTGTTCGGGTGGCTGTGGAGAGAAAAGCGGAAACGTCTCAGCCTCGCGTTTCCTTTCTGTGCGCTTTCCGGCCTCCATTGGCCCGGTCGGTGCCGTCTGCCTATTTGTCTGTCCATTTTTATTATAAAAAATTTCGCGCGGTTGTCAAGCGGTTTTGCGCAAATCAGCGGAGCGTTTTTCAGGCATTTCAGAAAAACTCTTGCGCCGGGCCGCGCAATTCGTTATGATAAAGCAAATGAGCGCCGCTGCGGCCCTGTCCGGCGCAAACAGAAAGGATGATTCCATCATGGCACAACTGCAATGCTGCTTTTTTTCCAGCTCCCTGATGCGCACCGTGGACGTCACGGTGCTTCTCCCCACGGATAAGCTTGTGCCCGGGCAGACCGCGCCCCAAACGCCCAAGCGGTACAAAACGCTATACCTGCTGCATGGGATTTTTGGAAGCTGCCGCGACTTGGTGAACGGCACACGCATCGCCGCATGGGCTCAGAACCGCGAGCTCGCTGTCGTAATGCCGTCCGGCGAGAATAAATTTTATGTCGACACCCCCTGTCCAGGAGAGCAATTCGGCCGCTTTATCGGCGAAGAGCTTGTGGATTGGACACGGAGGTCGTTCCCCCTCTCCGCCGCGCGGGAGGACACCTTCATCGGCGGCCTCTCCATGGGGGGCTACGGAGCGCTTCGGGCCGGGTTCACCTACTGCGGCACGTTCGGCGCGGTCGTGGGATTGTCCAGCGCGCTTATTATGGAAAACGCCGTCCGGTCGACCTATGACAATTCCAGCCTCCTTGGAAACCGCCGTTATTTTGAATCGGTGTTCGGTGACCTTGATGCGCTGCCGGGCAGCGACAACGACCCCTATGCGCTTGTCAAGAAGCGCCTCACCGAGGGCAAAACGCTTCCGAAGCTGTATCTTGCCTGCGGCACTGAGGATACGTCCATTCTGCCCTGCAACGAGGCGTTTCACACGTTTCTCACAGAAAATCACGTCGAGCATACCTATATTACCGCGCCGGGCAAGCACGACTGGATTTTCTGGGATACCCATATTGAGAAGGCGCTGGACTGGCTGCCGCTGGGTGAGCCCGTTCAAGGCGTCAGCAGCGGACACGTGATGACGGAGGCGTGAGCCATGCCCCTGAATGTATTTGATATTGTGGGCCCGGTCATGGTCGGCCCCTCCAGCTCCCACACGGCGGGCGCAGCGCGCATCGGTCTCGTCGCGCGCAGGCTGTTGGGAGACTCCCCTGTCCGCGCGGATATTGGTCTACACGGCAGCTTCGCGAAAACCTATCGGGGCCACGGCACCGACAAGGCGCTGGCGGCGGGAATCCTCGGCATTCAGCCGGATGATATGCGCCTGCGTGACAGCCTTTCGCTGGCTCGGGAGGCTGGACTGTCCATAAGGCTTGAAGAAGTCGCCCTCGAGGATGCCCATCCCAATACCGCTCTCATCACCCTGACCGGCCGGAACGGCCACACCGTCAGCGTACAGGGTGCGTCCGTGGGCGGGGGAAACATCCTCATTACGCGTGTCAACGGGATGGCGGTGGAGGTCACGGGACAATACCCCACGCTGATCGTTCTGCACCGGGACGCACCGGGAACCATCGCTGCGGTCACGGAGGAGATGAGCCGGCGCGGCGTCAATATCTGCAATTTCCGGCTGTCGCGGGAGGAAAAGGGCGGCGTCGCCGTCATGACGATTGAAATGGACGGCAGCGCGGACGAAGACCTCAACGATTGCGTACAGAAGCTGCCGAACGTGCTGTCCTCAACGCTGCTGACGCCCATCGCCTGAGACGGTCCGGCGGGCTTGCCCATATCTGCGTGAGCGAACGATCCGCGCGGGCCCCAATGGCCAAAAAGCCTGTTTCTCCCACGCTTTCCGTTTCGGCCCTATCCCTTATGATCTCCTCCAAAACTGCCCGAATTATAAACGATGGATTTCTTCAATCTCCGCGTACAGATAGTGCAGCGCATCGCCAAGGCCGCCCAGCTCGTCAATCAGGCCCTCGGCCACAGCGGTTTCGCCGTCGACGACGCTGCCCATGTCCATCACGAGCTCGCCCGTGTGCATCATCAGCTCGGTAAAGCGCTCCGCGCTGATATGGGAATGCCCGGCGACAAAGCCTGTAATCCGCTGCTGCATCTGCTCGAAATAGCGCATTGTCTGCGGCACGCCGAGTACAAGGCCCGAATGGCGCACCGGATGCACCGTCATGGTAGCGGTCGGCACAATGAAGCTGCGCCGCGCAGATACCGCAAGAGGGATGCCGATCGAATGCCCCCCGCCCAGCACCAGAGTGGCGCTGGGCTTTGTAATGCCGCTGATGAGCTCCGCCAGCGCCAGCCCTGCCTCAACATCCCCGCCCACCGTATTCAGGATCACAAGGAGGCCCTCCACCTCAGGATCCTCCTCGATAGAAACCAACTGCGGGATCACATGCTCATATTTGGTGGTCTTCTGCGTCTGCGGCGCAATGGAATGACCCTCGATCTGCCCGACGACCGTCAGGCAATGGATCGCGTGACGGCCCTTCGTGCGCAGCACAGAGCCTGTTTCCATAATATAATCCTTTTCAAAGCGCTCCTGCTCGGTCTGCGCGTCCGCGTCGCCGTCCTGTTCGGACGCCTTCGTCTTTTTTTCGTCCTGCATAAAGCCGCCGCCTTTCGTTTTTTTAATGAGATTCACGGCTATTTTTCCCCGAACATAGTGAATTATTTTTCAAAGAGGAAAAAAGCACGCCGTCCTCGCCCCGCACCCTCGGCTGTCGTTCCCCATACAATGGGAAGTGAAAAAGCCCGGAGGCTTTTCTGAAACAGCCGCGCGGCTGCGGCCGCGCTAAACGAAGGAGACGCATTATGGAACAAGGAACCCTATTGGTCAAGCTGGAGTCCGCGCGCGAGGCGCTGCCGGTACGCGGCATCGTAACTATTTTCCGGACGGTAAACGGCGCCCGTGAACAGCTTATCCAGTTCATGACCGACATCGACGGCCTTGCAGAGCCCGTCACGCTGGACGCGCCGGACAAAGCGCTTTCCATGATCCCGGACATCACCGAGCAGGTCTATGCGGTTTATGATGTCGAGGTGCGGGCGGAAGGCTATTCTCCCATGCTGTTTGAGGGCGTGCAGGTCTATTCCGGCGTGGAGGCCTATCTGCCCGTCAGTATGGTGCCAATCTTTTCGGCGGAGGACGTTTCTCCGCGCTCGGTATCGTCGGACACGGAAGCGGCGTCTGCAAACGCGCGCCAGCAGTTGATCCGCACAACAATCCCCGCGCCCGCTATCCAAGGGGAATCCGCCAGCGGTCCGACCCCGCTCACCACCTGCGCGATCCAGCCGCAGGTGCTTGATCGCGTGTTCATTCCGGAATACATCACCGTCCACCTTGGCAAGCCTCAAAACAGCGCCGCAAACGAAACCGTCAGCTTCCCTTATTACATCAAAAATGTGTGCAGCAGCGAGATATACCCCACATGGCCGGAAAACGCGATGCGCGCCAATATCTACGCACAAATTTCCCTGGCGCTGAACCGCATCTTTACCGAATGGTATCCCAGCAAGGGCTACAACTTCAATATCACCAACTCAACGCAATATGATCAATACTACGTTTCCGGCCGAAATATTTTTTCCAACATCAGCCGGATCGTGGACGATATTTTTAACACTTATCTGCGCCGTATGGGTGATTTTGCGCCGTATTACGCCGAGTACTGCAACGGCACCACCGTCACATGCCGCGGTATGAGCCAATGGGGCACCGTCAGCCTTGCGGAAAGCGGCCTCACACCCATTCAGATTCTGCGGCGATATTACGGCAATAACTTTGAGCTGGTAACCACCAACGACATCCGCTCCATCCCCAGCTCCTATCCCGGTTCGCCGCTGCGCGTAGGCAGCACAGGCAACGCCGTCCGCACCATCCAGCGTCAGCTAAATCGTATCGCGAAAAATTATCCCTCCATCGGGCAGCAGGCGGTAGATGGTGTCTTTGGTCAGGCTACCGCCACCGCGGTACGCACCTTTCAGAAGATCTTCAATCTAACGCAGGACGGCGTCGTCGGCAAAACCACCTGGTACAAGATCAGCTACATCTATGTCGCCGTTAAAAAGTTAGCGGAGCTGGGCAGCGAATCCGAGCCCTACCCCGACGGCAGCGGCAGCGCGCCGGGCGTCGGCACCACGCCCGGCGGCGGAACACAGGCCACACTGCGGCAAGGGGATTCCGGCGCGCAGGTTGCGGCGGTGCAGTACTATTTAAGCTATCTTTCGCAGACCTTCTATCCTACAATCCCGAATAATGTGCCGGACGGCATTTTTGGATCGGGCACGCGCGCCGCGGTGGTCGCGTTCCAGAATTACTTCGGTCTTACGGCGGATGGTATTGTCGGCCCGGCCACATGGTCGTCGCTTCAGCAGCAGTTCAAGGCCGCCTATGAAGACAACAACCCCAACAGCTATTTCGGCGCGTATCCGGGCGTCGTGCTGCGTCAGGGCAACCGAGGGCTGCGCGTGCAACAGCTTCAATACTATTTGCTGTATCTGCATTATTCCTATTCCGCAATCCCACGCATCCGGGCGGACGGCATTTTCGGAGCGGATACCGCGGCCGCTGTGCGCGCGTTCCAGGCGAAATTCGGCCTCGTGCAGGACGGCGTCGTCGGCCTGAACACATGGACGGAGCTGTATTCCATCTACAGCCAGCGCAACGCCCGTATCTTGGACGCGGAGCAGGTGCCCTCCTATCCTGACTTTGTAATGGGCCGCGGCAGCACCGGGCAGGCAGTTCTTGCCCTGCAAACGTATTTAGGCATTCTTTCACGCAAATACACCTCTATCCCGCCCCTTCTGCTGACTGCAAATTACGGTGCCAGAACAGACACCACCGTGCGCGCGTTCCAGCGGCAATTCGGCCTTGCGCCTACAGGCCGCGTGGATGAGACGACATGGAGACGCATCTATCAGGAATATCAGAATGTTCTGCGTACGGAGCATTTGGAGTGCCGGTTTATCAGCGTACCCTATCCCGGCGCGCCCCTTGAGCCGGGGGCAACAAACGTCTTTGTTCAGGTCGCGTTATATTATTACAATATGATTGCCGCATTTGATTTACTGCTGGAGCCGATTCCCATCACCGACGTCTATACGCAGCATGCGGTGCTCTCCATTCAGGAGTTCCAGCGTACGCGCGGCCTGCCTTCGAACGGCGTCATTGACGCCGACACATGGACACTGCTATATTATCAATATGTCGCGGCCTATCAGGACATTTTCCCCGCCTGCGCGACGGGTTCTTCCGTACCGCCGCCCTTCGCCACGCTGTCACTGGGCAGCCGGGGCATTCTCGTCGAACAGCTTCAGATATGGATCAACACACTGAGCGCCTACTATTGCGATATGATCCCGCAAAATGTGACTGGCATCTATGACGAAACGACGCAGTCGAATGTTTATCTTCTTCAGGAATTTTTGGATCTCCCGCTGACAGGCGAGGTCGATCAGGCTACATGGGATCTGATTCACGGCGCGGTCGTCACGCTGGGCGAAACAAACCTAAACGGCGCCGAAGCATGCGGCGACATGCTGGACATTCGCTACTGGGATCGTTTCCTGCGCCTGACGGACAACGCCACCTGCACCCGAAACGTCGGGACTACGCCGGCCTAAAATGCCGGACTAAAGAAAAAACGCCGCAGGGCGGCGCAGCTCTGTAGGCTGACGCCGGATGCAGCGGAATATCCTCTTCCCCACACCGTAGGGGCAGGGCAAGCCCTGCCCCTACGAAACTTTGAAGGGATTGTATATTTTTTATATTAATTTTACGTAACAAAAGAAAGCCGGTTCCGCCGGAAAACGGCACGACTCAGCTCCCCTTTTGTTTGCATATCCATCTGAGGGGATCGGAGGCTTACTCGGCGTCCGATTGCTCTTCCGCGGGCTGAGCCTCCTCGACAGTCTCCTCGGCCAGCGCGGCGTCTACCTCGGCGGGCACATCTTCGTCCGCCTCGTGGCTGAAATCCTCGCTGAACAGAAGCTGCTCATACTCATCCAGCTCCGCTTCACGACGGCGCAGATAAAAATAGACTGCGGCCAGCGCCCCGGCGACAGCGGCAAAGAACACGAGAACGGCGGCAAAGGTGGATTTTTTCATGACGATAACGTCCTCCTCTTGCGGATACAGAAAATCTGTGACCCGTTTTTCAACTTGTTTCCCGGCATGGTAAGCCTTTTCGGCGATGCGGGCGGCGGATGCAGAAAGCAAGGCGATTTTCGCCAGCTTCGGCGCAAATAAAATACCCATTTTTTCTCCCTCCGTACTTTACATCATCTGATATGCGGCGGCTATAGTGGACTTCACAGCGCGGTTTCCGTTTTTGCGACACGAAAAAGTTGTGGATTGTGCGTGTAAGGGGCTTTGAAGATTATTCCACATCGTAGCCGCAAGGCGGCAATAGCAAAGGTTCGACGTAAAAGCGTTGGCGATTTTGCGCGAAACAATGCCCTTAAGGAACGCGTGCTTTTCGCGGGACGTGCGCCCCACGCTTTCACGCGCGTATTGCGTGCGCGAAACCAAAAGACTATGAGAGTATTATACCCCGTTTCCCTCCGCATTACAAGAGCTTTTTCATCGCGTCACGATAAACTTTGTAGGCATTTGGCAGCGTGTACCGGGCGTTCAGCTCGTCGCGCGCCGCCCACAGAAATCCGGGAGGCGCGGGGGCTGGCTCAGTGCGAACAGCGAATCCGCTCATACGCCAAACAAGATGAGTGAAAATATGTTTTGCGTCGGGCAGCGGCTGGAAGTTGTTTCCCGTAATCCCCAGTGCGCGCAGCGCTGACAGGACCTGTTCGCCGGACAGCGCACCCTCCAGCAGGACGGGCTGCCAAAGCCCGGCCAACAGGCCGTTTGGCGGCCTTTGACACAGCAACACATGGCCGGCACCATCCAGCACGACGACTACAGTATAGCGCGCGAACTTTTTTTCCGGCGGCGGCGCTTTGTGGGGCAGAGATGCCTCGGTTCCGTTTGCATGCGCCGCGCACAGCGTCCGCAGGGGGCATTCGCCGCACAGCGGCGCGCCATTCGGCAGGCAAATCAGCGCGCCAAGCTCCATCAGGGCCTGATTGTAGTCCCCCGGACATTCCGGCGGCTGCAGAGCATGGGCGGCCGAGGACAACTCCTTTTTGACCTCGGGCTTCACAATGTCGCGCGCGTCGTCCAGAAGGCGGGCGAATACGCGCAGGACGTTGCCGTCCACGGCGGGAACCGGCTGGCCGAAGCAGATAGACGCGATCGCACCCGCAGTGTAAGCGCCGATGCCCGGAAGCTTTTGCAGCGCGGCGCAGTCGGCGGGCAGGCGTCCGCCATACCGCTCCATCACAATCTGCGCGGCTTTTTGCAGATTGCGGACACGGCTGTAATAGCCCAAGCCCTCCCACAGCTTGTGCAGCTTTTCCGGCTCACACGCGGCGAGATCGGCAATGGTGGGCAGCGCCTCCATAAAGCGCTCAAAGTAGGGCAAAGCCGTGCTCACACGCGTCTGCTGCAGCATGATTTCACTGACCCAGACCCGGTACGGTGTGGAGAGCGTGCGGAAAGGAAGGACGCGCTTGTTTTGCGCGTACCATACCAACAGGGGCGGCGCAATGTCCGGCAGCGTCATGCCCATTCCCTCCAATGCGCGGCCAGCCAGCGCGCGACGCCGTCCTCGGTATTCGCGCCGATTACCTCGCTGGCGGCGGCGCGCGCTTCGGGCACCGCGTTAGCGACCGCGCAGCTATGCACCGACATCCGGAACATTGGGATGTCGTTGATATTATCACCAAAGCTGACGATGCGCTGCGCGCCGGTCATTTGCAGGACGCGTGCCAGCGCACTGGCCTTAGTGCAGCCCTCAGGGAAAACCTCCAGCAAATAGCCGCCGCTGCCATATTCGTCGGCGTAGAAATGAGAATAAATTCCCGGAATACCCACAAGCGCGTCATAAATTATCTGTACCTGCTGTCTTGTGGGAACGGCGAATAAGAACAGCAGTACGTCGCCCCCGGCCAACGACCGTGGATAAGAATCTGTTTGAAGGAAGCGCTTATATAGTGTTCCGGTTCGCTTCGAGGCAAAAGCGCGCTCAAATTCACAGGCAAAGGCTTTATAGTAGACGGATAGCTGTTTGTCCTTGACACAATAAGCCATCGCTTCTTGGCCGGTGTACTCCAAAAACTCACATATTGCATCAACAGCCTGCCCGCAGATGGGCGTAGTGGCAAGACAGCACGCCGCGGACAGGTCATACAACATGGTGCCGGTCATTAGGACGGCGGGCGTAGCGAGCGCGAGCGGACGCATCAGCCGCATCACGGTGGCGGGTGAGCGCGCGGTCGCCACCGCAAGGAGCATCCCGTCATCGAGCGGCGGGCGCAGCAGTTCAACACTGCGCCGGGAAACAAAGGCGTCTGCGTTCAGCAGCGTGCCGTCAAGATCTGAGACAAATAACGTGGACAAAAACGCACCCTCCTTCGCTTACTTTATCTATCGGCAAACAACGGCTCCTTGGCGTGCTTTGGGAGCCGTTTTCATTGACGAAAAAGACAAAACCCGAACTCATGGCCCAATAGCCATAAGTCCGGATTCTGAAATCGTGGTGGAGATGAGGGGGATCGAACCCCTTACCTCTTGAATGCCATTCAAGCGCTCTCCCAAGTGAGCTACACCCCCACGGCATTATACATATTACAATTCTTGCATGCAGTCTTTGCAAGTGCTTTATTATAATATCAAATCTCCCTGCAGATGTCAACCCCTTGTTCAAAAAATTTTCGTCCCGGCGCGATCTTCCAATAGGTTTTTGGAATTGAAATCCCCGTGGGGACATGCTATACTGAACATATATTTCCAAACCGTGCGGGCCCATAGGGACGGCTCATGCATTCGGGCGCGGAGCGGCTGAAAAGAGAAGGGGGAAATCTATCGTGATTTTGCTGCTTTGCTGCCTGATTACTTTTTGCGCCTGCCTGCTCGGCACGATCTGCGGAATGGGCGGCGGGATTATCATCAAGCCCGTACTGGACGCGGTCGGCGTGATGTCCGTGGCTACTATTGCGTTCCTCTCGGGCTGCACAGTAATTGCGATGTCCTTTTGGAGTGTGGGAAAGGCGTTTTTGAAAAAAGAATCCGTGATCGATTTGCATATGACGCCGTTTTTAGGGCTTGGGGCTGCCGTGGGCGGCCTGCTGGGCAGGCAACTTTTGTCACGGTTTCGTCTTTGTTCCCAGATCAGAATACTGCCGGCGGCGTACAGGCCTGCCTGCTTTTTGCAGCGACGGCTGCGACGCTGCTTTATACCGTGAATAAGGATCGCTTGCGTTCGAAGCAGATTACCTCGCCTTTTATCAGCATCGTAATTGGCCTGCTGCTGGGAATGCTCGGCACCTTTTTAGGGATCGGCGGCGGGCCGTTTAACGTGGCGGCATTATGCTTCTTCTTTTCCATGCCGACCAAGCGCGCTACGCAAAACAGCCTGTTCATCGTACTGCTCAGCCAAGCCGCCAGCACATTAAAAATCATTTTCTTTGACGGCCTGCCCGATTTTAGCCCCATGATTCTCGCGGGGATGGTTTTGTTCGGCGTGATCGGCAGCGAAATCGGGCGCCGCGTCAATAAACGGATCGACAACCGGCAGGCGACAGTCTGCTTAGAGGGCTCCATGATTTTGATCCTGTGTATTAACATTTATAATATCCTAAAGTTTTTTGGCTGATAAATTTGTTGTCGCTCTGGCAGAGCGCCGATTCAGACCAAATATCTGTGAAAATAAGGAAAGGGAGTAATCGCGATGTTGAAGGAAAAGGCCGCCTATTATTATGGAGAATTGGGGAAAAACTGCGCCGAGGGCATCCTGCTGGCGGCGAACGACGTTTATCATTTGGGGCTGACCGAGAGCGAAATCCAGTTGTTCGCAGGGTTTGGCGGCGGAATGGGCTGCGGCAGCACCTGCGGCGGCCTGTCAGGGGCGCTCGGCGTTTTGAGCCGGTTATATGGCGCACGGAAGGATTTCAGGGAGCTGTGCGGTAAATTTGTTGAGGCATTCCGTGCGGAATTGGGCTGCAGCAGCATTGACTGCGCTCCGCTTGCCGAAAAATACAAGACAGAGGCGGCGCGCTGCATCGCTGCGGTGGAGCTGACCGCACAGGCGTTAGAACGCTTTATCGACCGATTGGAGGGCCGGCCGGAGGACGTGCCCTCCGGCGAGGGCTGTACGCTGTCTCCGGAGGACGTTAAGCGCGTAAAAGGCATGGGCTTCTTGCAGCATAAGGGGACAAATAAATTCAATGGCCGCATAATTACACGCAACGGACGCATCACCACGGACGAAGCGGATGCGATCGCCGAGGCGGCGCAGCTGTACGGAGACGGCCATATAATGTTTACCACGCGTTTGACCGTGGAGGTTTCCGGCATCGACTACAACAATATCGACGCGTTTCGCGACCATATCGGCAAGGCCGGGTTAGAGACAGGCGGAACGGGCAGCAGAGTACGCCCGGTTGTGTCCTGCAAGGGCACGACGTGTCAGTACGGACTGTACGATACCTACGCCCTCAGCGAGGAGATTCATCAGCGCTTTTTTAAGGGCTATCAAAGCGTAACGCTGCCGCATAAATTCAAGATCGCACTGGGCGGGTGCCCGAACAACTGCGTCAAGCCTAATCTAAATGATCTGGGCATCATTGGCGCGCGCGCGCCGGGCTATGACGAGGCCAAATGCCGCGGCTGCAAAAAATGCCAGTTAGAGGCCGCATGCCCCGTGCATGCCGCTAAGCTGACGGACGGAAAACTGAAGATCGAC
>CANRZX010000008.1 GCA_947644575.1 uncultured Clostridia bacterium | reverse complement strand
CGCCCCCGCGGCGGGGAGCGGCGCATCCTCGGCGGCGCAAGGCGGGGGCACGCCATCCTCCTCTCAGCCGTCTGCGCCGTCCGCTGTGCCCGAAACACCCGTGCCGGGGATCGACGCGAAGGACGGCGAGCAGGTGGTGCGCGGCGTGATTGTGGACGCGACGACCAGCTCCGTCACGATCCAGACCGCCGAAGGCACGCAGCTCTCGTTTATGCGTGAGACCGCCGACGTGACGGGCCGCTTAGTCGAGGAGGCCGAGGCCGAGATCTATTATGTGGGCGCGATCAACGGGACGGATACCTCCGCTGCGTTTGTCACAAAAATCATCGCGTTTACCTGACGCATCTGGTCCCTGCCGCCCCGGCGGAACGGAGCTTTCCCGGGCGCGGCGACGCCGAAAATCGGAAAATCAAGATGAGAAAGCGCGCCCGCCGGTTCATTCCGGCGGGCGTGCTTTTCCTGTATCTGTCTTCCCCTGTCCCACGGGCGTCCTTATCCCCGCGCCGCGGTCACGCGTTTTCGGCCTCGCTGAGGAGAATGCGGTCGTTGTCGAGCCTGCGGCCGACGCGCGCGCGGAACGCATCGAGTAGGCCGTCCACCGTCATGCCGGCGCGCTGCTCGCCCGAGAGCTCCAGCACGATGCGGCCCGCGTCCATCATGATGGTGCGGTTGCCCAGAGAGAGCGCCGAGTGGATGTTATGCGTGATCATCATGCAGGTAATATGCCGTTCGGCCACGACGCGTTTTGTCAGCGCCAGCACCTTTTCGGCCGTAGCGGGGTCGAGCGCGGCGGTGTGCTCGTCCAGCAAAAGCAGCTTCGGCGTGACAATCGTCGCCATCAGCAGCGTCAGCGCCTGCCGCTGCCCGCCCGAGAGCAGCCCGACCGGGCTTTTCAGCCGGTCCTCCAGCCCAAGGCCCAGCGCCGCGAGCTGCTCGCGGAAAAACGCCCGGTCCTTTTTGCCGACCGTCCCGAACGGGGAGCGCGTCCTTGCCGTGCGCAGGTATGCCAGCGCCAAATTTTCTTCGATCGTCATATGGGGCGCGGTTCCCTTGAGCGGGTCCTGAAACAGCCGCCCGATGGAATTCGCGCGCCGGTGCTCGGGCTGGAAGGTCACGTCCCGGCCGTCCAGCAGGATGCGGCCCGCGTCGACGAAAAACGCGCCCGCGACGGCGTTGAACAGCGTGCTCTTGCCCGCCCCGTTGCCGCCGATGATCGTGACGAAATCGCCGGGCGCGAGCGTTAGGGACAGCTCCTCAACGGCCTTTTTTTCGTCGATCGTCCCCGCGCCGAAGGTTTTGGAGATACGGTGCAACTCCAACATTTCAGGCATTGCGGCTCGCCTCCCTGCGTTTTTGATAAAACAGCAGCTTATCGCGCAGCGCGGGCGCGGCGATGGCCGCCGCCACGATCACCGCCGAGACGAGCTTCATGCTTTTCGCGTCCACGTGCAGAGCGATGGCCGTCGCCACGATGATCCGGTAGACGACCGCGCCAACGGCCGCCGCCGCGACGCCGCACACCAGCGAGCGGCGGGCGCGGTGGCCGAACAGCACCTCGCCGATAATCAGGCTGGCCAGCCCAATCACCACCATGCCCGTGCCCATCGTATTGTCGGCAAATTTCTGGTACTGCGCCAGCAGCGCGCCCGCGAGTGCCACCAGCGCGTTGGCAAGGCAGAGGCCCACCGTCGTGGTAAAGGCCGGGTTGATGGACGACGCGGCTACCATATCGCGGTTGTCGCCCGTCGCGCGCAGCGAAAGGCCGAGCTGCGTGCGCAAAAATAACGCCAGCAGCACGCACAGGGCGCCGGTGACGAGCGCCGCCTCGAACAGCGCGCCATACTCGCCGAGCCATTCCTGCGCGGCGGTGAACACCGTGCTTTCCTTCAGAAAGTTGACGTTCGGCTTGCCCATCACCGCGAGGTTGACGGAATACAGTGCCGTCATGGTGATGATCCCGGCCAAAATGGGCTGTACGCCGAGCCTGGTCTGCAGCAGCGCCGTGACGAAGCCCGCCAAGGCTCCGCCCAGCAGCGCCATTGCCACGCCGAGCAGCGGCTGCCCCGCGACAACATATACGGCCGAGATTGCCGCGCCCAGCGTGAACGTGCCGTCCGTCGTCAAATCGGCGATGTCCAACGTGCGATATGAAATATGCAGGCCCAGCGCGACAAGGGCGTAGATCAGCCCCTGTTCCACCGCGCCGCGCAGAACAAGCAGACTCATGGGTATTTCTCCTTTGCCTTCGGCGGGATACGGCCTTATTGATCCGCAAACTCCGCCAATTCCTGATTTTTGACATAATGACCGTCCGCGTCCCGCAGGAACGGAAGCACCATTGTTACGGCGTCGCGGTTTACAAGGCCGTAAATATGCGGATATTTTCTGCCGCAGCCGTCCGTATCTTCATAGCGGACCTCGCTGCGAAGCTTTTTCACGTCGATGCAGACAATCACTATTTCCTCTATTTCGCCGCAAAAATGGGCGCGACGCGCCAGAAGTATTCCGGCGGCGAGCAATGGATAAGCCCCTGCGCCGCGAGATTCCGCGCGCCCCACAGCGGCTTGTCCTTTCGCTGCTCATAGGCACAGTGTTTCATGCAGTGCAGGATCATCGGATGCCCCTTTTCTCCATATATCGTCGGCCCGACTGGAACGGTTCGGGCCGACGATTGTTTTTTACCAACGGGATTCTTCGCGTTAAAAAATTACTCCGCGTATTTGCTCACATCCACGCCGATGGCGTCGGCCGTCTCGGGGTTCACGACGACGGCGTTGTCCCGCAGCACCTCGACGGGCACCTCGGAGACCGGCGTGCCGGCCAGCACCTTCAGCGTCATGTCGGCCGTCTGTGTGCCGAGGTTCGTGTAGTTGACACCGACGGTGGCGAGACCGCCGTCGTGCACCATGCTGTCGGCCGCCACATAGACGGGCTTCTTCGCCTTAATAGCCTCGTCGGCTAGCACGCCCATCGCGGACGCGACCGTGTTGTCGATGGGCGAGAACACCGCGTCGCACTGACCGAGCAGCGACTGCGCGGCGGTCTGCACGTCGCCCGTGCTCGATACACCCGCCTCGACATAGGTGAGGTGCTTTTCGTCCAAATACGCCTTCACGTCGGCGATAACGGAAACGCTGTTGTCCTCGCCGGGATTGTACAAAAGGCCGAAGCTTTTCACATCGGGCGTCAGCTCCTCGGCCAGCGCGAAGATCTTATCCACGGGAATCGCGTCCGACGTGCCCGTGATATTGCCCTCGGGCGCGTCCAAATTTTCCACTAAGCCGGCGGCGGCCGGGTCGGTGACGGCACTGAAAATGATGGGGATGTCCGTGCCGTCGGCCGCAGTGGCGGCGCCCTGCGCGGCGGGCGTGGCAATGGCGATAATGGCGTCAACCTCATCGCCCACGAACTGCTGACAGATCGTGTTGATCGTGCTGGGGTCGCCCTGGCCGTTCTGGTAATCGACCTTCACCGAAAGGCCGTTTTCGACGGCCTTTTCCGCCAGCCGTGCCTCGATGGCGGCGCGGATCTCGTCGAGCGACGGGTGCTCCATCAGCTGAATCAAGCCCACGGTGACCTCCCGGACGTCTCCGGAATCCCCGGCCCCTGCGGCGGAAACGGACGCGGAGGGCGCAGGCGCGGCGGACGACGGGCCGCCCGAGCAGGCGGACAGCGCAGACAGCGCGAAAACGGCGGACAAAGCGTATGCGGCGAATTTCTTCAGTTTCATGTTATCTTCCTTCTTTCACAAGTGTTTAACGTAGATCGGCGGAAATACAACGGCTGCGGCCTACTGGCACTATAAGCAAAGTCTGTTTTGAATATAGTGAAGTCTGTTCTGACGTGCGTTTGGTGTCCCTTAGGGGTGACTATCGACAAAGTCGACAGTCACCATCGCCGGGTGTCCTGCGCGTGAAAAAGGCGTGTGCGTGATCTCATCCAAGATCCCCTCCCCTGAAATTTTTCGGTGCCCGCGGACAAACAAAAACGCCCGTCCTTGCCATACACAAGGACAGGCGAGATAAACTCTATACCTGCGGTACCACCTTGATTGCCGCCCCAGAAGCGGCCCCCTCTGCGGGAATGCCAGCACATTCCCTGCCCTGTAACGCGGGCACGCGTCGGCGGCTACTGGGCGCTTTTGACATCGCGCCGTTCACCCCGCCCTCGGCGGTCCATTTGCCGGCCCGCTTCCGGCCCCACTCCCAGCGACGGGGGCTCTCTTTGCGTGCGCTTCCGGTGTTATCTCCGCTTCATCGGTTTAGTCTATTAAACACGATTCCCGCGCGTTTGTCAAGCCTTTTTATAAAAAACAAACCTCTTTACCTTCCCATTGAGGGGGAAGATATCAGCGAAGCCGACGGATGAGGTGGAAAATCCACAGAAGAAGCTTTGTTTTAAACAAAAATTGTGCGTACAGAAGCTTCCCCTCATCTGGTTTCGCTGCGCTCAACCACCTTCCCCCAAGGGGGAAGGTTAAGAAGCTAAGTTTTCAGATAAAATCATATAAATTAACTCTACGGATTGTGCGAAATGGCAGTGAAAAAGAAAGCGAAATATTCTTTATTCCTATGTTTTACCCCTTGGATGGGGTGACAGCATAGAAATTCTTATTTTTTAGGAGAAATAAAATACGAGAATACCATATGGTTTTGCTTTGCCCAGCAGCGGCACACTTGAAATTAACGAAAGTGAAGCAGATATTGTCTGTACGATTTTTGATTTCTATATGGCAGAGGCAAATTTGGGAAAGGTAGTGGATATGCTTCACGCAAAACAAATACCTTCTCCGACCGGAAAAGCGAAATGGACTCGAGCTGCGGTAGATCATCTTCTTTCTAATGGAAAATACGTAGCTATTATCGGGCTGGAAAAGTTTACGGATGCGCAATTTGAGAAGTCTGCCCGTTGCAATGTTGACTATGACAAGGAAGGAACACCGAGAAAAAACACACGCTATGTTTCACCCGTTATGATTCAGGTTTGATTTATCTTTCATATTTCTACAAGTTATGCTACAATGGCCTTAAGGGGTGAGGTGTGTGACAAAGAAAATCAGTATGTCAGTATGATAGATTTGGTCGGAATTGGAAATTTGTTGGAACACCTTGTTGCAGCGGATAATATTACCTGCGAGGAACGAGATTGAATTATATTACGAATCGCAAAGGAAAATGATATTGCTGAATATGCACTCTCTGCTCTTGCTGGCTATGGCAAGAGTAAGAGTAATGTTTTGGAATGTGCTGCACGGAGAAAGAATTCGGTATCACAGGACAAGAAGCAAGATGAGAGTTACCTTTCTCTTACCGAGATTGCTCGTGCACACAGCGAGGATGCTCCGGGATATGTGATTCAGAGTTGGTTGCGAAGTGGAAACACCTTAGCCTTCTTCAATCTGTGGGGGCCGGAAAATAATCTTGATTACAGCGAAGCCGGTTATATGGAACTTTTAGAGAAGAAGAAAGCCCCGCAGGGCAACAGCATTTACTTTTTAGTCGGCAGGAGCATTGAGGATAAGGGAAAGAGTATCAGTAGAGAGGGCAGCGCGGAACATTTTCTTTTTGGCCCATACGGCTAAGGTTCGTGATTTTGAGCAATGGGAGGGCGGTTTTGCGCAGGACATTCAAATTCAACGGTGAATTGTCCTTTCTTGCGCGAGATGCATCCGCTCCAAACGCAACATCAAGGCACCAATGAAGGCTGTTCTCGATCCTCCAATGCCTGCGTACAGCACAGGCAAACGCACCAACATCTGCCAGCGAAGTAATGAAATAGCGCGTTTCTGTGTGCAGCTGCCCCCGTTTCCTCTACCTGTGAACGAATCGCGCTTATCCCATGCAGACCATCCCAGGCCGGTACGCTCCTCGAGCCAGCTGAGCTCCGTTTCCAAAAAGTACTCCTGTTTTTCGATCCGCCCATGATCCTTTTCAGCTGTTTGCTTTTTGAAGCAATCCCGTGCAAAGGCCACGAAGTCGTCCCGGATGCTTTCCACCATACTTGGCTGGTTTTCTTTCACGCTCCGCACATAGTCCGCACCCTTTTCCCGGATCTTGTGTGCGATAGCCCTTTGACAATTCATGGCATCTGCCATTACCACGCAGTTTTTGATCTCCAGGATGTCCAACAGTTCCGGTACTGCGTTTGTGAAGTCCTCTTCCCCACACACTATAGTGCACAACCCCATAACAAGGATGTTCTCCAGCTTGTGCCGCTTGTTTCCCCATGCTCGCCGAGAGTCTGTTACCTTTTTCAATTCCTCTGCCAATCTTTTGATTTCCATGCATTTACTTTATCGCCTTTGGGCAAAAAAGTAAATGCTGTTGCCCTGCTCCGAGGTTCGTTCCGATTGACTTCGGCGTAGACGCTGTTCATCAAACCAAAGATCAGGATGGCGCCGCGGAGAAAACGAAAGAGCGCCAAGGAAATGGGGCGATTTTTTGTCAACAGATGAGCTGTCCGTCGCCTGCGGCTTCACGCCGATGATTTTGGGCGGGCGGCGGGACGTCACCGGCGTATTTTGCGGCGATCTGATTAGCTGGGCGATGGTGCGCGCCGAGGCGGGCGACGCGTGGTGTACCGTGATGGGCGGCGAAAATACGGTGGCCGCCGCTTTGCTGGCGGGCTGCGCGTGCGTCGTGCTGTGCCACGGCGCGCGGCCCGACGCCGCGATGCTGCGCGCCGCGAGGGAGCACGGCGTCACGTTGCTCACCGCCGAGCAGCCGGAATTTGAGGCCGGGCAGCGGATTGCGCGGGCGTTGGAGACGGACGGCGGGAAGGGAACCAATCCTGTATAAATGTCGGCTAACTTATGATGAATGGCGTTGCATGCTTTCAAAAAACGAATCGGGAAACGGATGGATACGCCCGTCATCAAAAGGCAGCTTTGACTGCTGGCGATCGACGCCGTCTCCGATAGACGGCTATGGATGCATGGCGGCCGGACGCCCCTTTGAAAAAACGCCGGGACGTCTCTCCGTGGCCATTTCGGAAAAATGCAACGCGGCGCGCTCTGTTTGGAAGCGCGCCGCGTTGTATTACGGTTTTCAGGGTATGGCGCGCGGGGCGGGCCGGCCGCTTTTGGCGGAATCAACACACACGCGCCGCGCGCCGCCTGAAAGCAAAGCCTTTTTCAAGCGTGTTGACTGTACTGCTCGCCCCACTGCTGCATCGCGTCTAAAACTGGCTTCAGGCTGCGGCCCAATTCCGTCAGTGAATACTCCACGCGCGGCGGCACCTCCGGATAAACTGTCCGGGTCAGCAGCCCGCTGTCCTCCATCTGTCGAAGCTGCGCGGTCAGCACCTTTTGGCTCACGCCGCGCAGCGAGCGCATCAGCTCGCCAAACCGCTTTGTGCCCGGCATCAGGTCCCGGAGGATCAGCACCTTCCACTTGTCGCTGATGAGCGTCAGCGTCGTCTCCACGGGACAGGCGGGCAAGCTCTTTGCTTCCATGATCGCATCCTCCTGTCTATTGGCTCCTAAAATACTGTACAGTTTTATTTTACTGTACCTCCCCCGCCGGGGTCAAGGCGGAAGAAAAAATTTTTTCTCCCGGCAGAAACGTCGGAATCCGTTGAAATCACGCAATTGTTTCCCTGCGGTAACTGTCCAATCGTTACCCCCGGGTGACTATGCCACAATATTGTGCGTACTTCACAGCCCTCAAAAGGTCTGCTATGATACAGGCAGCGAAGGGAAACACCCCAGCGTTCAAATCAAAATCTATGGAGGTACGCAACATGAAAACCGCTGTTATCTGCGCCAATGGAAAGGCCGGCCGTCTGATCGTCAAGGAGGCTATGGATCGTAACTTGGATGTCACCGCCGTGGTTCGCGGGGAGAACCGGTCCGCCGCCGGCAAGGCGATTGTGAAAGATCTGTTTGACCTAACCGCCGAGGATCTCGCGAGCTTCGACGCGGTGGTAGACGCGTTCGGCGCATGGACGCCGGAGACAATCCCCCAGATTCCCCGGGCGACGGCGCATTTGTGCGACGTGCTGGCAGGTACAGATATCCGGCTGCTGGTTGTCGGCGGAGCGGGAAGCCTTTACGTCAATGCGGAGCACACGCTATGTGTGGAGGACGGGCCGGATTTCCCGGATGCGTTCAAGCCCCTGTCCGCCGCGCACGGAGAGGCGCTGAAGCTGCTGCGCCCGCGCAATGACGTCAAATGGACGTACCTCTGCCCCGCCGGGGATTTTCAGGCGGAGGGCGAGCGGACCGGGGAATACATTCTGGGCGGTGAGGAGCTGACCCTGAACAGCAAGGGCGAGAGCGTCATCAGCTATGCCGACTACGCCATCGCTATGATGGATGAAATCACCAGTGGGAGCCATATCCGGGAGCGCATTTCCGTGGTGCGCAAATAAATCAGAAAAGTACAGGGCCGTCTCGTGTGACGCGGGACGGCCTATGGCGTGGAATCAGAAACCGGGAGGCCACTTATGGAAGGTCTGGAACAGATACAGAAACTCAACGCGCTGCTGCTGGCGGAAATGCCGGCGTATCAATCCCATGCAAAGGCATTTCCGCCGGATTTGACCGGCCAGCGGCGCCTGCTCCGCAGCCTGATGAACGTCCGGCCGCCCATGCCGCTGAACCGGGAATTTCTCGCGGCGCAGGACGAGCTCCTGTCCGCCGAACGGGACGGCAAAGGCGTGGTCGATGGAGCCGCGCTGCCTGCCGTCAAGGGACATTCCCAAATAGCGGTTTGGAAAGGGGACATTACGCGGTTAAAGGCGGACGCGATTGTGAACGCGGGCAACTCCGCGCTGCTGGGCTGCTTTTGCCCCTGTCACGGCTGCATTGACAACGCCATTCATTCGGCGGCGGGCCTCCAGCTTCGGGAGGAGTGCAATCAAATCATGCGGGCTCAAGGCCGTTCGGAGCCCGCCGGACGGGCCAAGCTGACCAAGGGCTACAACCTCCCCGCCCGGTATGTTCTGCACACAGTCGGCCCTATTGTCCAAGGGCGCGTTGCCGTCAGGGACCGGGAGAAATTGGCGTCCTGCTACCGCTCCTGCCTTCAGCTGGCAGCAGAGCATGGACTGGTGAGTATGGCGTTCTGCTGCATCTCCACCGGGGAATTTCATTTTCCCAATCAGGAGGCCGCTGAAATTGCGGTGAAAGCCGTTACCGATTTTCTTCGGCACGATACGTCCATCAAGAGGGTGATTTTTAATGTTTTCAAGGACATTGACGAGACGGTTTACCGCCGCGTACTCGGCGCAGGGTGAACGGCTGAAAGAGGCGTTCGACCGCGCTGACGCGGTCGTAGTCGGCGCGGGGGCGGGACTCTCCGCCGCCGCGGGGCTGGACTACTCCGGCGAACGGTTCGAGCGGAATTTCGGCGACTTCGCGAAAAAATACGGCATCCGGGACATGTATTCCGGAGGCTTTTATCCGTTTGGGACGCCGGAGGAAAAGTGGGCGTGGTGGAGCCGCCATATCCTCATCAACCGTTACGAGGCGCCGCCCAAGCCGGTCTACGATACCCTGCTCGAGCGGGTGCGGGAGAAGGATTACTTCGTTTTAACCACCAATGTGGATCATTGCTTTCAGCGGGCCGGCTTTGAGAAGGAACGGCTGTTCTATGCGCAGGGGGACTACGGCCTGTGGCAATGCTCGGAGCCCTGCCGCCAGCGCACCTATGACAACGAGGCGGCGGTGCGGCGGATGGCGGCCGAGCAGCGGGAGATGAAAGTGCCCCCGGAGCTTGTTCCCCGCTGCCCTGTCTGCGGCAGGCCCATGACGATGAACCTCCGCACGGACGATACCTTTGTGCAGGACGAGGGCTGGTACCGCGCGCGGAACCGGTACCGGGATTTTCTGCGGCGGATTGAGGGGAGGCGGGTGCTGTTTTTAGAGCTCGGCGTGGGCTGGAACACCCCCGGGATTATCAAATATCCTTTTTGGCGGATGACGGCGAAGAATCCGGACGCGGTATACGCCTGCGTGAATGCCGGGGAGGCGCTCTGTCCGGAGGAGCTTGTGCAGCAGGCTGTTTGCGTAAAGGCAGACATTGGGGCGGCCTTACAACGACTTTGAAATCAAAGGAACGCCGTCGGAAAAGGGAAGCGTCGAAAAAGCAGCGCGAAGCCCTCTGCCGAATAATCGGTATTATTTGAATCCAAAATCCGTCGCTGGCATTTGAAGTTGAAAATTTCCCGGTAAGCTCATCAAACTGTCTAAAAAGTCGCGTCTGCCAAGAACCTTGGCAAACTGTTCCGTCAGATTTTACAGCTTTGCAGCGCAAAGCTGTAGAATTGGCCATGCGGGCGCTCCACGCCCACGGCCTTTGAATCAAAATCACCCGCCCACGCAGTGGGCGGATGCGCAATCATAGCCGCATAGCGGCTATGATTGCAAAAATACTCGCTCATACACAAAGTACGGCGTGTCCGCCGCAGGTCGGAATGCCGGCCGCCGTTTTGGCCGGCATTCCGACAACGCCGTCAGGCGATGCCCCTGCGCTTTTTGTTTCATCTGACAACTGCGCCCACGGGCGCGTCCAAAAGCCAACCGAGCAAAGCGAGGCTCTTAGGCTTTTGGAAAAATTTACTCTCGTCTTGTGCATCCGTTTTATTTTTAGACAGTTTCTCGTTCTATCCGTATGAAGGGCTTCGGCCCCTATCGTAAAAGAAAATCGAACAACGCCAAGCCGCAAAGGCTGAGCGGAGGAGACTCCGTCCGGCAAGGTCGGCACAGGTTCGATTCTCTTCCGCTTTGAATAGGGAGGGCGGCGTGATGAACGAAAAAATTTTGATTGTGGACGATGAACCCGACATCGTCGCCATGCTCGCGGGCTTTTTTTCGGGGAAGGGCTTCCGGGCGCTGACCGCGTACAGCGGGGCGCAGGCGCTCCGGAAAATGGAGCGGGCCCCGGACATCATCCTGCTGGACATCGGCATGCCGGAGATGGACGGCTTAGAGCTCTGCGCGCGGATCCGGGACCGCATGGCCTGCCCGATCCTCTTCCTGACGGCCCGGCTTGAGGACGCCGACAAGGTGAAGGGCTTTTCCGTGGGCGGCGATGATTATATCCTGAAGCCCTTTTCGCTGGCGGAGCTGGAGGCGAGGGTCGCCGCCCACCTGCGGCGGGAGACGCGCCACCGGGCGGATACCCGGCTGAAATTCGCCGGCGGGCTTGCGATCGATTATGCCCAGCGCCGGTTGTTTGACAGGGAAGCGGAAATTTTTCTGACCCGGAAGGAATTTGACATTGTGGAGCTGCTGTCGCAAAACCCGGGACAGGTATTTGATAAAGAGCGGATCTACGAAAAGCTCTGGGGCTATGACAGCGAGGGCGATAGCGCCGTGGTGGCGGAACATATCCGCAGGATCCGTGCAAAGCTCGCCGTGCGTGCCGGCCGCGCTTATATTGAAACGGTTTGGGGGTGCGGCTATAAATGGGGCTGTTAAAGCGCCGCTGGAGCGCGCTCTCCCTGCGCAAAGCCCTCGTCCTCTATACCGCCGCCGCTGCGGCGCTGGCACTGGCGCTGTGCGCGGCCACCTCGAGCGTTTGCGAGCTCACGGTCAAAAGCGTATACGCCGCCTATCCGAACACGGCGGAACGATACTACCTGACGAATGAGCGGGGAGAGCGCATCGGCGATGGAAATTATATTGGGCGGGATATAACGCCGCTGTCCCCGGGGGATCAGCGGCTCGTTGACACACTCCGGGCCTTGCCGGGCGTAACGGCGCCGCTTTATTCCGCGCTGTGCCTCTTCTCCGCCGCGCTGCTGTTCTATCAGGACAAGCTGAAGGCTCCCCTCACAAAGCTGCGCATGGCGTCCGAAAAAATCTCCCGCAATGATCTGGACTTTACCATCGCCGCCGACAGCGGTGATGAGCTTGGACGGCTCTGCGCGTCGTTTGAAGCCATGCGGGCAGCGCTGGCCCGGAGCTACTCGGAGCTGTGGCGCCAGATGGAAGAGCGAAAACGGCTGAACGCCGCCTTCGCCCATGACCTTCGCACGCCGCTCACCGTCCTGAAGGGGTACAACGAACTGCTGCAGGCCAGCGGAGGGGAAGAGATACGGGCCACCACCGTCACCATGCGGCGGCATATTCTGCGGCTGGAGCGCTATGCTGACACCATGAGCCGGCTGCACCGGCTGGAGGACCTGCGGCCTACCTGCCGGCAAACGCCGCTGAAAGCGTTCGCGGCCTCTCTGCGTGAAAGCGGAACGATCCTCTGCGAGCGGGCGGGAAAGCGCTTCTCCCTGCGGGATCAGACCGTCTCGCCATCCCTGTCCTTGGACAGCGAGCTGATCACCCAGGTATACGGCAATCTGATGACGAACGCCGTGCGGTACGCCGTCTCGGAGATCGAGCTTTGCATGGAGGAAACGCCGGAGGGGCTGCTGTTGTCCGTATCGGACGACGGGCGCGGCTTTGATCCCATAAGTCTGGAAAAAGCGGCGGATCCCTATTTTTCCGGAGAGAAGGCGGAGCACCTCGGGCTGGGGCTCTACACCGGAAGGCTGCTTTGCGAGCGCCACGGCGGCTGGCTACGGGTTGGGAATACCTCTTGCGGGGCGAGGGCAGTCGCTTTTTTCAAAAGTCCTTAAGAAACGCCCGAAAAGAGTGATTTTATTTCCGTATCACGCGCAATTCATCCCCCCGCGCGGACGGAACCTCGCCATCCCCGAGGCGGCGGAAAAACTGCCGCGCCATCCAAACGGCGGCAACGCTCGACAGCACGTCCGCCGCGGGCAGCGCCAGCATCAGCCCGGTCATGCCGAACAGCCGCTGCAGCGCGAGCACCAGCGGGATATAGACACACAGCTGACGCCCGAGCACAATGACGCTGCTGCGCGCGCTCTCCTTGATGGCCTGGAACAGCGTGCCCGTGCAGTTGACAAGCGTCGTGAACGGCAGCGCGGCGCACGAAAAGCGCAGCACCGCCGCGCCCATTCCGATCATGCCCCGGTCCGTCGGCGTCAGCAGGCCGACGATCCACGGCGCGAGCAGGGCGATGCCCGCCGCGATCACGGCGAGCGCCGACACGCTGGCCGCCGTGGTGAAGCGGTACGCATCCTTCAGGCGCTTGTAATTTTTGCTGCCGTGCGCATAGCCCGCCACGGGCTGAATCGCGTGGACAAAGCCGATCGAGACCGACAGCGCCAGCCCCGAGACGCGCGTCGCGATGCTGAACGCCGCGATGGCGGCGTCGCCGAACGCGCCCGCCGCGTGGTTCAGCACAATCGAGGAGAGCGCGTTGCCGCAGTGACGGCACAGGCTGGGGAACCCGGCCGAGAAGATGCCGCCCAACAGCGCGCCCTCCGGGCGGAAATTGCGCGGCGAGAGGCTCACAACCGTTTTGCCGCGCAGATAATACTGCAGCAGGGCGATCCACACGACCACCTGGCTGAGCGCCGTGGCGACGCCCGCGCCGAACACGCCCCAGCCCAGCCCGAAGATGAACAGCGGATCCAGCACGATGTTCAAAAGGCCGCCGATCATCTGGCCCGTCATGCTCTCGCGGCTCATGCCCTCGGCGCGCAGGTTCTGCGACAGCGCGAGATTGGAGCACTGGAACGGCGCGGCCAGCAGCAGCGGAACGGCGTACGCCCCGGCCTCGGGCAGGATGGTGGGCGTGCTGCCCAGCAGCACCATCAGCGGAGTGCGGAAAAGCAGCCCGCAGACGGCGATGAGCGCGCCCATCGCCATCGAGAGGTAAAAGCCCGTGCTGGCGGTGCGGTCGGCCTTTTCCTGCTCACGCGCGCCCAAATGCAGGCTGACAAGGCTGCTGCTGCCCGTGCCCATCCAGAAGCCCAGCGCCGAAATCACGGACGAGATCGAAAAGACAACGCCCACCGCCGCGACGGCCGTCGTGCCGATCTGCGCGACGAAAAATGTGTCCGCCATATTGTAAATGGAGGTAATCAGGCTGGTGACGATGCTGGGCGCGCACAGCGAAAGGATCAGTCCCGGAATCGGGGCCTGTGTCATGCGGCGGTACTGCTCGTCCTGCCGTGCCGTTTGATTCATAGCAAACCTTCTTTCCAGTTATGACGGAAAAACGTCGAGCCCGCGCCGGTTTCGCCGGGCGGAGCGGCGCCAGCCCCCTTGTCGGGCCGCAAAGGCATGGCGGCGTTCGGCGCTCTTCCGCGAATCCGTTCGGCCCGTCCCTCGCGGGGCGGGCCGAACGGATTTTGTCCCTTTGTCCAAGGAACGCCGTCAGCGCAGGATCTCGCGCTGGGCGGCCAGCATCTGCTCCTGATATTCCCCCGCGTAGGTCCCGGCCAAAAAGCGCGGCAACGCCTCGCTCACGAGCCGCTCCCAGCTCTCCTTCTCCTTGCCGACGAGGATCGGATAGAACAACGCGTTCGCGTGCCGGGCGGCGGCAAGGTCGCCCATTGCGTCGCCCACCATCAGCACGTGGTCGGGCGCGTAGCCCTTGGCCGTCAGCGCGACGAGGCACGCCTCTTTTGTGCCGGCGTCCTGCCCGAGCGCGATGTCCATGTGCTCGATCAGGCCGTGGCGCGTCCATTCCTCGGCGATGGCCTCGCCGTTGGCGCTGGACACCACGGCGGTATCCGTCTGCGGATGGATCGCGGCCAGCGCGTCGCGCGCACCGGGGAAGGGCTTGGAATCGTCGCCCATGCGGACAATGGCGGCGTTCACGGCGCGGCTCCATTCCAGCGCCTGACGCAGCCCGTCGCCGCTGCCGTTCGCGATAGCCTCCTCCAGCGCCGGGTTCGAAAGCTTCGGCGCGCTGTCCACCCACGCGCACAGCTCGTCCGCGCCGGGCACCTTCACGCCGCGCTCGGCCAGCATCCGCATCGTCGCGGCCAGCCCCTTGAAGCGGTTGACGCCGCGCGTGCGGCTGTACAAATTCACCTGCATCCAGTGCGGCGTAATGACGTCGGCGTACTGCTCCAGCCCGTAGACCCGGATCAGCTCCGGACAAAACGCCTGATGATGCTTGGAGTCCATGGTATCCATCGCGCAGCCGTCGGAATCCACGCACACAAGCCATTCCTTTTTTGGGGTGAACGCGGCAAACGGATTTTCTGACATGGCGGTTCCTCCTTGTTTTTTCTAATATACGGGAAATGCGCACGGGGGAGTTTCCCCCGTGCGCGGTTTTCCGGAAAATGTTCGAACGCGGACGCCGCTCTTAGAGATGCGTATCCCACAGGCCGCAGAAGCTGTCGATGGGATCCTTACCCTTAAAGGCGTCCTTCCCGGCGGCAAACGCGTCCACCAGCGCGTCGAGCGTGGCGGGCAGCGCATCATAGGTATTGATATAGGTGCGCGCCTGCGGAATGTCCGCGAGGATCGTCGGCTGCATACAGCCCACGACGACGACAGGCAGCTCGAACACGTACCACGGGATCTCGCCGCCGCCCTTTGTCATACCGAAGCCCGGGCGCGCCACGGCCTGGAAACCGCCGGGAACCTCGACGAGCGTAATGATCAGATCCTGCGCGCCGACAAATTCCGAGATGGTGTCCTTGCCCGCGAAATACATATTGAAATCGACCTTTTCCCCCGCGGCCACGCGCTTTTGCATCTTCTCCAGCGGGCTTTCATACAGCCGCACCTCGAAGCCTTTGGCCTCTAACTTTTCCTTGAGCAAATCGGCGGAGGTTTTCTTGCCTTTCGCCAGCGCTTTCAGCGCGGCGCCGAGGCCCTTGGCCTCCAGCCCCGTGACATAGACGATCATGATGCGCTTATACCGCTCGGGCGTGATGGGGAGCACATCCTCGTCCTTGTACTTCACGAGCGTCAGCGCCTCGCGCGCGATCTCGGCCTGCATGGCCTTGTGCTCGGCGCAGCCGACGACCTCGGCGATCTTCTCCGCCGGGGGGACAAGCTCCGTCTTGGCTTTTTTGTGCAGGCCCATGTGCGCCTTCAGGCCGAGGATACGGTGCAGCGCGTCGGAAAGGCGCTCCTCGGTGATGACGCCGCTCTTGTAGCCCTCCATCATGGACGCGAAATCCTCGTCCATATCGTTGAAGAACAGGAACATATCGCAGCCCGCGGCGATGGCGGCGGGGATCATGTCCCTGCGCTTCATGCGGCACGTCATGCCCACCATGTGGCTGGCGTCCGTCAGCACCATGCCGTTGAAGCCCATCTTGCCCTTCAGCAGGTCTGTCAGCAGCTCCTTGGACAGCGTGGCCGGCATAATGTCGTCGTCCGCGATGCCGGGGTTCATCGCGCGGGTATAGCTGGGCAGCATGATGTGGCCCGCCATGATGGCCTCAAGGCCGTTGTCGATCAGGTTCGCGTAGATTTTGCCGAACGTCGCGTCCCACTCCTCGCAGGAGAAAGTGTTGACGCTGTTCGCGACGTGCTGGTCGCGGTCGTCCAAGCCGTCGCCGGGGAAGTGTTTCGCGGCACAGCAGAAGCCGGGCACCTCGTGTGCGCCCTCCAAATACGCCTGCGTCATCCGCATTACCCGCTCCGGGTCGTTGCCGTAGGTGCGCAGGCCGACAACCGGGTTGTGCCAGTTGTAATAAACGTCCGAAACGGGCGCAAAGCTGAGGTTGCAGCCGATGGCCGCGGCCTCGGTATTGGACATTTTGCCCAGCGCCTTGGCATACTTGACGTTGTCCGTCGCGCCGATCTTCGTCTGCTCACCGATAAATGTGCCGTCGACGCACGCGCCGTTGCCGCCCTTCTCGGTGTTGCAGGCAATAATCAGGGGGATTTTGGAATTTTCCTGCAGGATGCGGTTCTGCTCGTGTACCTCGGCCGCGGTGGCGGGATTGTAGCGAATGCCGCCGATGTGGTACTTGTCCACGGTCATCTTCAGATATTCCTCGGTGCGGGAGGAGCCCATGTTAAAAAACAGCTGGCCGATTTTTTCCTCCGTCGACATCGAGGCGATGGTATCCTCGACCCATTTCACGCCCTCATCGTCCAAATAGTAGGGTTTCGCGCGCAGATCTACGGACATTCGATCAAATCCTTTCTGTTTTCGATCGCCGGACTGGGCGGGCCCCGCTTTGCAAAAAGCGAAGCCTGCAAATAAAATTATGACGAAAAAGCGCCCGGAAACCGTATGTATTTTATTTGAAAATACCAAATATCTGCGCAAAAGTCAATATCATATCTTGCGAGAAGCACGGCTTCGCCCGCAGGAATCGCAACCTTTCCCCGGCACACGCCCACGCGGGACGCGTCATAAGATGGGGTGCGGGCGGCCGAGGCCGTCCGCGGAAAAACAGGGAAGGGAGCTATCAGGATTATGATGGAAAACAATCCGACCGGCACGTCCTGCGCGTGCCGCTGTCAGCTTGCCATCGCCACGGTGCCGGTGCAGCGTTTTGAGCGGCTGTATCCCGTGTGCGAGGCGCTCGGGCGCGGCACGCTGTTCGCGGCGCTGGATCTGCCGTTCTGCCCGGAGGTGCGCTATGAATACGGACAATAATCACGCAGCGCGCGTCAAGCGCGAGCTGGCGCAGCTGAGCTTCGCGATGGATGAGCTGCGGCTGTTCCTCGACACGCATCCGAATGACCGAGCCGCTTTGGCGGCCTCCAACGAGGTGCGCGCTAAGCGCGAAGCCGTCGCGCGGCAGTACGAGCGGCTGGTGGGCCCGGTGAATTTTTACGAGGCGGGCGGCGATTGCAGCTGGGACTGGCTGCGCGCGCCGTGGCCGTGGGAAACGGAGGATACGGACAATGTGGAGCTATGAAAAACGCCTTCAGTTCCCGGTGCGCATCCAGCACCCAAACGCGGCGGCGGCGAAGGTCATCATCTCGCAGTACGGCGGGCCGGACGGCGAGCTCGGCGCGAGCATGCGCTACTTATCCCAGCGCTATACCATGCCGTGGCGCGGCGTCGCCGGCCTGCTGACGGATATCGGCACTGAGGAGCTGGCGCATTTGGAGATGGTCGGCGCGATCGTGTACCAGCTGACAAAGGGGCTGACGGCGCAGCAGATCAAGGAGCAGGGCTTCGACGCTTATTTTGTCGACCACACGACGGGCGTCTGGCCGCAAGCCGCGGGCGGCACGCCGTTCGACGCGCTGTGCTTTGCCAGCAAGGGCGACGCTATCACCGACCTGCACGAAGACATGGCGGCCGAGCAGAAGGCCCGCACGACCTATGACAACATCCTGCGCCTGATCGACGACCCGGATGTGATCGCGCCCATCCGCTTTCTGCGCGAGCGCGAGATCGTCCATTTCCAGCGCTTCGGCGAGGCGCTTGAGCGCGTGAAGGAAACGCTCGACAGCCGCAACTTCTACGCATTCAATCCCAGCTTCAACCCTTGAGGGAACGACTGAAGCAATCGCCGCACGTCTTTCGGCGAGCGGTTTGCCCGAAGCGTCCTCCCGAGAGGGGGCCCATGCCGTGCTTTAAGCGCGGCCCGGGAGAAAGCATTGCCCGCCGGACGGCTTCCTCTCCGGGCGCGCCGCAGAAAGAGCTTCTGCGGCGCGCCCTGTTTTGGTTCCCAAACGGAGCGAGTCGGGGCATTGGCTGAAAACCCGTGTGGAGATTCCGAAAAAAAACGTGCAAAAAAACAGGCCCCGGAGAAAATCCCGAGGCCAATCGCGAAAGCGTTTTCTGTTTGGGGCTTACGCCGTTATTTTTCAAACGCGAAAGCTTTCAGCCGGCTTGGTTATGGTCGCGTCCGCTCCTTCTCTCCGCCCCGTTAGCGTGTCCGGCTTACTCCGCGATTTCCACTCCGAGCTTATCGGCAATCTCATCCAGCTTCATGCCAGACTTCTGCGCCTGACGAATCAGCTCCTTGATTTGATCGGCCTTTTTCTTACGCGGCTTGCGCTTTTTCGGCGTGAACAGCGCTTTTTTGCGCTCCTCCAGCTTCGCGATCCTCTCCCGGACGGAATCGATCTTGCGATCATATTCCGCGCACGCAGCGGCCTTTTTCTCCTCGATGCCGTCAATGCTCCCCATCAGCTGCTCGACCTGCGCGTCGAGGTCGGCGGCAATCTGCTCCGCTGTACGGCGGACGCGTTTTTCTTCCATAATGTGTTCAGCTCACTTTCTGTGTGATTTGTTTTTAGCGCGCCGGAAAGCGCCTTCCGCCCGTTCCAATAAGACGGTTCAAAGCGCGGGGGCTTATCAACAAAGTCCGAGCTTCAAAAGCCCCGTTTTCTTTGCCGATGGCGCGGAAAAATCCATATAAAAAACAAAAAGACATATCCCGCGCGCCGTTTATGCGAATATCATATCACAGAAAAGCTAACAAGAAAAGGGGGAAAAACGCGATAAGAAAAAATAATTTTCTAAACGGGAATCGCCGGATGATTCGATTTGTTTCAAGGAGCTTCCAGCGAGGCTTCACAAGGCTGTTTCCCATCGGCGCGCCCGAAAGAAAAAAACGTGAAAAGCCCGGGAAAGAGCGATAAGACAGCTTTCGGACTGAGCCCCGGGCCACGCCGGGCTCCCCCTTAAGCAACCACTGAATAAATTGTCAGGCGCATCTTGACGGCATATTTAACCCCGCAGCTTTCCGCGGGGAAGTATCGGTCGCGCGTTCCAAACACGGCCGCTAACCCGCCGATTTAATCAGTGGTTGCTTAAAATAACGCGTCCACTCCTGCCGGCGCATAGGCGGCGCAGGTTTTTAAGCGCCGGTTCAAACGCTCGGGGCATACCAAACGATTTTGAGCCGCCCTCAGGACCGGGCCGTGGACTGCGCGAGGTTGCTTAAAAATATCACATACTCTCCGGCACGGTGATTTTCATCAGCGTCAGCGCGCTGCAAATGACGTTTTTCGCGGCGGTACATAGCGCGATGCGCGCGGCGCGCACGGCGGGCTCGGCGTCCCTGACGCGGCAGGCGTTGTAGAATTTGTGGAACCGGTTCGCGAGCTCCGTGACATACCGCGTGATGCGCGCGGGGTCGTAGCTTTTTGCGGCGGAGATAATCTCACCCGGGAAATCCGCGATATGGCGGATCAGCTCCTTTTCCGAGGGCTCGGCCAGCAGCGTCAGGTCGGCGCGCTCCGCGTCCTCGAGAGCGACGCCGTCCGCCGCCAGCTTCTTCAGGATGCTGCAGATGCGCGCATGGGCGTACTGCACATAGTAGACGGGGTTTTCGTTGTCCTCGGCGACGGCGAGGCCCATGTCGAAATCCATCACGCTGCCCGGCTCGCGCAGGTTGAACAGAAAGCGGGCCGAGTCGATGGGCACCTCGTCGAGCAGCTCCGAAAGGCCGATGGCCTTGCCCGTGCGCTTGCTCATGCGGACGGGCTCGCCGTCCTGCATCAGGCGCACGAACTGCATCAGCACGACATCCAATTTTTCGCCGTCCAGCCCGATGGCATCCATCGCGCCCTTCATGCGGGCCACATGGCCGTGATGGTCCGCGCCCCACACATCGATCGCGCGGGAAAAACCGCGGTCGACAAATTTATTATAATGATAGGCGATGTCCGCCGCGAAATAGGTGGGCACGCCGTTCGCGCGCACGAGCACCTCGTCCTTGTCCTCGTCCGTCACCTCGCCGTCAAGGCCCTTGCGCGTCACCTTGTTGCCGCCGTACTTGGCGGCATAGCGCATCGAGCGGTACCACACCGCGCCGTCCTTCACATACGTCGCGCCGCGCTCGGCCAGCTTGTCCAGCGCCCGCTGCACCGCGCCGGATTCGTGCAGCGCCGTCTCGCTGAACCAGACGTCGTAATGGACGCGGTACTTCGCCATGTCGTCCTTGAGGCCCTGCACATTCTTCGGCAGAGCGAAATCGACGAGCGCGGCGCGCAGCGCGTCCTCGGGCCTGTCCGCCCAATCCGCGCCGTTCTTCTCGAAAAATTCCCGCGCCAGCACGCGGATGTCCTCGCCCTGATAGCCGTCCTCGGGGAAGGGCACGGCGTCCTCGCCCCGGCAGATCTGCAGATAGCGCGCGGCGAGGCTCTTGCCGAATTTCTGGATCTGGTTGCCCGCGTCGTTGATGAGGAACTCGCGCGTGACGTCGTAGCCCGCCCATTCCAGCGCGGCGGCCAGGCAGTCGCCCAGCGCGCCGCCCCGCGCGTTGCCGAGGTGCATCGGCCCGGTCGGGTTGGCCGAGACAAATTCCACGTTCACGCGCTCGCCCTTGCCGTAGGCGGTGCGGCCATAGTCCTTTTCCACATTCGCCGCGCGCACGACGTCGGCATACCACGCGGGCGACAAAAACAGGTTGATAAAGCCCGGCCCCGCGATCTCCACGCGCTCAAAATGCGTCCCGGCGAGCGCGGGCAGCTGCGCCGCGACCTCCTCGGCGATTTTGCGCGGCGCCATGCCGAACACACGCGCGCCCGCCATCGCGAGGTTCGAGGCGAGATCGCCGTTTTTGCTGTCGTTCGGCGCCTCCACGATGAAGGCGGGCAGCTCCCGCCCGGGCAGCGCGCCGGCGTCCATCGCCGCCTGCGCGGCGCGCGTCAGCAGGGCGCGCGCTTCGTCCATCGCGGCCTTCTTCGGGTCAAAATTTTTGAAATCCTGCATTCTCTCTTCTCCTGTTCCTTCCCTTTTCACAAGGCTCCGCACGCCGTCGGGCCCGCGCAGAGCGCGCCCCAGCCGGGAAACGACGGTGCGGCATGATCCGCTCAGTCGGCGCGCTTCACGGTGATCTTCACCGTGTTGCGGCTCACGCTGGAGGCGTCCACGTCCAAAAGATAGCTGAAGCGCACCGTCCCGCCCTTGTCGGACAGCGTGCTCTCGATCTCGTCGGCGGCCACGCCGAGGCTCAGCGAGCCGTGGCCCGTCTCATAGTGACACACGTGCCGCTTTCCCTTTTCAATGACAAGCTGGCTGGGCGCGGGGCCGAAGCGCAGCATGCTCACCTTCTGCGAATCCTCGACCTTTACGGTGGTGACGCAGCCCGCGTAGCCCGTCGTCTCGGTCTCCTTATAGGTGATGAAAAAGCTGCCGTTGCGCCGGATGAAGCTGCCGCGCGTCATCAGCTTGACCTTGTCGTTTCCGCCGTCCTGCTCCATCGTGCCGCGGATCGTGATCAGATAATCCTCTTTCATGGCATGTCATCCTTTTCAAAATTGTCTGTCAAAGCAAAGGCCGAAGTCTTTTGCTGACGCGGCTTTTCAGATCAAACAGCCCGCTTGAGCGGGGGGAAAGGCGAGGTCGCGCCGACCCTGCCGGTCAAGCCGGCGTCCCCGCTTTGGCAGCGTTCGGCTCTCCCTCGCTTTATTCCACGGGATACCCGTCCACGCTGATGCGCGTGACCGGGCCGCCCGCGTATTCGCCGAGGAACCAATCCGAAAGGCGGACGAAGCTTTCGGTGGAATCGCTGACAAAGTACCGCGCCTCGCCGTGCGCGCCGTCCCGCAGAAGCCCGGCGTCGGCCAGCGCGGCGCGCATGTCGCGCGCCGTCTCCCGCCCGGGGTCGATCAGCGTCACCTCCGGGCCCATTAGCTCGCCGAGGATCGGCGCGACCAGCGGATAATGCGTGCAGCCGAGAATCAGCGTATCCACGCCCGCCGCTTTGATCTCGCGCAAATAATCCCGCGCGACAAGGCGCGTCACGACGTTTCCGGCGTCGAAGTAGCCGTTCTCGACCAGCGGAACGAACAGCGGGCACGCCGTGGCCGTAATGCGCGCGGCGGGCAGCAGCGCTGAGAGCGCCGTGTGATAGCTGCCGCTTTGGATCGTGGCCGGCGTGCCGATGACGCCGACGCGCCCGGTTTTTGTCGCGCGCGCGGCCGCGCGGGCGGCGCTCTGCACCACGCCCGTATACGGCACGGGCAGCGCGTCGGTATACGCGCTTGGCAGCGTGCTACTCACCGTGCCGCAGGCCGCCACAATGTATTTGACGTTCTGCTCCAGCAGGAACGCGATGTCCTGCTTGGCGTAGCGTATGATGATGTCCGCACCGCGCGTGCCGTAGGGCACGCGGCCCGTATCGCCAAAGTAGACAATATCCTCGCCCGGCAGCAGGCGGCGCAGCTCGCGCACCGCCGTCAGGCCGCCAAGGCCGGAATCGAACACGCCGATGGGCGCGCCGCGCCCGGGCATCCGCCGCTCAGGCATGCGCTTTCGCCGCCCTTTCCAGCGCTAAGCCGATCAGGCTGTCGAGCAGCCCGGCGTAGCTTTCCCCCGCCGCGAGCATCAGCTTCGGGTACATGCTGATGTCCGTAAAGCCGGGCATGGTGTTCGCCTCGTTCACCAGCACGCGGCCGGTGCCCTCCTCGACAAAGAAATCCACGCGCGCCAGCCCGCGGCAGCCCAGCGCCCGATAGGCGCGCACCGCGAGGGCCTGCACCTCGGCCCGCTTTTCCTTTGTCAGCCGCGCGGGAATGGCCACGCGGCTGGTGCCGCTGACGTATTTGTCGTCGTAGGTGTAAAAATCGTCGCTGGCCAGCACCTCGCCGGGCAGTGTGGACGCGGCCTCGTCGTTCCCGCGCACGGCGCACTCGATCTCCTGCCCGCGCACGAACCGCTCGAAAATCACACGGGAATCGTGCTCTAGCGCGAGCGCCACGGCCCGCCGGAGCTCGGCGGCGTCGCGCGCCTTGGACACGCCCACGCTCGAGCCCGCGTTCGACGGCTTGACAAAAACCGGCCAGCCTAATTTGCGGGCCACACGCTCAAGGATGGCGTCCAGCTGCGGCAGCTCCCAGTCCTCCATGCAGTCCCACGGACAGCGGGGGATGCCCGCTGCGTCGAGCACGCGGTTCGCGGTTAGTTTATCCATGCACACGGCGCTGCCCAGCACGCCGCAGCCTACATAGGGCAGGCCCGCCAGCTCCAGCAGGCCCTGGATCGTGCCGTCCTCGCCGTTTTTGCCGTGCAGCACCGGGAACACCACGTCCACGGGAACCGTCCGACAGCCGTTTTTCTCAAAGATGGTCAGCCCCGCGCGCCCAACGCCCGGGCAGATGGTGGCCGGGAGGTTATCCGGGTGCTTCTCCCACGCGCCGGAGGGGATGCCGTCCACCGAGCCGGAGTACAAAAACCAGCGCCCGTCCCGCGTGATGCCCACGCGGATGACCTCATAGCGCTCCGCATCCATGTTGCGTAGCACGCTGGCCGCGCTCTTCCGCGAGACCTCGTGCTCGCTGGACGCGCCGCCGAACAGGACGGCGACCCTACATTTGCCTTTTTCTTCCACCGTTTGCCTTACCCCTTTCGCGCGCCGGTTGCGCGCGGTGCATCTGTATGCGGCACAATATCCATTTTATGCTTTGATCCGTGGCGAAGGAGACTCGGATCCGCCGCAAAGCGGCGTGTGATCGACGCTTCTCCACCTATATATTTATATCATAAAACGCGGCCGTTGTCTACCGAAGAACCGCCACATTGTGCGGCGTCCTGAAATCCGGTTGAACAAAACCAGAGAGTATGGTATGCTTATAGTGGTAGGGTGTCGCACCCGCGGCTCCAAAGAAGTCAAAGCCGCCCCGCTGAATGCGCGACGCGTTTTTTGAAGCCCCGCTTGGAAAGGTCGTTCTCACATGAATTATAAAAATCTTGTCGATCCGGAACTACGGCCGATTGCGCAAAGCATCCCCTATAACCGGGCGGTGATCGCGTGCGCCAATTTCTTTTTGCCCATCGCTCTGCGCCTGACGCCGGTCCCCAAGGGGCTTCGCCGCCGGGTCATAACGGTGAACGGTCACAAGGGTTTCGCGTTCAGGGCGGAGCTTTTTGAGCCGTCCGACGCAGAAGGACGGCTGCCCGCCCTGATCGACCTGCATGGGGGTGCGTTCAGCTATAAAGCCTCTCCGTATCACAAAAGGTTAGCGTGCCTGTACGCGGCGGGGGCGAGGTGCAGGGTCTTTTTCCCGGATTATCATTTGACGCCGAAGTACCCCTATCCGGCCGCCTATGACGACGCCGCGGCGCTTTTCCGGCATATGACAGAGCACGCGGAGGCGTTCGGCGTCGATCCCGAAAGGATCTGCGTGGCGGGAGACAGCGCCGGCGGAGCCCTCGCCGCGCTGATTTGCAGCCGATACGCAAGCGAGGGACTGGAGCGGCCGCGCGCGCAAATGCTGATATATCCCTTGACGGATGTGACAATGCAAACGGATTCCATGAAAAAATTCCCGGACACGCCGCTGTGGAACGCCCGAAATAACCGAAGAATGTGGGCGTTTTACTGCGGACACCTGAGCGGGGATGCGGCGCGCGCCGCCTCTCCGATGCACAGCGCCCTGCCCGCGAAGCTTCCGGATACCTATATTGAGACGGCGGAGTATGACTGCCTGCGCGACGAGGGCGTCCTGTATGGGGAGCGGCTGCGGAAAGCGGGCGCGAATGTGGAGATCAACGAGACCCGAGGAACCTTCCACGGCTACGACAGCGCCCTGACGGCCGGCGTCGCGAAGCGGAATATCGAAAAGCGCATCGCATTCCTGAAAAAGGCGCTTCGCGGGGGTTCGGCCGTCTGACCGCCGCAAGTGCCGCCGCGCGGCCCCTTCCGGGCCGCAAAAACGCGCCTTGGCGTTCAAATTTTCCGCGCAAAAAAGCTTGACATTCCCCTGCCTGTCCGATATAATAATTTATGCACTAAATTTTGTGCTGCTGTGGCGGTATAGCTCAGTTGGCTAGAGCATTCGGTTCATACCCGAAGTGTCACCGGTTCGAATCCAGTTACCGCTACCACATACAGGGTTTTGCTGAAAGTTGCGGAGTATCTGCTGCAATCGCGGCGGGTGTGAGGCTTTGGCAATATTCAGCAAAACCCTGTATTATACGGCCCGATGGTCAAGCGGCTAAGACATCGCCCTTTCACGGCGGTAACCCGGGTTCGATTCCCGGTCGGGTCACCATTCAACAACAGTCGCGGCAGGCGGAGGGGCTTTTGTGTCCCGGCGTCTTCTCCGCGGTGAAAAGGGCCGGAAAGTTGTTTTCTGTCGTCCATATACGCACTCTTAGCTCAGTTGGTAGAGCAGCTGACTCTTAATCAGCGGGCCCAGGGTTCGAGTCCCTGAGAGTGCACCAAAAAGCCCGCTGATCGCGGGCTTTTTTGCTGCACTCTCCCCTTGCGGGGCGGATTCAGCGTTCGCGCACAGCGCTCCGCTTTATCTCGCAGGGACTCTCGGGCGGGAAAGCCTGCCCCCGGCAGCCTTTCCTTTTCGCCCTCGTCTGAGAGTGCACTATTTTTCAGAAATTTCCAATTCTATGAGTTGGAAATTTCTTTTTTGGAAAACATATACTGCTCGGCAATCAGACCAAAAGCCCGGTTAGAAGCAACCGGGCTTTTTCAATTTCAAAGCTGGAAAACAACGGGGAAGGGTACCCTTTTGCAGAATGCAAAATCAGCGCCCGGCCGTAACAGGCAGGACGCTTTTTCTTTCCCCCTCTTAAACTCTCCCCTAATCTCTTTACAGGTTGGCTGTATCAACGCAAATTGAAAATGAAAGAAAACGCCAAAGAAATTTTGTCGTTTTCCGGCGCAAAAAAAGGGGGGATAACAAAAATCAGGTACTTTCCTGCTCAAGTGGTGTAAAACAGTCTCTTTCAGTCACGGCCAGACCGTTGGATAATACCGTAACCGAAACTTTCTTTTCCTCCTTCAAACGAGAGGAAGCATACCGAAAAGGCTACACCTCCGAGCAGCACTTTCGCAGAAGTGTGGAGGAGTATATTCGCTTCTACAATGAAGTGCGGCCCCACCAAACGCTGAACCACAAGACGCCGCAGGCATTTGAAGATCGCTACAAGCTTGTTTTATCGGAAAGCAGTGTCTAAATAGCCGCTTTGCATAGAAATATTAGTTTTGCGTTTAGAGCGTTTTGAAAAAGCAGCGTTCCAGTATAAAAACGGGGAAGCCTTACATTGCAAGGCTTATTCACCTTTGTCCTTTGCCCCGAAAACCATGTTTGCCTTTGTCACGTGATGTTTGAAAAAGTAGATAAAATATTGAAAATTTTCCTTTATGCTCTCTATGAACCCCATAGAGGGCATTTTTTAAGATTGTCGACGTTTTGAGATCGTCGACACGCCCAAAAAAGCGCGCTCCACGGCGCGCGAAAAAGTAAAGGAGGAAGCTTTATATGGAACTCCGCACGGCCGGGCTGACAAAACAGTACGGCTCAAAGACAGCCGTAAAACGCCTGAACGTCACCTTGACAAACGGCGTATACGGCCTGCTCGGCGCGAACGGCGCCGGAAAGACGACGCTTATGCGCCTCTTATGCACCGTCCAACGCCCCACCCGCGGGGAAATCACGCTGGACGGCCAGAACATCTGGCGGCTGGGGGAGCGGTACCGGGAGCTTTTAGGCTATCTGCCCCAGCACTTTGGGTATTATCCCGATTTCACCGCCTTGGATTTTTTGCTGTACATCGCAGCGCTGAAGGGGATTGACGGGAAATGGGCGGAAGGGAGATCCCGCGAGCTGCTGGAGGAGGTGGGCTTGTCTGGGGAGTGCCGGCACAGGATCAAAACCTTTTCCGGCGGGATGAAGCAGCGCTTAGGGATTGCGCAGGCCATGCTGAACAACCCATCCATCCTAATTTTGGACGAGCCGACCACGGGGCTGGATCCGAAGGAGCGCGTGCGGTTCCGCAATCTCATCAGCGCTTTTTCAAAGGATCGGATCGTAATTCTGTCGACGCACATTGTCTCGGATATTGCTTTCATCGCGGAGCGGGTCATGATGATGAAAGCCGGTGAAATCATCCTTCTGGGCAGGCCGGACGAGCTCACCTCCCAAATCAACGGCCGCGTCTGGGAGTGCTCCGTCCCCACGAGCCGGGCGGAGCGGTACGCCGCTTTCCTGAATGTCAGCAATTTGCGCAATGAGGAAAATGGAAACACGGTGCTCCGGGTGATCTCGGAGCAGCCGCCTGTGGCTGGCGCCGTTAGGGCACAGCCCAATCTGGAGGATCTGTTCCTGTATTATTGTAAGGAGGAGAGCAAACCGTGAAAAACCTGATATGCTTTGAATTGCGGAAAATTTTTTCCAAACGCCTTACGCAGGCTGCTCTGGCGGCGGTGCTGCTGCTCTCGGCGTTCCTCGCGTTTTCAACCTATCAGAATAAATACGCCTCGGACGGCGTAGGCCGCGAGGGAACGGGCCGGGACGCCGTAGAAATTGAAAAGGCGGTCGCCGCGAAATATTCCGGAATTTTGACGGATGAAGGGGTGCAGCGGATGCTCTCCGAGCTCGTCCCCAAATCCGGGGAAAACGGACTCAACGCAATCTATATTTTCCAGAACACCCTCCAGTCCGCCGTGTCCGCCCGCTTTGCCGATGCGCAGGGGAATTGGAACGGTCTGCGCGTCGCCGATGTATTCGGCGACGCGGCCGTCAAAATCGGCTATGTAGATGGCTGGCTGAGCACCAGCCGGAACATGACAAGGGTTTCGGCCGTCTTTGCGATTTTTGTCATCGTAATGCTCGCCCCGGTTTTCTGCGGGGAATACGGCGGGGTCGATTATCTCATCCTGTCCAGCAAATACGGAAGGACAAGGTGTGCGGCGGCCAAGGTGATCGCGGGCATTTTGGCCGCCCTGTCCACGGCCGCTGTGGTGTTGGCGGTGAATTTTCTGGCGGCGTTCGCCTTTTACGGCGGCGAGGGCTTGGACTGCAGCATCCTTTTTGCGCAGCTGACTGCCCTCGAAGGAAGCGTTCCCTTCAATATCACCTGCGGCACGCTGCTGGCCTATCAGGCGGTGTTGACCGTTACCTGCGCCATTGGGACGGCCGGCGTCACGCTGGTTTTGTCCGCCGCCTGCGAAAATCAGAATGTCGCGCTTGCGGCCTCCGCGACGGTGTACGCGCTGCCCATCCTGTTTCCAATCCCGGAAACAGGCGTAAAGCTCCTGCCGCTCGCGCTTTTTCCGGCCTATCACGCGCAGTTCGTTGCCCTCATGTCGGCAGGGCGGATCAGCGGCGCGCTTCTGTACGCTGTTTGGGCCGTCCCCGCGGCAACGGCTCTCGCCGCGACGGGGGGCGCTGTCTCCCGCGGGATTTTCGCAAGGCGTCAGGTCTCCTAAGCGGCACGCGCCGGAGCCGCTCTCTTCGGGCGTCTCACTCGTGGGCTTTCATGTAGTCCTCAAAGCTGGCGTATTTCTGCGCGGGCGCACGGCGGGCGATCACCTGAAGGCTGTCGTCCCGTTCGGCGGGCTTCTCCACCGGGGATGGCGCCTTGGACGCGTTCGCGGCGGGGGCGTCGCCCGGTTTTTGCCGCTCGGCGTCCCTCCGGCCGCGCGCCGGCTGGGC
>CANRZX010000007.1 GCA_947644575.1 uncultured Clostridia bacterium | reverse complement strand
AAAAACTGAAAGTGCCGCCGACCTATATGATACCCGTATTTATCGGTATTGGCTATGCAAATCCCGAAGAACCGCAATTAGAGCAATATAATCCCGATATAGACAAACAAATCCGCTTTGGGAGATGGAAATGATTATAAAAGAAATTACGACAAAAAGCATTATATCAAAATCAAATTTGCCTGTTTGTGAATATGCGGTCAATCCCTATGTGGGTTGTACTCACGCTTGCAAATACTGTTATGCTTCTTTTATGAAACGCTTTACAAACCATCCCGAACCGTGGGGCGAGTTTCTTGACGTGAAGCATTGGGATAAAATTAAAAACCCGAAAAAATATGCGGGCATGGAATTGTTTATCGGCTCTGTTACAGACCCGTATAATCCGCAGGAGGAAGTCTATGGACGCACAAGAACTTTGTTGACCGAGTTGCAAGACAGCGGAGCAAAACTCTCTATCGCAACAAAATCAGACTTGATTTTGCGTGATTTAGATTTGATAAAGGCTTTTCCCGACGCTCGTGTATCGTGGTCAATCAATACACTTGATGAAATATTCAAAGATGATATGGATAAAGCGGTGTCTATTGAACGTCGTCTTGCTGCTATGAAAGCATTTAACAAAGCCGGTGTCCGTACTACCTGTTTTATCTCGCCTATTTTCCCGGCGATTACTGATGTAAAAGCGATTATTGGACAGGCAAAAGGATTCTGTAATTTGATTTGGCTGGAAAATCTCAATCTTCGTGGCAATTATAAGGCGGTTATCATGGACTACATTGCTGAGAAATACCCAAGCTTGCTACCCCTCTACCAAAGGATTTATAACCGAGGTGACCGCAGCTATTGGGAAAATCTTGACGCAGAATTACGGGAGTATGCTGCTGAAATCGGACTTGATTATGTGACAAATGACGATAGTATGAGCAGACCTTTTTTTGCGCCGCCTGTGATTGTCAATTATTTTTATCACAGCGAAATCAAAAAGTCAGCACGAAAAGGTGGTGAGAATAATGCCTGAATTATCTGAAATAAAAACAATCAAAAATATAGTTGAGCCGCAGATACAAGGGCTTACGATTGAAAATGTGCTTGTCAACCGCCCAGAGATCATTGCACATCCGACAGCAGATGAATTTTGTGAAGATGTGACAGGACAGGTAATCGGTTCTATGGCACGCAGAGGGAAATTTCTGATTATCAATTTGGGCAATAAAAACAAAATAATTTTGCACATGCGAATGACGAATTGTTTACTTGTTACTCCGTCCGATTATCAGCTGGAAAAGCATACACATATCCTTATGCAATTAAGCAATGGAATGGAACTACGTTTTTCTGATACTCGTCGTTTCGGGCGGTTTTGGCTGATACGAAATAATAAAAAAGATACATACAGCGGTATTGAAAAGTTGGGATTAGAGCCACTGTCTGCCGAGTGCAACACCGAATCTCTACGATCCCGATTGAAGAAACGAAAAAAGCAATCAAAGAGTGTTTGCTCGACCAAAGCGTGATTGCCGAAATAGGCAATATCTATTCTGATGAAATCCTGTATCGTGCAAGGATAAATCCCTCTGCCCTCCGCAAATGGTCTGAGCATTAACGAATGGGAACGCCTTGCCTTTGAGATTGCCGACTGCTTGCGTTACTTCATTGATAAAAATAGTATCTCTCAAGAGGATTATTTGACAACAAAAGGTCAGGACTACCGCAACACTCCATTTTTGCAAGTGTACGGTCCGCCGACGAGCCTTGCCCGAATTGCAGAAATACATTGTGTCGTACCGTTATCGGCGATAGGAGCAGCGTGTATTGTGTGCCCTTCCCGGTTTACAGGACAGTAAACCGGGAAAGGCACACTGCCGCAACGATTGGTTTGATAAAAAATTATGCGGAACAAGCGGAATCTCTTATCAGGGCGAGATATCCGATCCTCCGCGCCGGGTTTCTCCGTCCTGCTCCGCCTATTTTTGCACAGCGAACAGAAATCCGTGAATCGCGCCCTCTTTAAGAAAGCACTGATTAAATCGGGCCGGTCATCGGCCGCGATAGCGCGCGGCCGATACTTCCCCGCGGGAAGATGCGCTTGACGATTTTTCAGGGGTTCTTTAATGCACATTCCGCATACCCTTTCAAAAAACAGGCAGGCGTCAGCCCTCCGCACGCGACATCCGCACAACGCACTCCACATGCTTTGTGCGCGGGAAAAGGTCGACGGGCTGAATATCTGTGGGCTCATAGCCGTTCTGTGAGAGGCGCCCGACATCGCGTGCGGCGGTGGCGGGGTTACAGCTAATCATCACGAGCCGCCGAGGCGCCATACGCAGCACGGCGTCCAGTGTGGCGACGTCGCAGCCCTTGCGCGGCGGATCGAGGACTACCACATCGGGCCGTAAGCCGTCCGCCGCCAATTTTTCCGCCGCCGTGCCCGCATCCGCGCACAGAAATTCCGCGTGGGAAACGCCCATCTCCGCCGCAGCACGGCGCGCATTCTCCACCGCCTCGGGCACGATCTCAACGCCGATCAGTTTTTTGCAGCGGGACGCCATCGACAGCCCGATCGCGCCCGCGCCGCAGTACAAATCCAACAGCGTATCCTTAGGGCCGAGCGCGGCCAGAGCGGCCGCGACGCCATACAATCGGTCCGCCCCCGCCGTGTTCACCTGATAGAACGACAGCGGATCCAGCGCGACAGGCACGCCGCGCAGCGTATCGCGCAAAACGCCAGGCCCATACAGCACTTTGCATTCAGTCCCGGTAACCACGTTTGTCCGCCGCGTATTGACGTTCAAAACGACGCTCTCCACCTCGGGATGCGCTCGTGTCAGCCCGGCGCAGATCTCCTCGGCATGGGGCAGGCGGCGGCCGTTACACACAAGGCAAACCAGCACCCGCCCGGTCGTGACGGCATGGCGCAGATAGAGGTGCCGCGCAAGGCCCCTGTGTGCGCGCTCGTC
This sequence comes from uncultured Clostridia bacterium, assembly GCA_947644575.1. Classification (GTDB taxonomy): domain Bacteria; phylum Bacillota; class Clostridia; order Oscillospirales; family Ruminococcaceae; genus Ruthenibacterium. The sequence continues at coordinate 27,971 of CANRZX010000007.1, read as the reverse complement.
ATAAACGGAAACGCCGTACCGTGTCAGCAAATCGCAGAGGGTCTCCGCAATCTGATTCAGCAGCGCCGGCTGCAAACGGCAATCGGCACAGCGGACGGGGCGATGGCTCCGGCTGGCGTAGAACCCGGCCCGTACACTGCCGTCCGCAGCAGAGAACAGCGGGTACTGCACCTTGTTGCGGTAGCGCTCCGCCTGCGGCGAAGGCAATATCTCCTTTACAGGCAGCGTCAGACCACCGATGCGCCGCATCGCGTCCGCGACGAAGCTCTGCTTCGCGCGCAGCTCCGCAGGATAGGTCAGGTGCCGGAAGCAGCAGCCGCCGCATTTTCCGAAAATGGCGCAGTCTGCCGGAATGCGGCCGGCGCCGGGTGCAACAACGCTTTCCACAATGCCGAAGGCGTGGCTTTTACAGACCTTGACAACGCGAACTGTCAGCGCGTCACCCACAGCAGTGAATGGGACGAAAACGGCCATCCCCTCAAAGCGGCCAACTCCACTGCCGTCATTGGAGAGCGCATCAATCGTCAGCGAGATGATCTGATTTTTAACAAGCGGCATCATAGCCCCTCCTCGCGGCATATATTTTCTATTCGGACGGCGGCAGCTCCGGCATGGACGCCGATTCCCCCGAAGCCTGTGCGAGATATTTGCTGGGCGGCACGCCTACATGCTTTTTGAAGACACGGGAAAAATAGAATGGGTCGAAAAAGCCTACCGAGACAGCGATCTCGGCGACAGAGAGCGCCGAGGGCTTTAAGAGCGCGCACGCCTCACCAATGCGGTATTTCGTCAGATAGTCGGCGGGCGAACATCCGACATGGCTCATAAACACGCGATAAAGATGGCTGCGGCTGACGCCCACAGCCCGCGCGATGTCGTCGATGCCGATATCCCGCGAATAGTTGAACTGGATGAACCGGATCGCGTCCAACACATACTGCTCGCTGGAGCGGACGGCGCGCGGTGCGCGGCCAGCCGTCTCTTTCATCAGCTCGGCGGCGAATAAATACAGATACCCCACCATCCGCGCTTCGTCGCGCGGCCCGGGCCCGCGCGAGAGGAAAATTTCCAGCAGCGCCTTTTTCACACGCTCGGCGTTTTCACAGTGGTGCGTGGGCCGCTCCTCCCGGAACGGGAGCTCCATAACCAAACGGCCCGCGCCAACGCCGTTGAAGCCGACCCAGTAGTATTCCCACGGCTCGTCCCCGTCGGCGGAATAGGTAATCAGCTGGTTGGGCTTGGCGAGGAAAACATCCTCCTCCCCCAGCTCATACACCATGTGATTTACGGTATACGTTCCCTTTCCGTTTACGACATAGTGGATCAGATAATGGTTCCGGAGCCCGGGCCCCCATGTATAGCCGCCCTCGCAGCTTTGCAGGCCGCAGTTAAAGACGGAAAGATCGATATGGTCGACGTCATTTTTCTTAAAGGACTGCTTGTATATGTCGTGCATCCTTGACCCCTCCCGCAGGACTTTCCGGATAGAGCGCCACCCCGTAAATAAAGGAACAAATCTTGCAAGCGGGCCCCATCTGTGATAAAATAAAAATGTTTTCATGGATATTATAACAGAATATTCAACATAAGTCCATGTAAACAAACGGTCCAAAAGCTTTTTGGAAAATCGCTTCACCCCCCGCGCGGGAATACGGAGCAGCTTGTACATTTGTACGAAGGATGTATATAAGGAGGCCATGGCAATGGCGACGGCAAAGGAACTGAAAAAATCCATTGAGGACGGGGCGTGGGACGCCGCGCTGGAAAAGTTGTACGGACGCCGGGCGAGCGTTTTAGAGCATCAGCGCGCGCGCTACGCAGACGCTCTGGACGCGTTTGCCGCGCTGTACGGCGCGGGACGCGAGGTCAAAATCTATTCCGCGCCGGGGCGCACGGAAATCGGCGGCAACCACACCGACCACAACCACGGCGTGGTCATGGCGGGCGCGGTGGATTTAGATGTGATCGCCGTCGTTTCGCAAAATCACGACGGCGTCGCGCGCGTCAAATCGAAGGGCTTTGACAAGCGTGACGAGGTGGATTTGGCACGACTTTCCCCCGTTTCCGGCGAAGAGGGGCATTCCCAAGCGCTGATCCGCGGCGTTGCGGCGGGCCTTGCGCAGCGAGGTGGAAGGGTGGGCGGCTTCGACGCCTACACGACGTCCGATGTGCTGCGCGGTTCGGGCCTCTCCAGCTCGGCGGCCTTTGAGGTCGTGATCGGTGCGGTGCTCAACGGCGAGTACAATGACGGCCGCTTCTCCCCCGTTGACATCGCCAAAATCAGCCAATACGCCGAAAACGTCTTTTTTGGAAAGCCCAGCGGCCTGATGGATCAGACGGCCTGCAGCGTGGGCAGCGTCATCACGATTGATTTTCGCGACCCGGACGCGCCCATGGTGGAAAAGGTATCGTTCGATTTGGAAAAGCATGGCTATTGCCTGTGCATCACCGATACCAAGGGAAGCCATGCGTCCCTGACCGACGAATACGCGGCGGTGCGCGGGGAGATGGAGGCCGTGGCGGCCTACTTCGGCAAGCCGGTTCTGCGCGAGGTGGACGAGGCGGCGTTCCTCGCGGATCTCGCGGGCGTGCGCGCGAAGCTGGGCGACCGCGCGGTGCTGCGCGCGCTGCATTTCTTCGCGGACAGCAGGCGCGCGGGCGATTTGTGCGAGGCCATCCGCGCAGATCGCTTTGAGGAATTTCTGCGGCTGATCGTCGAGGGCGGGCATTCGTCGTTTGAATACAATCAAAATGCCTATAGCGCGCGGAACCCGCGCGAGCAGGGCGTTTCGCTCGGCCTCGCGCTTTCCCAGCGCATCCTGAACGGCCGCGGCGCATGGCGCTTGCAGGGCGGCGGCTTCGCGGGCACAATTCAGGCGTTTGTCCCGACAGAGCTGCTGGAAACCTATCGCGCGGCGCTGGACGGCGTATTCGGTACAGGGGCGTGCCACGTACTGAGCATCCGCAATTACGGCGCCGTTCATGTGACGCCGTCACTGTAAGGAGCACGGCATGAGGAGCGCGTCCCATCGGCGCATCGGCCTCTTCGACGCCCTGCGCGGCTTAGCGCTCGTCAACATGATCGCTTATCATGGCGTATATGACTGGGTGTCGGTTTTCGGGCGGCCCGCCGCGTGGTTCACCCAAACGGATTGCGCCCGCATATGGCAGCAGGCGATCTGCTGGACCTTCCTTTTGGTGGCGGGCGCGGTGTTTGATTACAGCAGGCATCCCGCGCGGCATGGCGTGATCGTCCTCGGCTGCGGCTTAGTGCTGACGGCCGTCACACTGCTGGTCATACCGTCGGAGCGTATCCTGTTCGGCGTCCTGCATCTGATCGGCGCGGCGGCGCTGCTTACCGCACTTTTGCGGCGCGCGCTGGAGCATATCCCGGCCCTGCCGGGCGCAGTTGGTTTCTTCGCGCTGTTCCTGCTGTGCCGGAGCGTTCCGCGCGGCGTCTGGGGCTTTGGCCCGCTCTCGGCGGAGCTGCCAGCCGGGCTTTATCAAACGTCCTTTTTGTTCCCCTTGGGCTTTCCGGGCCCGGGCTTTTTCTCGGCGGATTATTTCCCGCTGATCCCTTGGATGTTTTTATTCTGGACGGGCCTTTTCCTCTGGCGTCTGCTGCGTTCATGTTTTGAGGAGCCGCTGCGCGGCCGAACGGTCTGCCGCCCGCTTGAATGGCTGGGCCGGCATAGCCTTTTGGTTTATATGGCGCACCAGCCCGTGCTGATGGCCGCCGTCTTTTTGCTGACAAGGTTTGTGTAGCTATCCGGTCTTATGCAAAACGATGTGCCGTTAAAATCCCGTAAACAATTTCAAAGCGCCGTAGGGGAGGTCTTGGACTTCCCGAGAAGGCCGCAGCAGCGTTTCCGGGCGGAGAAGACTGTCTCTACGGCATGTTAAAGCAAGCCGCCAGATTTAGGAACAAATAATTCCAAAAAAGTTTGCTGTATGTTTTTTCTCCTCGTCACGGCGCTCCCGCTGCGACGCTTTCCCCCAAAAGGGAGCTTTAAGGGATCTGTTTTTCCATATCGTTAAAGAAAAAAGCCCGACCAAGCGTCGGGCTTTTCCTCTTTGTAATATTTGTAAAAAAATTACACTTTGGAATATCCATAGCTGTTGACAAGCGCGTCGATGCGTTGTCCGGCGGCGCACTGCGGGCACTCATGCACCGAGCAGCTTTTGTAATCAGGCAAATCGTTGTTGTGGAATACCGAGTGAACGGGATACCCTTCGACATCGTCCACCGCGCTGAAGATGGCCGAAGCGCCCACGGGAATACCTCCATAATAAGAAATGCAGTTCATCGTCTTGCGGATGGTAATGCCCGTGGTGACGGAAGCCATCAGCACGATTACGTGCTTATTCTCGATCATCGGGCGGGTGTTGTCACGGAAAATCATCATCTGATTGTTGGAATCATATTCCGGCGTAACGACATAGATCGTGCCATGTGCGTTGATCGATCCGTATCCGGCGCGTGTCAGCTCCTGCGCGAGCAAAGTGCCGATCACCTGCGTACCGTCTAAGCAAACGATTGTGTCGACAATGGAATTGACGACATACTGCCCCGCCAGCACAGCGGCCACAGCGCCCGCCTCGGACACACGCGTTTTCAGCGTCGTCATGTCGATATAGTAGTTGACGTGTGAATGGTTCGTGGCAAAATGACCCGGCACGACCTTGAGCGGAACGCTGGTGTTTTTTGCGTACAATTTGATGGTGCGACTTTCCATAAATGGCCTCCCAGTTTCAAAAGCGTCCCACTTTCCGATTTCTCGAAAAGTTGAACGCTTTTTTTGATTGTACCATATTCTTTTGGCAAATGCAATCCGTTCCAGAAAAACTTTCCAATTTATTCATAAAACTTAATCTCTTTACCTTCCCCTCGAGGGAAAAGCGGCCGGGCACAGCGGCACCGGATGGAGCAGGAAACGAATATAACACCCTCTTGAATCCGACTGTATCCTATTACGGCACGGGCTGGAGCACCGCGTGCAGCACAAAGCGCGCTTCGTCGGCGCCATAGGCGCTGGCACAGGTGGACAGCAGCACATAGCGCGCATCCGACTCCAGCTCCACGGATGTGCTGAAGGCCGACTGCACCGCCGCCTTTTCCAAATATTCGTTCAGCGGCTCGCATGGGCCGGTAAAGATGCTGTAGGCTTCGGAGTAGGCCGACGTCGTATAGCCGCTGAATGCAAGGAGCTTATAATCCTGCTTCGGCGTCAGAAGCCATATCACCGGGTGTGCCTCGTAAAACGCCTGATCCTGCCAGCTTTGCAGCGCGGCGAACATGCTGCCGTCCGCCATATTGTGCCCATACAAAATGGTATTGGCGTCGGAGAAATCCGCCCGGTTCTGCGCCTCGAGGAAGATCGACCCGGCGGTATTGGCGTTTCCCTCATAGTCGCGGCGCAGATAGACGTCGTTATTCTCACCGCAAAGCACCGGATAATCAATCGCGGTTCCCTCACAGAAAATCCAGCCCACAATATCGCTGTTGACCGCGAGCAGCGCGTCAAAATCAACCGTGACGGGCGGCTGCTCCGTTCCCTGCCCTTCCGAAAGGGAACTCGCTTTTACCGTATAGCGCCGCGCGCCGTCCGTATATACCTCGCGCTGGCGCTGCGCGCTCCAGCGGGTATAGAGATAGCCGCCCACCGAAGCCACAAATATCACCGCAATCGCCAGCGTAAGTAGCAGTCGGAAACGCCCCGACGCGCCGCTTCCTGCCCTTCCCCGCATCTGTTTTCCCACCTTCCGCCATTCTTTCTACACGTCCTCCTCCGCGCCGTCCGGCGGAGCGGCATGCCTTTTTCGCATAAGAACCGCCGCCAGATCAAGCGCCGCGCCTCCGGCCGCAAGGCAAATCAAATACACCCGGCCCGAACCGCCCGTATAGGTGCTCAGTAGCCAGCCCAATATCGGAGCATGATGTCCAACTTGGCCGATTACATCTTGATAGCGCACCCGCTCCGGATCCGGCTGCGCGTTTGCGTCACCCTTGGTGATAAGGCTGCTTTGAGCTGCGTCGTTCTCTACCACGCGGTGCGTAACGACCGTGCCACGGCTCTGGAACGCGACAATGTCGCCGGGCTCAAGCTGCACGGGTGGGACGGAGCGCACGAAAACGGCGCTGCCCACCGGAATGGCGGGCTCCATGCTGCCGCTCACAACGTTGTAAATTTCGTATCCGCACAGGCGCGCCAACGGCGCCACTAAGCAGAGCAAAATAACAAGCAGCAGCAGCGTCTTGCCCAGTGCGCCGCACAGGGCGGCGAGACCGCGTATACGCCGCGGCGCCCCTGCCTCAGCTTGCTTTTTCATTGTTTGAACTCTCGTCTTTATCGTACTTTTTCTCTTTTTTCCGGATAAACAGCAGGATCAGCAGCACGCCGGAACCGATCAGCACAAAGCTGATACCGATGCGCAGCGGCAAAGAAAACGTCAGCGCGGTAGCGAAATCGGCGATCATTTTATCCATCAGGGCGGTGAACCCGGGGCCCGACAGCGGCGTGTCGTCCAGATCGATCACTTCCTCCGGCGTGGGCGCGAGGGGTGTCGGCCCGTCCTCCAGTGCCTCGCCGCCCGGCCCGCCTCCGGTCCCCGGCACCACCGTCACGGCGGGGTTGACGACCGTCTGCACGGTCACATTCACCTCGATCGGCGCGTAGGTGAACGTAAACACATTTTTCTCGGCGTCGGCGTCGAGCGTTTTCGTCAGGTTATACGCCTGCGGGCGGTAGCCCTCGATATACTGATACGCGACGACCGGCTTGTCGCCGACGTTGCCGTGGCGCACCAGCGGGGGCGCGAGCTCGTTGCCCGCCTCGTCCTCGAAGCGGACGGTATACGCGACCATCTCGCCCCGGATGCCGTAGGCGACGACATAATCCTGATCGGCCGTCACCGTGAACGACGCCGCCTCCACCACCTGATTGTCCTGCCCGCTCTCGCGCACGCCGCGCACATAGTATTTGCTGTCCGCGTTCGCGGCGCGGTTCAGCGCCACGCCGCCCTCGGTCTCCTCATCCGTGTGAAAGGTTACGATCGCGCCATAGGGCAACTCCTCTAAAACACAGACACCGTTCTCCATTTTGACCGGGCACGCGATCTGCCTATCGCCCAGCTGCGCGGAAACGATCCGCTCCGCGTTGATGGCGCCCTGCGCGCCCGGGAACAGGCGCACGCGGTAGGTGAGCGGCTCCTCCGGCTGCGCGTCCTCGGCGCGCGCCGTCAGCGACAGCGCGGGAAAGGCGCACAGCAGCGACGCCGCCAGCAGCAGGCTCAGCAGCTTTTTCGCGCCGCCCCTGCGCCGCCGCTTGCGCTCCCGCGTACCCAGCAGCGCCAATATCAGCAGAAGCAGTCCGCTGACGCCCGCCGCGATGAGGAACGGGAGCGATTTGTTTTGATCGCCCGTCTGCACCACCGTCAGATTTTCCTGAACGACGACCTCCTCCCGCGAGACGACCGGGTCCACGGCAAAATTCAGCTGCAGGCGCGCCAGCGTGTCCTGATACGCGTTGCCCTGTGTCTCGCCGTCCAGCGAAACGCGCAGATTCACCGTCGCGCGCTCCCCGGCCTCCAACGTATCCAAATAGAAGAAATCCTCTAACCCCTCGGTGGCGTTTTTCAGGCCGACGCGGTCGCTGTTCTGCTGCTCGCCGCCGACCGTGTCGCTCGTATACAGGATGCTCGGCTCGGCGTTGGGCGCGGTATAGGTCAGCTCGTATTCATACGCGCCGCCGCTGGCCGCGTTGCCGGATTCCTCCAGCGACTGCAGCACCTCGTTGCTCATATACCAGTTGGACGGGCTGCCGTTCTCGTTGCTCAGATGCAGCGTCAGATTGACCGTATCCCCCGGCTGCATTTCAAAAACCGTGCTGCTCAGGTTCGCGGCGGTATAATTGCTCTCCAGCTGGTTTTCCTCGGTAAACGTCACATCCCATTCCTCGGTGCTCGTCTCGGCAAAGGCCGTCGACGCGGCCGTCAGCAGCACCGCCAGCGTCAGGGCCGTCGCCAGTACTCTTTTTTTCATGCTCCGGCCCTCCTCAGTCAAGGCGCAACGTGCCGTCCGCGTCGATCAAGACCGAGCGGCCCCACGCGCTCAGAATGGCATCCGCCGCGTTATGGTCCTGCACCGCGTCGACGCGCACCTCCAGCTGGAACGCCGCGCCGTCATAGATATAGGTGTCCGTGACGGTTCCGCCGTTTTCCGTCCGGCTCACCGTCGCGCTCACGCTGGGATCAATGCGCAACGTGCGGGAAAAAACGGGCGTCGTCTCGTCGGGCGCGAGCGGCCTTGTGTAATACAGCACCGTGCGCTCCCTCGTGCGGGCGTCGGCGTCCTCGACCCAGCCGTTCCCCTCCGCGAGCCCCAACTCGATCAAATCAGGGTCCAGCTCCGGCGCTTTTGTCCAGCCGCCCGCCCCGTTCGGCTTGACCCAGTAGCGCCGGATCGTCACGCGCACATACTGCGTGATATTCGCCGCTCCGGCGGCGGCGTCCGCGCCGTTGTCCTTAGGGTTGTGCACGGCAAGCTGCTCGCGGTACACCGCGCCTAACTTGAACGGCTCGCTCGCGGGCTCGGCCGCGCCGCTCTGCTCCAAAATCAGCGTGCCCAACAGCGCGGACATCTGCTCGCCATCCCGGGCCGCGCGGGCCGACGTCACGGCGTTTCCCGTCGCCACGACGGCGCCGTTTTCCACTAACGAAACGCCCAGCTCGTGCATCTGCACGGTGGAGACATAGTTTTCCGAATAATAGGTCAGCGCGGCGCGCGTGCCGCCGATGGTGCTGAACGCCAGCAGACACGCCGCCAGCGCGAACGCGCCCACCGTCACGGCGGGGGACGAGAGAAGCCTTCTCAGCTGTTTCATCCGGCATCCCCTCCCCTTTGTCCCTGCGTCCAATCCGCTTCGGCGGCGCTCGAATGGCTGCCGTCCGCGTGATAGGTCACCGGGATCGTCTCATACACGACCGTCACGTCAAAATCCTCGGGAACCGTCCCCTGCGGGACGCCCTCGACCCGGATCGTAATCTCCAGCGGGGACGACTGCCTGCGCGTCCACGCGGGCTGCGCCTCCTCGGCCACGTCGTCGCCGGGGTTCGCCAGCGCGTAATTGTAATACCACCAGCCGTCGCCGCCCTGCGTCCAGTCCGCGCCGCTGTACTGCAGTTCATAGGTGGAATAGGCGCGCGCGCGCAGATGCAGCGGCTGCGTGACCGGCTCGGCCGTGATGACAAGGCTCTTTTTCCAGTTGGCGAACGTCTCCGTGATCTCCGTCCGGTCGCCCAGCCGGACGGTGCGCCCGCCGCCCGCCGTGGTGTTCGCGGTAAAGTACGCCCACGCGCTGGGCAGCGCCGCCGTCACCGCAAGGGCCAGCGCGAGAACGGCCAGCAGGAATCTTCTTTTCTTCATGCGTTCCGCCCCTCCCTTACGGTGTTTCCGGCTCCACGGGCTCGGCCAGGGTCTCGGTCCACTCGCCCGTTTCCTTGTTGACGCTGATCTTCATCCACGTCCAGCCCTTATTCTCGGTGTCATACGCGAAACGGTTCACGACCATGCCGCCGTGCGGGGGCGCTGCGTCGCCCCGCTCGTTGGTGAAGATCACCGTCTCCACGGTGCCGTCCGGCAGGATATGCTCCCCACCCGACGGCGTCTCCATGTGGATGCCCCCCGCCGGAATTTCGGTGATGATTACGGTGCCCGCCGCAGCGTCAACGACCGGCTGCGCCGGAAACGCCGGCGGCTCGGACGGGTGATCTTCGCCGTTCCAGCGGATCTCCGTATCCGCCCCGCTCAGCACATAGCCCGCGCCGGTGTACTCCTCGGTGATGACGACCGTGCTGCCCACGGGGATCACATTCGCCAGCAGCACCGGGTCCATTTCCCCCGTGCCGTTGTAAGGGACTGTGACCACCTTTTGATAGATCGGGTTCGTCCGGCCCGTATCCTCCGGCGCGTACGCGGCCACGCGGAATACAAAAACGGCGGGCTCCGCGCCGGGATTCTCCAGGCGCTTCACAATTTCCAAATCGGCATAGCGCGGCAGCGCCTCGCCCTTGGTGATCACGGTCACGTCAAAAAACCATTCCCCGGGCAGCGTTGTGTCCGTCACGGCGTTTCCCGCCGCGTCCATGCCGCGATTCGGCAGCGAAATCAGCTGCGGCTGGAAGTAGCAGAGCTTGTCGGCCGAATAGGCGGCCGTGCAGATTCTCCCCTTCTCCTGCCGGTAGCCTGTGGCCGTCAGGGGGTGCTCCACGGCGATATAGTCCTCCGGCTTCATGTCCTTGCCGTGTACCGTGGCAAAATACAGGCCCTCCGGCACGGCCGCGCTTTGGCCGATCACCGTGCTGTAGTCCGGAGACGGCAGGCTCCCCCCGCCCGCGTCCGGGCTCGTCAGATAATATTCCGCCAGCAGCTCGGCCAACTTCTGCCATTCGCTCACTGCGACGTCCCCCGTCGCGTAAAACAGCAGCCACTCCCCCGCGCCCTCTGTCTGCGGATAACCGGCGGGCGCGGCCCTCAGCGCCTCGCTGTGCCAGCCCGCGCTCTGCAAATCGTCCAAATAGGCGCGGATCAGCTCGTAGCAGGGCATGGTATTGTCCACGCAGTACGCGTAGGCGTCATAGCCGGAAAGCTTCACGGCGGGCGCGACGCGGTACAGGTCGACCTGCGTCTGCTCCGGGTCCAAATCGGTGATGGGGTTTCCGGCGGAGTCCCGCGCGAAATTCAGCGTGATTTTTCCCCCGGCCGCGGCTGCGTCCCCGGTGTCGGGCGCGGCGTCCTCCCCGCTGTCGCCGGGAGCCTGCGGTACGGGTGCGCCGTAGGCCGGGCCGTCCGGCGCGGGCGCGGACAGAACCAGTCCAACCGCCAGCGCGAGCGTCAGCAGAACGGCCAGAGCCTGTCTCAGGCCCCGCTCAGGGCTTTGCCGTTTTGTTTTCATGGTCTCTCCTCCTGTTGCAACGGTCGGTTATTTGCTTTTTTTCAGCGCGTCGAGCAACTCCTTCTGGTTCCCGGGCTTTTTTTTGCGCCGGTCAAACAGGAGCATCGCCAGCACGGTGAGGGACAGCATCGGGATGCCGATCACCGCGATCACATACCGCGAGGGGATGCGCTTTGCCTCGGAGACGATGTTCAGGTCGCTCTCCGTCAGATTCTCGATCCGGTGGCCGCGCACCAGCATGCGGTGCGTATTGATGCCGTAGGGCGTGCAGGTAATCAGCGTGCTGTAGTCCTTTCCCCGGGTGATCGAAAGCTCGTCGACCTCCTCGGGCAGCACGATGCGGATCTGGTCGATCTGATAGGTCAGCGTCTCGCCCAAAACGGTGACGATGAAAACGTCGCCCTCCCGAAGCTGATCCAGATCGGTAAACAGGCGCGCGGAGGGCAGCCCCCGGTGCCCGGAAAGCAGGCTGTGCGTGCTCGCGCCGCCCACGGGCAGGCTGCTGCCGGGGATGTGCCCGACGCCGACCTGGAGCACGACGTCCTCCACCGTGTGATAGATGGGCAGGTTCACGTTGATGGCGGGAATGCGGATATATCCCATGACGCCCGTGCCGGAAGGGTCGAGCAGGCTCCGGTACTCGGCCTCCTGCGCCTCGTCGAGCAGAAAGCCGGTTTCCCCGGCGGCCAGACGCGCGTTGTACGCGCGCGCCGCCTCGATCATCGCGGCCTGCTCCTCGGCCGTCGCGTTTTCGACCGTGTCCATATAGGAGGCGATCGCGCGGGTTTGGTGGAACGAGTTCCACCAGTTGCTGAAGGTCGGATACAGCAATAAGCAAAGCCCCGCGAGCAGGATCACATACAGCACCATTTCCACGAGGTGTTTTTTGAAGAATTGCTTCATAGCGCAAGGCTCTCCTTACTGATGTCCGCCCGCGTACCGGGCGAAAGGGAAAGGACATGACCCCGGACAGCATGCCCCGTCGGCGGCGGGGCATGCGCTCGGGATCTCTCCGGGCCGCGCCCGGAAAAGCTGTTTTGTTCCAATGAGAATAAACGTTATCTCCTCGTCAGTAACCTTCCCCTTGAGGGGAAGGTTACTGACGAGCGAAAGCGAGGTCGGATGAGGTGGAATATCTCCATCGCCCAATTCCATAATGTCGGATGAGGCGGAATACCCCCATCGCCCAGTTCCATAATGTCGGACGAGGTGAAATATCTCTTTCTGCCTTTTCCGGTATGTCCGCGCATTTTGTGGAATCTTTCCGCCGAAACTTCTTTTTATGGTTTTCTGCCTGCCGAAAATGGCTTCTGACGGTTTTCCACCTCATCCGTCACCTGCGGTGACACCTTCCCCTCAAGGGGAAGGTGGCCTGACGGAACAGAGACGTTATCTCCTCGTCAGTAAGCTTCCCCTTGAGGGAGAGCAGTAGGCCGCAGCCGTTCGCAGTTCGTGCTTCGCACTCCTGTTCACGGGCGTCCCTTGCATGGGCGCTGTTACCCAAATCAAAGATTTGGACAGCGCCGCAAGCTGTCGGCGAAGCCGACTGATGAGGTGGAATATCTCCATCGCCCCTTGCCTTCCCCCTTTGGGGGAAGGTGTCACGGCGTTTCGCCGTGACGGATGAGGGGAAACCGCCCCCATCGCCCCTCCCCCCCAAAAAGGGGGAAGGGAAAGGGGCGAACGCAATGCGGAATTATTCCGCGCTCTTCATGCGCTTCTTGGTGATGAGCAGGATGCCCGCACCCGCGATGAGCAGACCGCCCACCACGTAGAAGATCGTCGTACCGATACCACCGGTGCCGGGCAGGACAACGCCCTTCAGGTTCAAAATATCGGTAGAAATTTTACCAGTATAACCTTCATTCTCTGTAGGCTCTGGTGTAAATGTAATCGCATCATCTGTGCCATTGGCGGCTTTCATCGGCTTGCCATTTTCATCCTTGAGGTCGGTTACCTTCAGTTCCTTAATAATCACATTGCCGCTCTCGTCTTTACCCTCTACAGCTTCGATTGTGAAATACATATCCTCGATTTTATTATAGCCCGAAGGAATTGTTGTCTCCTTCAGCATATACTCGCCAGCGTCAAGACCTTCGAATCTAAAGGTTGTGGGCTTATTACCTCCGCTCGGATCGATTGCAAGCACCTTATAATAATAGCCATTTTCCGCTGAACCGCCCTCCAGCGCTTCACCTTTATCAGTTTGCGCAGTGGCATACTTCTTGTACAGCGTGAAACCGGCGCCTTCCAACGGAGACGTCCCATTCTCTGCATTCGAATCCTCTTTCACCTTATTGACATCCAACTCAAAGGTAAACACGGTAACCTTATCCGTCGGCGTCGTACCGGTATCGCCATCGTCCGTGCTGTTCGGATCGTTGGAGAATTCCAGATAAGCCTCGTTGCTGTTTCCCGTGCTGCCCACTGTAGCGTTCTCGTTCAGCGTAGCCGTGTAAACAACTTGGATGACGCTGTCCTTATCAATTTTTGTGTTATCTGTCCCATAGGTTAAGGTCTTCAAATTGCCGAACGTCACAGTGAGCGAAGTTGTTCCATCCTCATTTACTGTCGCATTAACATCATAGCCATCTGTGATCTGAATGCCGTTCACGTACACCTTGAGGACCTTGGCGTTTTCTTCTGCCGCAGCATCATTCTTGTAATCCAGCGTCAAACCAGCGCTCAGCGTATCATGGAAAACATATTTGTACACCTTGTACAGATTATAATTGTCGGCAATCGTACCGGTCAGGACAAACGGAACCTTATCGTCAATGTCATAATCCGCAGCGGTATCATCCCACTCTGTGGTTGCATCGCTGTCGTTGGTTTCCAGTACCTGCTTATCCAGCTTAGGGACATCTCTCTTTTCATTCGGCGTATAATTATCATTAGCCTCAGTCAAAGCAAGAACATCTAAATTACGCGCAGTCTGAGTCCCATCCACACTTGTCGTATCAACAGTGAGATAGTAACCCGCAGTCGGCAATTTGAGAGAGTTTGCTTCACCCGTAGCGGTGATAGCATTGGTTGTGTTCTCGTCCACAAGCGCCGCAAATGCTCTTGCTTCATAGCTGTTGTAAGCCATTCCTTCTAACGCACGCGCTACCGCATCAGCGGAGACATTGGGACGATCCGGATCATATACAATACCGGCGAACGGATTGGATATTGTATCGGCTCCCCCAAGAGATTGATACGTTGAAATAAACTTGCTTTCAACCGCAAGCTCAGGCTCTGTACCAGCTTTTCCTGCCAACACTGCAACGAGGTTTGCGGCGTTCACGCCATTGCCCCACTGCACACCCATAAGTACGTCATCATCACCATTTTTCTCGATCGTACCTGTGAAAATCTGGTACGCAGAAAATGTATGGTCAACGTTTTGCGGCTGACCATTATTTTCCCCGTTTGTCGGCAAATCGGGCAATTCAATCCCGCCGATTGTTACATCCCCATCATCCGCGAATGCGGGGACGGCGAGGGCGAAGGCCATGCACAGGGCCAGCGCCAAAGCCAATAGTTTCTTTCCATGCTTCATGATTCGTTTTCCTCCTTCATGGATGTTTGAAAATAATATTTCCACACGGCTTTTGGGAAAGCCCTGTGCAAAACAATGTGTGCGCGCCGCTTTTGCTTTCGCAGGGGCGGCGCTTGCTCCGCCCGCACCGCCCGCGGCGGTGTTCCCGGGAGGGGCGAGGTTTCCTCCTCGTCAGTAAGCTTCCCCTTGAGGGGAAGCTGTCGGCGAAGCCGACTGATGAGGTGGAATATCTCCATCCGCTTTTTTAGCAAGTCCGCGCGTTTTGTGGAATCTTTCCGTCGAAGCTTCCTTTTGTGGTTTTTCACCTTAAAAAGCTGGCTTCTGACGGTTTTCCACCTCATCCGGCGTCGTCACGGGCTGCGCTTTGTTCAAACTGCCTTTGCAGGCAGTTCTCACACCGCTCCGCCGTTCCTCCTTCTCCCCACAAAAGACCGCTTCGCGGCTCTTTTGCGGGGGCCCCTTATCTCCGCTCGGCCACCTTCCCCTCAAGGGGAAGGTTTTCTGACGGTGGGAAGGTTTTCAGGGGGCGGAGTGGGATTTTCTGCGGCGTCTATGCAGCGCCAGCGCCATTGCCAGCACCAGCGCGCCGCCGCCCAGCACATACCAATCCATCGTCACCCCGCCCGTCTTGGGCAGTTCATACGCATGGTAGGTATTTTCATATTTGACACAGACCGTTTGTTTTTCCAACACCTCGCCTGTGACAATTTTGGTATATTGATCTCCTTCCTGCCACGGAACGATGTCCTCCGATCCGACCCGGTCAAAGTTATTTCTGTCCCTGCCGTTCCAGTTTTCCTGTTTGCCCCGCCAGATATTTGTCTCGTAGGTATAATCGCTGGCCGCGGGCCCGCCTGAGACATCTTTCCGGGCGCTCTGCTCCGTGATTGTGTATTCCCAGCCTACCCGAAGATTTTCAAAAACGGCACGCTGATTGTGCTTGAGCAATACCACGCCCTCGCCTCTTATGAGAACGCTTTCCACGTCCGGTATTTTGCTGTCCCCCGTATATATTTTGTATTTAATCAAATCATTGATGGGGTCTATTTCCTTACCCTCGGGGGAGGTAAATACAACCTCGAACTGGAAAATATCGCCATTGTCAACCGGCGTGGGTTTCTTGTCTTCTTCCATGCCGTCTTTCAGCACACAGAAAACCTCTTTGCCGATTTCAAGCTCGCTGTAATAGGTATCGTTATGAATCTCACCCACCTCGGGGGATGTCACGTTCGGCAGGGTGAACTGCATCCAGCACGTGGATCCGGACGCGCCGCGCTCGGTGTAGAAGAACGAAAGCCGGTATTTCTTTGTCTCGTGTACGCCCTCCGGGCCCTGACCTGGCGCAATATAGTCCCACAGGTTGACATATTCACCTACGGAAGGATGCACACCGCCAATGTCGCAGACCAGCTTGCCGTATTGGCCGTCAGCCTGCTGAATGATCTTGCCGTCGTCGTCGATCTCGCTCAGGAACACCCACATATCGTCGTCGCCAAAAAAGATATAATCCAGCGGGCCAACATAATTGTCCGTAAGTTCAAAATCGACCTGAAACTGCATGCTGAAAAAGCTGTTGTGATTCTTGTAGTCATCGCTTAATGGCCGCACTCCATCTTTTTCACCAAATAGCGGATCGCGTCCCTCATATTCGACGCCGTCCATTACCCAGAAATTATTTGACCAAACTCCTTGCGAAGTCAAGGCAAACTTTTCCAAATTCTCAACTGTCGGCGTATTTCCTACCGTAGCTTTCGAGAGCGTATAGGTATCGCCATCCTGCTGAAATGTCAGCGAGCCTTTTTCACTATGCTTTCCGTTTCTCTGATTATCGCCGAACAGGTCTTTCGGCGCGCTGATACCGTTCGCAAATTTAATATTTTTTCCTGTAGCGTAAATCCCGGCAGCAAGGCCATAGGTACACAAGCCATAACTGTTGTAGTATTGTGTCCCATTTCTCATTTCGTAATTTGCATGATTTATGTAATTATTTACGCTATCTGCATTCCATTTTTCATTTGCATATTCTTTTCCGGGATCCGCATTACCAAAACCATATTTTGCGCCCTGACCCTCATATTCACCAGCATTGATGCCCTTGCCTTCGTTACTCGTCCATGCGACTACATCACCCACTGGATTCTTCGGATTGTTCTTAATTTCTTTAATGATATTATAATCATGAAATGTGGTACTCATGGGCGAACTGCTTGTCTTTGCGTTATACACCCACCGGATCACCGACTGCTCATTCAATGGAATATAGACAATCGGCTTGCCGCCCTCCACCGGCACCCGATACGGCGTGTAATCGCCTTCTGTCTCCGGCCGGTTTGTCAGGCACAGACGAACCTCTGTATTCTTATCTTCATCAAACGCATTATAATAATACCGAACGTACATATACCCTTCGTCGGTTTCGATAATATCCTTTCCGTGCGTTTCCGCGCTTTCCATACTAAACCGCGTATAAACATGCCAATGCTCCGCATTCGTACAGGAATTGCCCTCTTTGCATTCGCATCCCTTCCAAACCCAAAGCTCATTCGGTACATAGTGCTCATTGCTGATGAGCATATCGGTATAAATCAACTCCGGCGCGCTCATATAGGAGAAGGATTTTGTGCGGTATGTTTTTGTCAGCGTCGTCGGGATGGATACGGTTCCACCTTGCTTGAGGGGAATGTACAAGAGGCCATTTTCCGGCGCAGCAATTCCTTTCCGCACTGATCCCCACGCTGTTATTATATCTACATATTCACCGTTCGGGCCATTTTTCGGGAGTATCGGCCTATAAGCATCCGTATGTGTATTGATTACCGGCAAACGCTTTATTTCATTCGTTCCTACTGCCTCACTGTCCTTCAAATCCACCTTTGGCAGATTCGCGTAATACTGCACCGTATAGGTCGGGTTTGTGCTGGCATTGAGCGAAAACGCAACCGTGTCGTCTGTCGGCGCGCCCGCAGTGCGGGGCGCAACCGTGAAGGTTACGCTCCGATCGGGCTCCGGCTGCGCAAGGGATTCCGACGCTACATCCTCCGCTGTTTGCGAGATATTTGTTTCCTCGATGCTCATCACATTCATCGCAGCATCTGGGGAAATCTCGCCGTTTTCAATTTTTTCGGCATAATCGCCAGCCTGCACCGTGACCGCGCCCTGCTCGGCCACAGAAGTTTCTCCGACCTCCGGCGCAGGCGCAATAGCGCTGACACGCAGCGAGGTATTGTTGTTATAGGGCGCGGGCAACAGCGTCTCGCCGTCCGCCGCAAGGACATAGCCGTCGCCGTCGTCGTCGCCGTTATCGGCCGGGTTCTCCCGCTGATACGCGGCCGCGGCCAGCTCCATGCGCTCGGTGGGCACGAGGGTGACCTCGATCTCGCAGTCGGAGAGATCCAGCTCCTCGCCGCCATAGGTCAGCGCGTAGCGCAGCACGGCCAAATTCAGCAGTTCCTTCGCGTCCGCGTTCCCCGCGCTGTACTCGGCATACGCCGCGTAGGCCGCGTCGTCCTCGCCCAGCGTCTCGACGCTGAACGCCAAATAGGACGCGTTCGCGAGCGGCGCGTCGATCGGCCGCGCGTCCTGCTCGTCCGCACCGCCGTCCTCCGCGTCTTCCTCTTCAGACGCCTCGGACGCGCTCGCACCGTCCTCGGGCGCCGCACCCGTGGACTCGACGCCGGTATCTCCATTTTCAGGCGCGCCAGCGGGCGCAGATGCATCCGCCGCATCCGCGTCTCCGGTACTCGTGTCTGCACTGTTTCCATCCGAGGCATCCGCGTCCGGCTGGACATCGGGCTCCACGCTATCATGATCCGCACCGGACACATCGTCCGCACTCTTCGGCCCAGCGACGCCCTTGACGTGGAACGTCATGCGGAACAGGCCGTTTTCATCCGTCCATTCAAAGGTGTGGTCCAGCGTGACATGACCATCCTCGCCGGCCTCGGGCGTATAGCCCAACCCCACGAGGGAAAAGCCGTTCATGTCGAAGGTGGCCGCGCCGCTCTCGTCCACGTCGGCCCGCATGATCTCCGTGCCCGCCTCGGCGAAATGCACCACCGTGAGCGGCTCGCCGACGGGCAAGCCGTCCTCGCCCAAAAGCTGCACGGTGATCCGCACCGGCGCGGCGGGCTGTACCTCCTCGCCGTCCAGCCAGAAGCCGATGTCCATCAGGCTGACCATTTGCGCCTGCTCGCTGTGCAGGGCGGCGCGGTATTCGGTTTCATGCTCGGCCACAACGGCCTCGTCCGTCACGAGGGCGGCGCGCAGCTCGGCCTCCTCGGGGATTTCGGCCAAGGCGGTATAAGTGGCCGTCACGATAAAAGCGTCGGCACGGCACTCGCGGGTATAGCGCGCGACGGCGCGCGGGAACACAGGCAGCTGTCCACCCGGCGTGTAGTAATATTCAACCGGCTCGCCCAGCGGCACTCCGTTCTCTAAATATTGCACCGTATAGGTCGCCGTGGAGGCCGGCAGCCACTCACGGCCTTCGGCCATAAAGCCGGCGCGAACCAAATCGGAATTGATGTTTCCGCCACAGGCGGAAACATCAGCCCCTGTTTCGGAGGGCGCGCCCTCCGCGTCGTTTTCAGGATTTTCGGGAACGCTCTCCGGATTTTCCGGCGTATCGCCCGCCGTACCGTCCTCCGGGTTGTCATTCACGACATCCGGGACGGGGGGATCCGTCAGTGCGTCAACGTCGTTTTCGGTATTGCTTTCCGGCGCGGATGTATCTGGCCCGGACGTATCGAGCGTACCCGCGCCGGGCTCTAAGCCCACCGTCAAAACCGGCGTCGGCTCGGGCATGGGCGTATCGGCACCCACCAGCGCGAGCGCCGCACCCTCGGGAATCAGCGCCGTTGTGTCGTAGTCCGCCGTTACACGGATATCGGCGTCCTCATAAACAAGCTGCAGATCGCGGATCACCGTCCCCTGCTGCTCCAGCGCAGCGACCTCCTCGGGCGTGAGCTCGACCGTCGCAAAGCATTCCTCGGAATGGATATGCTCCTCCAGCTGCGGGATCGTGCAGGTCAGCACCTGATATGGGGGTTCCTCGGGGTTCTCGGGCTCAACGGTCGTATAGCACTCGTCGGTGTGCGTGTGCAGCTCCAACTTGCCGCAGCCGAGCTCCGTATAGACACGGTAGCAGTCCTCGGTGTGGATATGCGGCGGCTCGCCCTCCCCGGCCGAAGCGGGCTCATTCGCGGAATCGCCCACCGGCGCGCTTTCCTCCTGCCCGCAGACCAGCACGGGCTCGCCGTCGGCATAGCACGCGTCGGAATGGACATGGCCCGCGCGCTCCTCCTGTCCGCAGGACAGCGCCAAGCCGCCGCCGGTATAGCAGTCCTCAGTGTGGGTATGCGCCTCGCCCTCCTCCTGCCCGCAGGACAGCACCGGCGGCTGCTCAGTATAGCACGCGTCAGAATGGGCGTGACCCTCCTGTTCCTCCTGCCCGCAAACGAGCACGCGCTCGCCCGGGGCGTAGCAGTCCTCAGTATGGGTATGCACCGTCCCGGCCGCAGAGGCGGGCGTTGCTTCGGAGGAATCGGCGGGAAGGTCGGCCTCATCTATCCCATCCAGTCCGCAAATCAGCTCACGGCGCTCGACAAGACAGTTTTCGTCATGCGTATGGGGCTCCAACTCCTCAAGAGGGCAGACAAGCGCACCCTCGCCGTCATAGCAATCCTCATTATGGACGTGTACCACGGCATCGGCCAGGCCGCAGATAGGCTGCGCGCTTATATCCCCATCCGGGTAGCATTCTTCCGTATGCTGATGCGTTGTATAGGTGCACTCAAGCATGCGGCGGGTGTGGTTCATCGCCTGCGCGTGCAGCAAAAGCACCGCCGCGGTGCCTAATATCACAAGCAGCGCAAGGCCGAAAAATATCGCGGCCTTCCGGCGAATATTCTGCTTTTCCCGCAAAAGCTTTGCAACCCGGCTATTTGGAGATTCCATTCTACCGTCTCCTTCCTTGGTACAATACTCTCCATAAGGGATTTGTTTTTAGAATAAAATTAAGTTTCGTCTATCCGTATTCCATCTCATCCGTCGGCCTTGCCGACACCTTCCCCTCGATGGGAAGGTACATGAGATACCGGCGCTGTCCGCCGACAGACCATTCTATTCCATACGCCTGCCGGGCGTTTCTCCGGCCCGGCGATATACGCTCTAAGCCTGCCCTTTTCCGGGCGCGCCGAACAGGCGGACAGCGGCTTCTTAAAAAATGCGGAACTCCACCAGCGGCCAAACACGCATGATAATGCGTCCAATAATCATTTCTCGGCTGACACAGCCGATAACCGAGCTACGGCTGTCGATGCTGGTGGCGCGATGGTCGCCCATTACGAAGAACCGCGCGTCCGGCACCTGGTATGGAAAGGAGAGGTCGGTATCCCCGCGTGCCTTTTCCGTAAGGTAGGGCTCCTCCAAGGGTTGGCCGTTGACGCTGACGTTGCCGTCCGCGTCGATGTCCACCCAATCGCCTGGCCCGGCGATCACCCTTTTGATCAGGATGTTATTATTATAGTAAAACGCGATTAGGTCACCCGTTTTACAGTCCCCGGTGCTGACAGCAGCGACGATGTCCTGTTCGTTCAGCGTGGGCGTCATGGACGAGCCGTGAATCTGCAGAACCGGCAGCAGCAGCACCGCGACCAGCACGCTGACGGCCGACACCACCACAAGGCTGAACAATGTGTTGCGCAGCACGCGGCCAAAGCTGACGCGGTGGCGCTCTCTTTTCAGCTCTTTTTCCAGCTGCTCCAGCGTGGGCGCGTCCTTCAGCACGCGCGGCATGTCCGCAGCAGGCTTTCCGTCTGGCCCGGGCTCTCCCTTCGGGGACGTATCCGGCGCGGCCGCTCCCTTCGGCGGCATGCCCGAAACAGCCTTTGTCTGCCGCGGCGCGGGCTTCGCATGGCGCGGCGTTTTCTTGGATTGAGCGGTGCGTTTGCCCGCATCGGACAGCGTCTTTTGAGGCAGGAACGCGTGTTCACCCTCATCGGGCGGCGCGATTGTTTCCGACGGCTTCACCGCGTTAGCCGTACTCGCGGAAGTGCTCGTTTCCCTTTGCGAAGAAGGCAGCGTCCCGGCAGCACTCCCAGCGCCTATCGTCCCCTTTCTTCGGGATACCGAACGGACGGCCTTATCCAGCACGATATTTCTCTCTGTCATGAGGCCTGTTTGTATCCTTCCTTCTCCCGCGCCGTCCGGCCCAGGGTTTTCAAAAAGTATCGGTCATCTTTGCCATCATCGAAAATATCCTACCGTTTCACGATCCGTCTGTTTATTATTTGATAGGTAACGGTCTGTTGCCTTCTGCGCCGCACGGAGCATCAGATCCAACTTGAAGGCGATGTCCGACAACGTAACCGCGCCGTTAATCTCCAAAAAGCGGCCGGAAATCAGCTCCTCCACCTGGGCATTCAGCAGCTCAATACGGCGGTCCTTTTCATCCAGCCGGCTCTTCAGGCGCTCGAGCTGCGCGTCCTTTTCATTCAGCCGTTCCTTCAGGCGCTCAAGCTGCTCATCCTTTTCGTCCAGCTTAGCCTTCAGCCGGTTATCCAACTGCACCGCTTGTGACAAGCGCAGCTCGGTTTCCTCGAACCGCTTTTGAAGCGCACCCGTTTCCCTTCCCTGCGCGACAAGCAGCGCCAGCAGGTCGGGGCGTTTCAACCTTGCCAACTCCTTTTCCGTCATACAGAGCCCCCTTCTCCTCGCGCGGTGCGAAGGACAAACTGCCAACATTCACACTACCCTATTTAATATTATAGCAAAAAAGATCGTTATTGCAAGTGTTTCTCACTAACAACAAGTAGAATATTATCCCTCTTTTTCCGTGAATTTGTTCAATATATACGACAAAAAGGGGGTGTGCACGCGTTTTTCCCCGCCGCCGCACGGCGAGGAAAAACCTTTTCTGACAGATGCCCCCCATGATATTTTTTATTATACCCCCCCCCCCCCCCGTATCTTGTCAAGAGGTTTTGTTGCACAAATTTTCCTGTCTAATTTTGGATAATATTGACAAAATAAAAAAATCTTTTTTCTGTACAAAATCGACCTCGCGCGCGTCGGGCGATATCCCCGGCCCGCTCGAAAAAATGCCGTTTCCGAGGCTCGGCCTGTACCGCCGCGGCCAGCGCGCCGCATAAGTAAACGCAGAATCCTTATCTTCGGCGCGCCGGTTATATCCGCGCTCATCGGAATGCGCCAGAGCCGCGCGCGTTCATCCGCTTGCCCTCCCGGTGGCCGCCGCGCCAAGATGCTCTTGAAAACCGAGGCAACATCCTTTATAATGATAAGCATCATGAAGCCTTTGCCGCGCGGGCCCCGCCCGCCGAAAACGCCTTGGCTGCACGGGACGGAGAGATTGTGTGAAGCAGCACCGACACCGCGCCCTCGCGGTATTGCTGACCTTGTTTTTGCTGATCACCGGATGCAGCGCGGCCCCCTCGGGAGGACGCGCTGAGAGCGCTGCCTCGCCGACAGGGGCGCCGGGAACGGAGGTATCCGCTTTGGCTCCGTCCGCAGACGCGGCCCCCGTTGAGGACACGGCGGGCGGATACGAGGCTCCTCCGTTCCGCGACGCGCAGTTCCACGCGGAGGGAGCCGTCAGCGGAGGAGGGGCTGAGATCGATTTTTCCGCCGTCTCTCAAGGATATGTTGCCGTGCGCGCCGTCAGCGACAAGCGGCTGAAATGCCAGATCGTATTCGGCGAAACCAAATATAACCACGATCTGCCCGGCGACGGCATACCCACGGTCTATCCTCTGCAAAGCGGCGACGGAAGTTATACGGTACGCATAATGCAGAACACCACGGAAAACAAGTATGTCGAGATTTTTTCCGCCGAGACACAGGTCGTGATGGACAGCGTGTTCGAGCCGTTCCTCCGGCCGAATCAGCGCGTACACTACACCGAGGATTCCCCATGCGTGGCGCAGGCCGCCGGCCTCGCCGCCCGCTCGGCGGACGCGACGGCGCTTGTCGGCAATATCTATGCGTATATCGCGGAAAATATTGATTATGACTACGACAAAGCGCAGTGGGTCGTGGACAACAATGTAAAGGGCTATCTGCCCGACCCGGACGAAACACTCTCCTCCGGCAAGGGTATCTGTTATGATTACGCGTCGCTCGCGGCGGCCATGCTGCGCAGCCAAGGGATCCCGGCCAAACTGATCATCGGCTATGTTGACAGCGGCGGCGAGGAGCTGTACCATGCGTGGAATATGATTTGGCTGGAGGAAAGCGGCTGGATCACCGTCGAGATCAAGGCCCCAGCAAACGCGTGGCAGCGCATTGACCTGACGTTCGCAGCGGCGGGGCAGGGTACCTTTTCGGGTGACGGCTCAGGCTATACGGACAAAGAGATTTATTGACGAGCCTTTTTCCCTTCCCCTTTTGGAAGAGCGCCTCAACGCAGCCGGCGGAGGAAGCGAACCGTCTTCTGAGAAAAGTTTAATTTTATCAACAAAAACTTAACCTCTTAACCTTCCCCTCGAGGGGAAGGTGGCCGAGCGCAGCGAGGTCGGATGAGGTGGAAAACCTATAGAAGATGTTCTGTTTTTATGGCCAAAATTATTTGCAGCCTGTTTCCAGTTGCTGTAGGGGTGAGGCTTGTCCCGCCCGGAAATGCTACGGCGGTTCTCGCGGGAGGCCAAGACCTCTTCTGCGGCACCTAGAAACAGGCTGCTAAATTTTTATAAACCTAATAGCCCGCGTTCCCAAAAAGCAGGGACGCGCGCTATTTTAGTGAATCCGTTTTCCAATAGGTTCCATGCGCAATATCCGCAAAGAGGACGTCGTTGAAAATTCGAAAGCTTTTTACAGATGATTCGCCGCGGCCCACGCGGTGGCGAACGCGATACCCAGATTGTAGCCACCCGTGTATGCGTCGACGTCCAGCACCTCGCCCGCGAAGTACAGCCCCGGGCAAAGCCTGCTCTGCATCGTTTTGGGGTCGATCTCTTTCACGTTCACGCCGCCGCTTGTCACAACGGCGTGGGCAAGATCGCCCTTGTCGGCCAGCTCGATCGGGAACGCCTTCAGCAGCGCCGCGAGGCGCAGCCGCTCCTCCCGCGTGATCTGGTTGACGCGCCGATGCGGCTCGACGCCCCATTGCTCGAGCATCACAGACCGCATCGACGCGGGCAGCAGCTTTTCCAAGCTGTGCGACGCCTCGCGGTTCGCCAGCTCCGTGAAATCGGCGCGCAGGCGCCTGTCCAGCACCTCGGGCGAAAGCGCGGGCTTGAGGTCGAGCTCCAGCCGGTAGGCATATTTTTTCATATCGCGGATGTGCGCGCTGGCCGAGAGCGCCAGCGGCCCGGACACGCCGAAATGCGTGAACAGCATTTCTCCCTGCTCGCAAAACAGCTTCCTTTCGCCCTCATATAAAGTGAGCGCCACATTGCGCAGCGAAAGCCCCGCCATACGGCCGCACGCTTCGCCGCGCGCCACCAACGCGACGAGGCTTGGCTCGGGCGGAACAACGGTGTGACCGGCCTGCCGCGCGAAGCGGTAGCCGTCGCCCGTCGAGCCCGTGGCCGGGTAGGACACGCCGCCTGTCGCCACGAGCACCGCGTCGGCGCGCAGCGTCTCCCCGCTTTGCAGCCGCACGCCCGCGCAGCGGCCGTCCTCCAGCAGCAGCGCCTGCGCGCCGTCATACACGAGCCGCGCGTCCTCCGCCCAGCGCAGCAGCGCGTCGCGCACATCGGCGGCGCGGTCGCTCTGGGGGAACACGCGCCGACCGCGCTCGGTCTTGAGCGGCACGCTGAGTTCATTTTCCAAAATTCCCATCACGCGCGCGGGCGGGCACGCGCAGAGCGCCGAATACAAAAAGCGCGGGTTGCGCCGCACGTGCTTCAAAAACTCCTCCACATCGCAGTGATTGGTGACGTTGCAGCGCCCCTTGCCCGTGACGAGCAGCTTTTTGCCCGGGGCGTCCATGTGCTCGAGCACCGTGACGCGATGGCCCGCGCGCACCGCCGCGCCCGCCGCGAACAGCCCCGCCGCGCCCGCACCGACAATAACCAGTTCCCTCATGCCGCGTCCCCCGCGAACAGATTCTGTGGATAGAAGCGGTACATCGATTCTTCCCGGCAGTGGAGCGCGTCGTAAAAATCCGTCTCCTCAAGGCCGCACTCGGCCGGATTGTTTGAGCCGAACACCGGCATATCCTGCTCCGCCGCGAGCGCGCGGAACACCTCCTGCGTCGCGAGGATATTCGCATACAGACCCGTATTCTCCGCCATATGGGCATAATAGATCGGATGATAGGGCGGCAGCATGATCGCCGCCTCGACGCCGTCCTCCCGCAATTCCCGCAAAAACGCGCGCAGCTGCTGCACCAGCCCCTCGGAAATGCCCGTGAAATCGCGCGCGAACTGCGGCGGAACGATGATGCAGTCATTCGCGAGCCGCCGCACGTTCTCGATCGGGGCGTCACGGAACGGAGCCTCATAGCAATAGCTGCCGTCGGCGCGGCGCATCGGCCCCTCGGCGAGATGCGCCTGTGTGGGCACGGCGTCGCGGGTGCGGTGCAGGCCCTTTTTCAGATAATCCAAGCCCGATTGGAAATAGGGAATTGAGAAGAGATTCGCTTTTCGATTGATCCAGCCCCAGTTGATAAGCGATCTTCCGCCGACGCCGCAGGGCGTAAAGCCGTGCTCCTCGCAGAAGTCGATATAGCCGTCCGTCATCGCGCGGCCCTCGAGCGTATTTTCACACAAAAACCACGCGTCCGCCACGAGAATCACGCGCTTCGGCGCGAGGCCGCTCTCCCGGAACAGCCGGTAGATGGAAATGCAGTCGCGCAGGTCCGCGCCGGTCACGCCCGCGCAGAAAAAGTCCGCGTCGCCCGTCAGCTCCTTCGTCAGCTGCATGCTGTGGCTCGAGCCCAGCGCCAGCGTGCCCACCGGCTGCGTGCGCAGCGCGGCATATGCCTTGATGAACGCGCGGTCGTCCATATTGCGCAGGTTGTCGGCGTTGTCGCCCCCGGCGAGGATCTCTGCCGCGCGCTGCTCATAGCCGCCGCGCAGCACGTTCGCCGGATCGGCGTACCAGTTGACAACTATCAGCAGCGCCGCGAGCGGCAGGAAATACAGCGCTGATTTCAAAAGCCGTTTCACGGCGCTCCCCCCCTTACAGTGAGAATCAGAACGCGAAATAGATGAACGACGAACGGCCCAGCGCGCCGAACGTCATGATGAGCAGCGCCAGCGCGTAATACAGCGCCATGCGCTTTTTGCCGTCCAGCGCGCGCATCCACTCGTCCGAGCGCAGCCCGCCGCGCTCGGCGCGCCACTCGACCCACTCGGTCAGTCCGACGCCGCCCAACAGCAAAAGCCCCGTCACACGGCCGATGCCCATCGCTTTAAGCGTCGCGATCACCGCGCCGGGGCTCAGCAGCGCGCCCCAGCCGGAGAACGCGTTTTTCAGGAAATAGAGCGCCGTTTCCATAGTCGGCGCGCGGAAAAACACATAACTGACGCACACCATCGCCAGCACCAGAAGCTGCTGGAACAACCGATACGCCGCCGTGTCCGTGCGAAGCTTCAGCCGTTTCACAATGCGCCGACGTTGTTTTTTGGTCATCTTGCCCAAAACCTGAAGCACACCATGCACAAGGCCCCACACTACATAGGTCCAGCCCACGCCGTGCCACAATCCGCTGACAAGAAACGTGATGACCAACGCGGAATAGGTGGGCGGCTTTTTGAAATACCGCCCGACGACAGGCAGCTTTTTCGTCCACCCGCTCCACGCCAGCGGCTCAAATACATAGTCTTGGAGCCACAACGAAAGACTCATGTGCCAGCGGCTCCAAAATTCCGCCAGTGTTCGCGCGGCATACGGACGGCGGAAATTCTCGCGCACCGAAAAGCCGAACAGACGCGCAAGGCCGATGGCAATATCCGAATAGCCTGAAAAATCACAGTAAATCTGATAGGCGTACAGCAGCACCGCCATGCACAGATATGGGCCGGGATAGGCCGCCGGGTCGGCAAACACGCGGTCCACCGCAATGGCGAGCGTATCCGCCACGACAAATTTTTTGAAAAAACCCCACAGCACACGGGACGCGCCCTGACAGAACGTCTCGTAGTCAAACGCGTGCGGCGCGGCAAGCTGCGGCAGCAGGCCGTCCCCGCGCTCGATTGGGCCGGAGGAAATCACCGGGAAGAACGACGCGAACAGCGCGAAGCGGACGAAGTTTTTCTCCGGCGGGTACCCGCGCCGGTACTGGTCGATCAGATAGCCCAACAACGCGAAGGTGTAGAAGCTGACGCCCAGCGGCATAGCGGGCGTACCCTGCGGCAGGGCCAGCCGCGCGACGAGCGGACCGCAGTATTTGAAAAAGCACAGATTCGCCAGCAGCAGCGCGAGCGCCGCCGCCAAAACGCCCTTTCGCGCGCGCGGCCGCTCCACGCGCGCCAGCAGCAGCGCCGCCCCGTAGGCCAGCGCCGCCGCGGCCA
>CANRZX010000006.1 GCA_947644575.1 uncultured Clostridia bacterium | reverse complement strand
CGGCGGTTGGTGGAACTGGCTGAACGGCATTGCCGGCATCCTCAATATCTTCTGCATGACGGGCTGGTGGGGGATCTACAGCTCGAAAAAGCACGACGATATGCTGTGGCCGGATATGATCTGGCTGTACATCCTCGCCTATGATGTGTGGAACTTCCAGTATACCTATCTGAACCTGCCCACGCACGCGTGGTACTGCGGCCTCGCGCTGCTGCTTGCGCCGACGGTGGCCGCCGCGCTTTGGAACAAGGGCGGCTGGATCCAGAACCGCGCCAACACACTGGCGACCTGGTGCATGTTCGCGCAGTGCTTCCCGCTGTTCCAGGACAACAGCATCTTCACGACGCTGCCCGTGCTGTACGCCGACGGTTTCATGGACGCCGCCGTGCGCCCCACGCAGGTGAACCCCATCCCGCAGGGCGTGATCTCGGTGCTTTCGCTGGGCGTTAATGCGCTGGTACTGGCGCTGATCGTCAAGCGCTCGATCCAGCAAAAGAAAAATCCGTACAAGAACGAAATCTTTACCGATACCAAGGATTTCCGTCTCGCGATGGAGCGCGCGGAATAAGCACCCGGCCAATCAAAGGGCGGCCCGGCAATTTTGCTGGGCCGCCGCTTTGCATATCGCAGGGATTGTTTGAAAAAACGATCGGTTCAGGGGAATGTGTTACTCCGATTTTGCCAAAAACTCAGCAATCCGGCGGTTCACCTCGTCCAGCTCCGCCCGGAACGACTGGGCCGACACGCGCAACGCGCCGTGGCCGAGAATGATGAGCTGCTCCGCGCCGTCCGAGGTGACGACGCGCACGCGATGGCGTTTGCCGATCTCGTATGTCACCTTTTCGATATACATATCGGCGGTTTCAGCCTCTTTAGTATAGACGACGTCGATGTTGTGGTACCGCTCCACCGCGCCCAGCCCGCCGCGCACCTTATATGCGTCGAATACCAAAATGACACGGCATGGGCGAAAGCCCCGGTAATTGCACAACGCGTCCATCAGCGCGCGCCGCGCGACCTCAATGTTCCCCTGTGCCAGCGCGTGCAGGTCGTCCCACGCGAAAATGACGTTATAGCCGTCCACCAAAAGGTACTCCGGGCCCTCGGGCACAGGGGCCGCCTTGGCCGGGGCGGACGGCTTCGCGGCGCGCGGGGTGGGGCGCAGCGCCTTTTCTGTTACCGGGCCGTAGGTGCGCCGGAAGATGGCCTCCAGCTCCTTGTCCAGCGCAAGGCCGGCGGCATAGCTTTGCCGCGCGGGAGGTTTCGGCTCCGGCTCGGGCTCCGGCTCAGGAGCGCCAAGGTGCAGGCCGCTGTCCACGTGCATATGCTGCTCCACCTCGTTCCACGGCACATGATACCCCGCGCCGTGGGCGCAGAAAACCGAATCGGCAGGATTATCCGTGTCGCGGTCGGCGTCGTAGCCGCTGACGGCAAGCACCGCGTCCGCGTTGTGACAGGGCGCGTAGCCGCGCGGCGCACAGGAAAAAGCGCCGTTCCCCTTGGTATAGGCGGCCACCTCGGCGGAATATCCGCGCAGCTCGGACACGGGGGCATAGCCCGTCAGCACCGCCATGCCGCCGTGCTGCTCCGGCGGGGAAAAGCAGCCGCTCCGGTGCTGAATATCCGCGATGGCACGGCCGAGATTTTCGGCGGGGATCTCCAAACAGAAATCATACCACGGCTCGAGCAGCACGCTCTCCGCTTTTTTCAGCCCCTGCCGGACGGCGCGCCATGTCGCCTGCCGGAAATCGCCGCCCTCTGTGTGCTTTTGATGCGCGCGCCCGGCCACGAGCGTAATTTTCATGTCCGTCAACGGTGCGCCCGTCAGCACACCCCGGTGCTGCTTTTCCGCCAAATGGGTCAACACAAGCTGCTGCCAACTTTTATCCAACATTCCGTCGGGGCAGTCTGCCGCGAACCGCAGCCCGCTTCCCGGCTCGCCCGGCTCCAGCAGCAGGTGCACCTCGGCGTAGTGGCGCAGCGGCTCGAAATGTCCCACGCCCTCAACGGGCGCGGCGATCGTTTCCTTATAAACAATGCTTCCCGGGCCGAATTCTACCGCGAGCCCAAAGCGGTCGCTGATTTGGCGGCGCAGGACGCTCAGCTGGATCTCTCCCATCAGATGGATGTGGATTTCGCGCAACGTTTCGTTCCACACAACAGTCAGGAGGGGATCCTCCTCCTCCAGCAGACGCAAAAGCGCGAACGCCTCCTGCGGGTTTGCGCCGTCTGGCAGCAGCACCTGATAGGCCAGTACGGGCGCGAGCGCCGCCCGCCGCGCGTTTGGCTGCGCGCCGAGGCCCTGTCCGGGCCATGTGCGGGTGAGCCCGGTGACGGCGCACACCGTGCCGGGCCCGGCCTGCTCCGTCACGGTATAGCGCGCGCCGGAATAGACGCGCAGCTGGTCGGCCTTTTCCGTCCACGCTTCGCCGAGCGCATCAACGCCGTGCAGCGGCGTTTTCGCGCGCAATACGCCACCGGTGACCTTCAGAAATGTCAGACGCGCGCCCTGCGGGTCGCGCGCGATTTTGAAAACGGACGCGCCGAATTCCGCGAGCGGGCGCGGCGCAGGGGCAAAGCGTTCGAGTGCGTCCAAAAGCGCGTCCACGCTGGTGAGCCGCAGCGCCGAGCCAAAGCAGCAGGGGAACAGCCTTCGCCGCGCGACGAGCGCCGCGACGTCCTCGTCCGGCAAACGCCCGCTCTCCAAAAAGCGGGACAGCAGCGTTTCGTCCCGCAGGGCGGCCTCCTCCCACAGAGGGCTGTCCGGCGCGGTGTCGGTGCAGTCCGTACAATCCGCGCTCAGCTCGCGCCGCAGCGCATCCAGCAGCGCGCCGCGCTGCGCGCCCGGCAGATCCATTTTATTGATGAATAAAAAGGTGGGGATGTGCCGCCGCTCCAAGAGCCGCCAGACCGTGCGGGTGTGGCTCTGTACGCCGTCCGTGCCGCTGACGACGAGCACGGCGCAGTCCAGCACGCTGAGCGCGCGCTCCATTTCCCCGGAAAAATCGACGTGGCCCGGCGTGTCCAGCAGCGTCAGCACGGCGGCGGGCAGCTCCAAAACCGCCTGCTTTGAAAAGATGGTGATGCCGCGCTCGCGCTCCTGCTCGTCGGTATCGAGAAAGGCGTCACGGTGGTCCACCCGCCCCAAACGGCGCAGCGCGCCGCCACGATAGAGCATCGCCTCCGAGAGCGTCGTTTTTCCGGCGTCCACGTGTGCCAAAAGGCCAACGCACAGCCGCTTTTTTCCCTTTTGTTCCACATCCACGCCCACTTTACGCACCGTCCCTGCTTGGAAGGATTTTCCCATATTATCTTTTACTATACCACAAATTTATCCATTCGCCAACGCGGGCATGGCAATTTCCCGCCGCATCCGATTGGGATCCTGTCTCTTTGAAAGAAATATTGCGGAAATTACCGCGCCTTCCGTGGACATTTGCCCAAAACAGTTGCTTTTGCCGCGCGTACATGCTAAAATATTAAGGTTAAGAATTGGGGAGAAGAGAAGGAAAAAGCGCCAGAAGGAGCATCATTCATGGGAAATCAGATCGTTTGCAGCAACTGCCTGTCCAACGCGGACGCGAGCCTCGCGGCCTGCCCCTATTGCGGACAGAGCTTTGCGAATACCAATCCGGCGGGGACGCTGCCCGTCAACACGCTGCTTGCGGAGCGTTACACCATCGGCAGGGTGTTGTCGCTCGACGGGGAGGGCATCCTGTACGCCGCCGTGGACAATGACGCCGTGCGCCGTGTGGTTGTGAAGGAATATGTTCCCGTCACCATCTGCGCGGCACGCAGCCGGGACGGCAGCGTAATCCCTCGGCAGGGGCGCGAGGTGCTGTTCAAAACGACGCGCCTTGATTTTATCGACCTGTACCGCAGCCTTGTCACGCTAGGCCACACCGAGGGCCTGACGCAGGTGCTGGATCTGGTGGAGGCGAACAATACCGCCTATGCCGTGCGTGAGCCGGACGACGGCGTCCCGCTGCATACTTATTTGGAACAGCGTGAACAACCCCTGACGCCGGAGGAAGCCCTGCTACTGCTGCGCCCGGTGTCCGACGGCGTGGCGGCGATGCACCGCATGGGCCTTCTGCACCGGGGCATCAGCCCCGAAACCGTATATATCACCAAGGCGGGCACGGCGCGTCTATCCGGATACGCTACGCTAGGCCTGCGCACCGCGGACAGCGAGCTGAAAAGTCAGGTGTTCGACGGCTACGCCGCGCCCGAGCAATACGCGGTGGCGGAATTTGACGGCAAATATACGGATATTTACGGGCTGGGCGCGCTGTTTTACCGTGTTTTGACGGACCGCACGCCTGTGCCGTCGAACCTGCGCCGGATGAATGATACCATGCCGACGGCCCACGCGCTGAACAGCGAGATCCCGGGCTTTGCCTCGGCGGCCATCGCGCGCGCAATGCGGCTAATCCCGGCGGAGCGCATGCAGACCGTGCCCGAGCTGATCGCGGCGCTCACCACGCCGGAAAAGGACGAGGGCGGCTTCCGCCTAACGCCGCGCCAGTGGAAATTCATCGCGATCGGCGCGGTGGGCCTCGCGTTGGTGGCGGGCGTATCGATTTGGGCGATCTTGTCCGCGTCCGGGCGCGGGGAATCCTCCTCTGAATCCGTATTCTCCAGCTCGATGGCCTCGTCGTCTGTCTCGGCCAGCCTGTCCGAGAGCGAGCCCGATTCGGTGACGCAGACCTTTACTGTGCCCAGCTTTGTGGGTAAGAAATACGCTGAGGTCGCAGCGGACGCCAAATACACGCAGTATGTGGGTTTTCTTCAGGAGCATGAGTTTAACAACGATTATGCGGTGGGGGAGATCATCCGCCAGAGCCATCCGCAGGGAACGCAGGTCGCGACGGGCACTGTGATCACGCTGACGGTCAGCGACGGGCCCGAAACGGCGGTAATGCCGAAGGTTATCGGCAGCCTGCGTGCGGACGCGGAGGCCGCGCTGTCCGCGCTGCGCATCCGATATACGACGGTTGAGATCGTAAACGAAGGCATGTATATCGAGGGAACGGTGGTAAAATGCAGCACTGATGAGGGCACGGCTGTAGTCGTGGACAATCCGGAACAGAAAGAGTGGGTTATGCTGTATGTCGCCGGGCCCGAGCCCGCGGTGTCGGAGCCGACCCCGCCCGCATCCAGCAGTACGTCCGGTCTGACGCCTGTGGAGCCGAATCCCGCGCCGGACGGAGAGGGCTCGCCGGGCGGAGAGCCCGGGACGCCGGAGAATACACCGGACAATTCGGCTCCCGAGGGCTGAGTTTCGTCTGCGGCGAGGATGCAAAGTAGGAACCGAGACGGTTTTCTGTGTTTTCGAGAGGGGAAAGGTAATTTTTCTAAAAAAATTGTGCGTGCAGAAGTTTCCCCTCATTCGTCATTTGCTTCGCAAATTCCATCCCCCTCTCGGGGGGGCGAGCGCAGCGAGGTCGGATGAGGTGGAAATATCGACAGACGACGCCTTCATTTCTTCCCAATAAAGCGGAAAAAGGGGACGTGATCGCAGAATGGAGAAAAAGCAATATGACGTTGTGGCCCTGGGCGAACTTCTGATCGACTTTACCGAGAACGGCCAAAGCGAACAGGGTAATCCTTTGCTTGAGGCAAACCCGGGCGGCGCACCTTGCAATGTACTAGCGATGCTGAAAAAATTAGGTGATCGCTGTGCCTTTGTGGGCAAGGTCGGCGACGATATGTTCGGCCGCCAGCTGCGCGACGTTGTGAGGAGCGCGGGCGTGGACGTTTCGCATTTGGTGATGGACGCGAAAGCGCATACGACGCTCGCGTTTGTGCACACCTATCCCGGCGGAGACCGCGATTTTTCTTTTTATCGCAATCCGGGCGCGGACATGCTGCTGACCGAGGACGAGCTGCCGGTGGAAATGCTTAGCGACTGTCGGATTTTCCATTTTGGTTCGCTCTCCCTGACGCATGACGGCGTGCGCGCGGCGACACGCAGTGCCGTGGCGGCGGCAAAAAAAGGTGGCGCGCTGATTTCGTTCGATCCCAACCTGCGCCCGCCGCTCTGGGCCGATTTAGAGCAGGCGCGCGAGCAGATCGCATGGGGCCTTGCCCAGTGCGATATTTTGAAGATCGCGGACAACGAGCTGGAATTCATGACGGGGGAAACGGATTTTGTCAAGGGCGCGGCGATCCTGCGCGAAGCATACCCGAACCTCCGCCTGTGCAACGTGACGGCCGGACCGGACGGCAGCTATTCCTTTTATAAGGGATTGCGCGCGTTTGAGCCGGCGCAGAAGCGGGGCGGCGTGATCGAAACGACCGGCGCGGGCGATACCTTCTGCGCATGCGTGCTGCATTTCGTGCTTACGCACGAGCTGAACGGCCTAACGGAGGAAGATCTGCACGCAATGCTGCGCTTTGCGAATACGGCGGCCTATATTGTAACGACGCGCAAGGGCGCGATTCGCTCGATGCCCGAGCGCGACGACATCGAAGCGCTGCTGCACGGATAAGCACGGGCGCTGTGTGAAATGGAAAATGAAAAGGGGCCGCTCCGGCGGCCCTTTTTGTGCGTCCTTTGATAATCGGCGGCTCTGGAAAAAACACTTTCCATGGCCGCAGCCATCACGATCATATCGAAACAAAATCAACAGAAGATGCTTTGTTTTTTCTAAATGAGGAGTGGTGTAACGCTGCGCGTTACAAATTTTTCTGGATAAAAATGTTGATACAAAACACGCGGCGGCGGGCCATATGGCCCGCCGCCGCGCGATATTCTTGATAAAAGCCGCTCCCGATTTTTCTTTTGGAGCGATTTGATTACGCGTTCTTGCTCTTGATATATTCGTCGATGGCCTTCGCGGCGTTCTTACCCGCGCCCATCGCCAAAATTACGGTGGCTGCGCCCGTCACCGCGTCGCCGCCCGCATAGACCGCGTTGCGCGTCGTCAGGCCATCGTCACCGTTCGTGATGATGCAGCCGTGCTTGTTCGTCTCCAGCCCCGGCGTTGTAGATCGGATCAGCGGATTCGGGCTGGTGCCGATGGACATAATCATGCAGTCCACATCCAGCACAAATTCGCTTCCGGCCTTCTCAATCGGACGGCGGCGGCCGCTCTCATCCGGCTCGCCCAGCTCCATCTCAATGCAGCGCATGCCGCAGACGTTGCCGTTCTCGTCGCCCAATACCTCGACGGGGTTGTTGAGCGTCTTGAAGATGATGCCCTCCTCGACGGCATGCTCGACTTCTTCCTTGCGGGCGGGCAGCTCCTCCATGCCGCGGCGGTAGACGATGTACACGTTCTCCGCACCAAGGCGCTTGGCGCTGCGCGCGGCGTCCATCGCCACGTTGCCGCCGCCCACAACAGCCACGTTCTTCGCGTGCTGGATGGGCGTTTTCGCGCCGTCTTTGTACGCCTTCATCAGGTTGATGCGCGTCAGGAACTCATTCGCGGAATACACACCCTTCAGGCTCTCGCCCGGGATGCCCATGAAACGGGGCAAGCCCGCGCCCGAGCCGATGAACACTGCCTCGTTGCCCATGTCAAACAGCTCGTCGATGGTGATCGTTTTGCCGATCACGACGTTCGTCTCGACATCCACGCCCAGCTCCTTCAGGCCGTCGATTTCATGGCGGACAATATCCTTCGGCAGACGGAACTCGGGGATACCGTACACCAAAACGCCGCCCGGCGTGTGCAGCGCCTCGTAAATCGTCACCTGATAGCCCAGCTTCGCGAGATCGCCCGCGGCGGTCAGGCCGGACGGGCCGGAGCCGATGACGGCCACCTTATGGCCGTTGGGCGCGGGCTTAGCGGCTTTCTCGGCGCTGTGTTCGCGGTGCCAGTCGGCCACGAAGCGCTCCAAGCGGCCGATGCCGACGCTCTCGGCCTTGATGCCGCGCACGCACTTGCCCTCGCACTGAGTCTCCTGCGGGCAGACGCGGCCGCATACGGCGGGCAGCGCGCTCGAGGCGCTCAGCACGGCATACGCGCCCTCCATGTCACCCTCGGCCACTTTCGCGATGAACGCCGGAATGTCGATATTCACCGGACAGCCGCTGACGCAGGGCTTTTTCGGGCAGTTCAAGCAGCGCTTTGCCTCATTGACCGCCATTTCGTAAGTATAGCCCAGCGCAACCTCCTTGAAGTTTTTGTTGCGCACACCCGGCTCCTGTACCGGCATCGGGCATTTTTTCGGGTCCATATTCGGCATGGTTATTTGACCTCCTTTTTCAGCAGCTCGCACGTGGCCTCACGGGCATGCGCCTCGAAATCGCGATACATCGCGCCGCGCTTCATCGCCTCGTCGAAATCCACCTTATGGCCGTCGAAATCCGGGCCGTCTACGCAGGCGAATTTTGTAACCTTTTTTCCGTCCTCGTTCAGTGTCAGGCGGCAGCCGCCGCACATGCCGGTACCATCGATCATGATCGGATTCATCGAAACCGTCGTCTTGATATTGTACTTCTTCGTCAGCTCGCAGACAAATTTCATCATGATAACCGGGCCGATGGCGATCACCTCATCATAGCAGTTGCCATCCTGGATCAGGGACTCCAGCGCGTTTGTGACAAGGCCCTTTTCGCCCCAGCTTCCGTCGTCGGACATCTTCACGACCTTGTCCGAAACAGCCTCGAATTCCTTTTCCAAAATGACGAGATCCTGATTGCGGAAGCCAATCACGCTGTGCACCTCGGCGCCCAGCTCGTGCAGCTTCTTCGCAGTGGGGTACGCGATGGCGCAACCCACGCCGCCGCCCACGACGGCCACCTTTTTGATGCCCTCCAAACGGCTCGGCGTGCCGAGCGGGCCGACGAAATCGACAATGCTGTCGCCCGCGTCCAGCGCGTTCAACTCCATCGTGCCCGCACCGACGATCTGGAAAATAATTGTTACTGTCCCGGCCGCGCGATCGTAATCCGCGATGGTCAGCGGGATGCGCTCGCCGTCCTCGGTCGCGCGAAAGATGATGAACTGCCCCGGCTCCGCCTTTTTGGCCACCAGCGGCGCCTCGACGACCATTTTCGTCACGGTTGGGTTCAGCGGCGTTTTTTCTAAGATCTTGTACATGCTCTCGCATTCCTCCTTATCGTCCTCCCGTGCTGGGCACGGGGTTCAGCCAAACAAAGAATGGGCTGGGGGCGGGCCCGACGACGGGCTCTTCCATCCCCGGCTCTATCCCAAAAAGGCGCGGCCGCTGGCCAGCGGCTGCGCCCTAAAGGGTAGTATAGCATAAATCAGGGAAAAGAGTGTTAAAAATTTAGCTATCTTTGCATTTTCAGCAATCTGATAGAATCGAGACTGTCCGCACCGCGTTTCTTTGTGGATTCAGCCCACTTTATTTCCGCTTTTTCCCTCGTTTTTTCTGGAACCCGATCTCGTTTCCGCGGTTACAGCAGGCTTTTCATCACCGCGTAAGCGCCTTCGGTGCGGATCTGCTCCAAATATCCCGCCACAGCATCCTCGAGGCCCGGCACGGCGGTGAGATCGCGACCCCAGAACGCCTCGTTGCCCAGCACGGCGCGCGCGTAGGCCGCGCTGTCGTCGTCCTTGTGGGCGGCGTAAAACTCGAGTACGGCGCGATCGTCCTGAATCGTATACTCGTTTTCGCCGCGCACGCCGATAAGGCCCGCGTCCTCTAAGCGCACGCCCTTATAAAACGCCGCGTAGAACGCCAGCGAGACCGCAAGGCACTGCGGCAACTTGTGGAACTGCTCCACATACGCCAGCAGAGACGGCATCACGCGCGCCTTCCATTTCGAGGTGGAGTTGAGCGCGATGGAGAGCAGCGCGTGGTCGATGAACGGGTTCTTGAAGCGCTCCGTCACGGAATGCGCAAAGCCCAACAGCTCCTCCCGCGGCAGCGTCAGCGTGGGGATGATCTCGTCATAAATCGCCTTGTTCATAAAGCCGCAGATGACCTCGTCGTTCATGCAGTCGCGCACGATGTCCTGCCCGGCCAAATACGCGCCCAGCACCATCGAGGTGTGCGCGCCGTTCAGAATGCGCACCTTGCGCTGCTTGTACGGCTTGTGGTTGTCGGTAATGAGCACCGGCAGGCCCGCCTTTTCAAACGGCAGCTCGTCCTTGAGCGACTGCGGCCCCTCGATCACCCAGAAGCCGAACACCTCGCCGGTGTCGAGCGCGCGGTCGACATAGCCGTTCTCGGCATTGATTGCGTCGGCCTCGGCGCGGGGATAGCCCGTGACGATGCGGTCCACGAGCGTGGAGCAGAAGATATTCTCCGCCCGCAGCCATTCGGTAAAGGCCGCGCCAAGGCCCCACTGCTCGGCGTATTTCAGCACGCAGCGCTCGAGCTCCTTGCCGTTGTCGTCGATCAACTCGCACGAAAGGATGACAAAGCCCTTTCCCTTCTCCGCGCCGAATTTCTGAAAGCGGCGGTAGAGAAGCTGCGTCAGCTTCGCGGGATAGGCCGAGGGCGGCGTCTCCTCAAACCGGCACGCGGGATCGTATACGATGCCCGCCTCGGTGGTGTTGCAGGCGATGAAGCGCAGCTCAGGCTGGTCGGCGCACGCCATGACGGCGTCGTAATCGGTATAGACGTTCAAGCAGCGGCTGACGCAGGAGACCACGCGCTTCGCGTTCACCTTTTCGCCGTTCTCGAAGCCGCGCAGGTACATCGTGTACAGGCCCTCCTGCTCGTTCAGCACCTGCTTCAT
Organism: uncultured Clostridia bacterium; assembly: GCA_947644575.1. GTDB lineage: Bacteria > Bacillota > Clostridia > Oscillospirales > Ruminococcaceae > Ruthenibacterium. Next base: position 21,210 of record CANRZX010000006.1, on the reverse strand, counting down.
GTCAATGGCGCCCGGGGGCGTCGGAATGGGCTGGACAAGGATGGCCTTGGTATTGAAGCCGGCCTTCTCGTTCATGCAGTCGATGAAATAATCCACAAAGCAGCGCAGGAAGTTGCCCTCGCCGAACTGGAGCACGCGCTCGGGCGCGCTCTCCAGCAGATAACCGTCATAGCCGGTTTCCTTCAGCGTCTGATAGGATAAGTTTTTCAATCATCGCACCTCGTTTCTTTTTCATAATGTTTGCTCAGAGCGTCACGCCCTGCTTGAAGATCGCCATATCGTGGAAGCCGGCCTCCTCGGATTTCACGGGCCGGCCCGAGGCCACCTCAAGCACATAGGTGAAAAATTCCTCGCTCAGGCCCTCCAGCGTGGCGTCCTCGGCCAGGGGGCCGCAGTTGAAATCGATCCAGTTTGATTTCTTTTTCGCCAGCGCGCTGTTGCTCGACAGCTTGACCGTCGGCACCGGCGACGCGAACGGCGTGCCGCGCCCGGTGGTAAACAGCACAATCTGCGCGCCCGCCGCCGCCAGCGCCGTCGACGCCACCAAATCGTTGCCCGGCGCGCTCAGCAGATTGAGGCCCGGCGTCTTCACCCGCTCGCCGTAGTCCAGCACGCCCACAACCGGCGCGCTGCCGGATTTCTGCGTGCAGCCGAGGGATTTGTCCTCCAGCGTCGAAATGCCGCCCTTTTTATTGCCGGGCGACGGGTTCTCGTAAATCGTCTGATCGTGCCGCTTGAAATACAGCTTGAAGTCGTTCACAAGGCCGACTGTCTTTCGGAAGGTCTCCTCGTCGGCGCAGCGGTTCATGAGGATCGTCTCCGCGCCGAACATCTCGGGCACCTCGGTCAGAATCGTCGTGCCGCCCTTGGAGATCAGCAGATCGGAAAACGCGCCCACGGTCGGGTTTGCCGTGATGCCGGACAGCCCGTCCGAGCCGCCGCACTTCATGCCGACGATCAGCTTCGCGGCGCTGACGGGCTCGCGGCAGAACGTGCCCGCGTACTCCGCCAGTTCCTCCATCAGCTTCATGCCGTCCGCGAGTTCGTCCTCCGATTCCTGGCAGACGAGGAATTTGACGCGGCGCGGGTCATACTCGCCCAAATAGGGCTTGAGCACGTCAATGTTGCTGTTTTCACAGCCGAGGCCCAGCACCAGCACGCCGCCCGCGTTCGGATGATTGATCAGGCCCGCCAAAATTTTCCTTGTGTTCTCCTGGTCGTCGCCCATCTGGGAGCAGCCGTAGGGGTGCGGAAAGGCGGCGACGTTCTCGATGTTGTCGGCAAGGAGCGCCTGCGCCCTCTTCTCAATCGCCTGCGCGACGTTGTTCACACAGCCCACCGTGGGGATGATCCATAGCTCGTTGCGCACGCCGACGCGCCCGTCCGGGCGCACATAGCCCTGAAAGAAGCGCTCGTCCGTCGGCGCGAGCTCGGGGCACACAGGCTCGTAGGAATATTCGAGCAGGTCGCCAAGGCCGGTTTTCATATTGTGCGTGTGAACCCACGCACCGGCGGCGATAGCCTGCGCGGCCACGCCGATGGGCGCACCGTATTTTACCACGGACGCGCCCTGCGGGATGTCCGCGAGAGCGAATTTGTGCCCGCGCGGGATGTCCTCAAGCAGGACGAGCTCCCGGCCGTCGATCTGCACCGCCGTATACGCGGCCAGCGGCTCCAGCGCCACCGCGACAAGGTCGTCCGGGTGAATTTTGATGAATGTTTTCAAGCGCGTCTCCTTTCGGGGCTGTTGACAAAGTCGCCCCTTGAAAAATTTCGGCGCTTTATTCCGGCAAATTTTACAGCTTTGCAGCGCAAAGCTGTAAAATTGGCCATGTGGGCGCTCCGCGCCCACGGCCTTTGAATCAATAGCGCCCGCCCACAGAGTGGGCGGATGCGTAATCATAGCTGCTTTGCAGCTATGATTACAAAAATGCTCGTTAAGGCACAAAGCCTTGCCTGCGCTTTTTGTTTTATTTGCCATTTGCCGAAAAAATCGCTCTCATTTTCTGCGGGGCTTTGTTTGTCAACAGCCCCCTTTCCTCTTGCTATTTTTTCATGGCCCCGCGCGGCGTCCGCCGCCTCTGCGCGGGGCGTTCGCTCACTGCCGGGAGCCGTGCTCCGTCAAAAAATCGCGCACCGCCCGGTTGTACGCCTGGGCCTGCTCCCACTGGTGTACGTGACCGCCGTGCTCGCACCGGTACAGGCGCGCGTTCGGGATGCCGTTTACAAGCTCGCGCGTCTTTTCGGCGGTCATATACAGATCCTCGCCGCCCGCCGCCACCAGCGTGGGCGCGGCGATCTCGCCCAGCCTCGCCGACGTATCGTGCGCGAGACACGCGGCGCACTGGGCCTTGAACGCATAGACGGGCATCGGGTACGGGTAGGCGAAGTCCTCCGCCTCGGCCGCGGCTAGCGCCTCGGGATGGGCGTTTTGATAGGTGTGGGAAAACGACATCCATTGGTTCATATGCTTGAACGTCTCGCGGTCCAGCCGGTCGATGCTGTCGCGCAGCGTCTCGATGGCGCGGCGGAACGTAAAGCTGACGCTGGCATACGTGCTCGTCAGCACCAGCGCCCGCACGCGCTCCGGATGGGCGAGGGCCAGCTTTTGGGCGATCGCGCCGCCCATCGACGTGCCGATCACGGCCGCGCGCTCAATGCCCAGCGCGTCCAGCACGCCGAGCGCGTCCTCGGCCATCTCGTCCGTGGAATACGCCGCCTGCTCGGGCTTCCACGAGCGGCCCGCACCCCGGTTGTCGAAGGTGACGCACCGGAACGCGTCCCGCAGGCCCGCCACCGTAGGGGCCCATTTGTCCCCCGGCGCGCCAAGCCCCATGATGAGCAGCACGGGCTCGCCCGCGCCCTCCTCGGCCGTGTGGAACGGATGGCCGTTCAACAGCACCTCGCGCTCAATTTTTTCGGCCATGCTCAGTCCCTTTCCTTGCGCGGCGTTTTGCCGTCGTAAATATACATTTTGCTGCTGCCGCAGGGCTTGAGCTCCCGCCGCATGCGCGCGATGACCGGCTCATAGGCAAGGTCCCCGATGGGCAGATCGACGCGCGTCTGGTTCAGCGCGCTCAGGCACATGCCCTCGAGGATCTCATAGCCGTGATAGGCCGTGTCGATATTGCAGGAATGCACCTTTTTATCGTCGTCCATCCAGTCGGCGAATTCTGTGTAGTACGGTGTCTGAATGGGGATCTGCTGGTGGTTGCGCCAGCCGGGGTCCTTGCCCGTCACGAGGCGGCCGCCGGTCGCCTTGGTGCACGCGCCCCAGAAGCCGTCCGTCTCGGCGTAGACATAGCCCTCCGAACCGTAGACCGTCAGGCGGTTGTCACTGCTACCGTATTCGGGCGGATTGTGCGCCTCGGCGAGATAGCCACATTCCACGTAGCCGTGGACGCCGTTTTCCAGCTCCAACGTGCCCAGCAGATAATCCGGCGCGGGGTGGTTGTCGTCCAAGCAGATCGGCCCGTGCACATGGCCGCACACCCATTTCGCGCGATGGCCGCCGTTTGCCCACAGCAAATAGTCGACATAGTGCGTGCCGAGCTGGCTGAACCACGCCTGGCACTCCACGTGAATTTTGCGCACCTCGCCGATCTCGCCGTCCTCAATGCGCTTTTTCAGCGCGCGCATCTGCGACAGGTATTTCTGCTGATGGCACACCACGGCCTTGATCCCGTTTTCGTGGCACAGATCGACCATCGCCTTGGCCTCCTGCAGGGATTCGGCCATCGGCTTTTCGAGCGAAATGCCCTTCACGCCGTACTTCACGCCCAGCTCCACCAGATTCAGGCGCATCTCGGGCGCGACGACAAAGACAAAAATTTCCGGCCTTGTGGCGGAAAGCATGGCCTCGGCGTCCGTAAACTGCGGCACATCGGCAAGGCCGTTGTCCTGCGCCACCTTTTTCAGGACCTCCTCGTTGATGTCGCAAAGGCCAACAATGCGGTAGCGCTCGGGATTTTCCAGCAGCCCGTGAATGTGAATTTTCCCCCGAACGCCAAGCCCCATTACAGCGACGGTATATTGATGCATGGCAATCGTCCTTTCTTTTCTTGAAATTCTGCCCGGCCTTTTCGTTTCATCACGGCCTGTGCGCGGCGATGTACGCGCCGTCGGCCATCACAACGGCGTCGGAATCGGCAGCGGCCTTCGGCGACTCGTCCTCCACCATGATCCAGCCGCCGTAATTCGTATCGGCCAAATACCGGAGGATCGCGGGGTAATCGATGCTCCCCTCGCCCATGACGGCCCATTCGTTCTGCGCGATCCGATCCTTGAAATGGACGTGGCGGATCTTGCTCCTGCTCTCGCGCAGCACCGCCAGCGCGTCCATGCCTCCGTTGACAATGTGGCCGATGTCCGGCGCATAGCCGATGTCCGTTTTGGCGAGCATTTCAAACATCACCTTGTAATCCTCGGCGGTGCGGAACAGCGAAAAGCGCCCCGAGTTCGGGTGGAAGCAGGTGACGACGCCCGCCTCCCCGGCGCGGTCGGCCACGCTGCTCATGCAGCGGACGAGGCACTCGCGCCGCGCCGCCAGCGCGTCGCCCTCGCCGCGCTCGGCCTTCGCGTGATGGGATACCATCAGCTTCGCGCGCGGGAAGCGGCTGACGAACGCGATGGCCTTTTCCGTCAGCAGGCGCTCCTCCTCGGTCTCCTCGGGATGCTCCCATGGCTGATGCAGCACCAGCGCCGCGAACTCAACGCCGCTTTGCGCCAAAAGCGCCGCGAAATCATCCGGGCGGTCGAAGTAGCCGCCCAACATGCAGATCTCCGCTTCCAGCCCCGCGAAGCCCGCGGTGGCCGTGGTGGCGATGATATGCGGCATATCCCCCGCGAATTTTTCGATATTCATTTTCCACGGGTAGGTCTGGCACCCGTATTTCATCTGGCTCATAGCTTGCCGCATGGCGGTACGCCATGCACACTCCTTTCCCCGTTTGACGGCGGAATCCGATTGTCCGTTCCCGAAAAAAGCGGCGGCCAGGATCACGGGATCCCGGCCGCCGCGGCTCCATCGTTTCAAAGAACGCGTCCCTTGAAGCGTTCGCTTCAGAGCGGCAGCCGAGTACAGCTTCTCAGAGTCTGTTCAACATCTCCCGGCACAGGCTCTCAGAGCAGCTCCTTCACCTTTTTGACGGTATTTTCCACGGACATGCCATAATATTCCATCAGGTCGGCCGCGTCGCCCGACTGGCCGAAGCAGTCGTCCATGCCGATATAGCGCATCGGGACCGGGCAGCTTTCGCTCAGGGCCGCCGCGACGGCGCTGCCGAGACCGCCCACGATGATGCCCTCCTCCATCACGACGACGCGTCCAGTCTTCTTCGCCGATTCCGTAATCAGCGCCTTGTCCAGCGGCTTGATCGTGGCGATGTTGATTACCTCGGCCTCGACGCCGATCTTGGCCAGCTCGCCCGCGGCCTTGTTCGCCACGTCGAACAGCGCGCCGGTGGCCACCAGCGTGACGTCCTTGCCCTCGCGCACCTTGATGCCCTTGCCGATCTCGAAATGGTAGGTCTTTTCGTCAAAGACCACCGGCACGGGGTTGCGGCCCAAGCGGACGTAAACGGGGCCGTCGTACTCGATCATGGCCTTGACAGCCGCGCGCATCTCGACCGCGTCGCCCGGATTGATGACGACCATGTTCGGCACCGCCGCCATCAGCGCCAAATCCTCAATGGCCTGATGCGTCGCGCCATCCTTGCCGACAGCGATGCCGCCGTGGCTGCCGCAGACCTTGACGTTCAGGCGCGGATACGCCACCGAGTTGCGGATCTGCTCGAACGCGCGGCCCGCCGCGAACATCGCGAACGTGCACGCGAACGGGATCTTGCCCGTCGTGGCAAGGCCCGCGGCGGTGTCGATCAGGTCGCCCTCCGCGATGCCCATGTTATAAAAGCGCTCGGGAACGGCCTCCTGGAACTTGCAGCTCATGGTCGCGTGCGCGAGGTCCGCGTCCAGCACGACGATGTCCTTGTTGTCCTTGGAAAAATCGATCAGGGCCTGACCGAAGGCGTCTCTTGTCGCAATCAGTTCATTCATTGTCTTATTCCCCCAATTCTTTCAGCGCCTGCTCAACCTGCTCGGCCGACGGCGCTTTGCCGTGCCAGCCCACCTGGTTTTCCATAAACGAAACGCCCTTGCCCTTGACGGTGTTCATGATGATGACCGTGGGCTTGCCCTTCGTCGCCTTTGCCGTCTCGATGGCCTCTAAAAGCGCGGCGATGTTGTGGCCGTCTACCGTCAGCACGTTCCAGCCGAACGCGGCGAATTTGCCGTCGATGTTCACATTGCCGATCACGTCCTCAATCGTGCCGTCGATCTGCAGATGGTTGTAATCCACAAAGCCGATCACATGGTCCAGCTGATAGTGCGCGGCGCTCATCGCGGCCTCCCAGATCTGGCCCTCCTCGATCTCGCCGTCGCCCATCAGGCAGTAGACGTAAAAATCCTTGTTGTCCATCCGGCCGCCCAGCGCGATGCCGTTCGCCACGGACAGGCCCTGGCCGAGCGAGCCCGTGCTGACGTCGACGCCCGGCGTCTTGCCCGAGTAGGGGTGGCCCTGGAGGATCGAGCCCAGCTCGCGCAAATGGTCCAGTTCCTCCATCGGGAAATAGCCCTTCATCGCCAGCGCCGCGTACATCGCGGGGCAGGCATGGCCCTTGCTCATGACAAAGCGGTCGCGGTCCGCCCACTGGGGGTTCTTCGGGTCGACGTTCATCACGTCGAAATACAGCGCCGCCACTAAATCCGCACAGCTCAGCGAGCCGCCCGGATGGCCGGACTGGGTCTTGCCGATCATTTTCACAATGTGCCTGCGGATCTCTTTGGCCTTTTGCTCGATGTTTTGGATGTCATGCATCTCTCTCACCTGTTTTCCCTTTCTTCGTTCAAAGAATCTTGGCGTCGCCCATCGCGTTCTTCCAGTCCTTCATGAAGTCGTCGATGCTCACGTCCGTCATCGGGTGCCAGAACATCTTCTTCATCGTCGCGTAGGGGATCGTTGCGACGTCCGCCCCGGCGCGCGCGGCCTCGACCACATAGGTGGGCGTGCGCATGCTCGCGGCCAGCACCTGCGTTTTAATACCCTGCACGCGATAGACCTCGCAGATGTCGCGCAGCATCCGCATGCCGTCCATCAGCACGTCGTCGGAGCGGCCCACAAACGGGCTCACATACGTAGCGCCCACCTTCGCCGCCAGCAGCGCCTGCGACGCCGAGTACACCGTCGTGACGTTCGTCTTGATGCCCATTTTGGAAAGCTGCGCCACCGCGCCGATGCCCGCCTGCGTCAGGGGGATCTTCACGACCATGTTGGGATGCCATTTGGAGATCTCAACGCCTTCCTTGACCATGCCCTCGGTATCCAGCGCCAACACCTCGCCGCTCACCGGGCCGTTGACCATCTCGCAGATCTGGATCAGCGTCTGCTTCAGATCCTTCCCCTCGCGGGCAATGATCGACGGGTTGGTCGTAACGCCGTCCACAATACCCAGGTCGTTCATTTCGCGGATCTCGTCTAAGTTCGCGGTGTCGATAAAGAATTTCATGGTTGCTTTTCTCCTTTTTGTTGAATGTATTTTTATAGAACCAGGCGCGGCCCATTTCTCAAAAGCGCCAAAGCCGTCCCGGTCTCGTTCCCGATTCGCAGGGTCATTCGCTCTGCCGCCGCTCGATGTCCATAACCAAATCGACACGGCCCTGGTGGCGCCCGCCTAAAAATTCGGCGTCCAGCCACGCGTCCACGATCATTTTCGCCAGCTCCGGCCCGACTACCCGGGCCCCAAGGGCAAGCATGTTCGTGTTGTTGTGCTGCTTTGAGAGCATCGCGGAATATGGCTCGCTGCACACCACGGCGCGAATGCCCCGCACCTTGTTAGCCGCGAGCGAAATGCCCACGCCCGTGCCGCAGATCAGCAGCCCACAGTCGGCCTCGCCGCGCTGTACGGCAAGGGCCGCGCGCTCGCCGTAAACGGGATAATCGCACATCTCCGGCGAATTTGTCCCGCAGTCGAGAATTTCGTGCCCTTTTCCCTCTAAATAAGACACGAGCTCCCGCTTGAGCGCCAGCGCGGAATGGTCGTTTCCAAAAGCAATTTTCATTCGCATTACCCCTCTGTTTCCGTTATTCCAAAACGCCCCAGCGGCGTCAATGGACTTTCCCACCGGCGAAGCTCCCCTCCGCCGGTTCCCTAATTTTGCCCGAACTGTTCCTTTAAGAACGCAATCCCCGTGCGCATCGCTTCAATCCGCGCGTCCAGCGACGGATCCGCCATCTGATCGCGCCACATACGGAAATTGTAGGTCGCCATATCGTCAAAGGTCATGACGGTTTCCATCGTCACCGTGCTGTCGTAGCCGATTTCCCGCAGCGTGCGGCCGATCTCCCGCCAGTCGAAGCGCTTGTTGTGGAAGGGGATTTTCCGGTTCGGCTCCGACACATGGAATTGGCCGATGTGCCCCTTCGCCGCGCGGATCGCGGCCGGAATGTCATCCTCCTCGATGCTCATATGGAACATGTCCAGCAGCAGCCCGCAGTGCGTGCTGTCCACCTGGCGAATGAATTCCAGTCCCTCCTCCACCGTGTTGATGATGTAGTTTTCAAACCGGTTCAGGATCTCAAGATTGATCTGAATGTTGTAGTCCTCCGCCGTGGGCATCACGCGACGCAGGCTTTCGACGCAGCGCGCCGCGCGCTCACGCTTTACCTGCGGGGTGATCGTGTCGCGCGCGTAATCGGTGGGCCAGTTCGCGTAGAGCACGCCGCCGATCTCCGTGCCGCCGAGCGCCGCCGCGGCCTCGATCGCGCGCTTCAAATGCTCCTCGGCATACTGCCGGGCGAACGGGTCGGGCAGGCGCATATCGAGCCCCAGCGGATAGCCGTAGCAGAACAGCAGCTCAAGCTGCAGCTCCTCGGCCATCTTGCGGATCTCCGCCGTCTTGGCCTTGTCCCCGTTCAGCGCCTCGTCCGGCGGGCGAAATTCGATGGTGTCCGCGCCCGTCGCCTTTGCCTGCTCGAAAAAGGTTTTCAAATCAGCGGGGTCAAAATATTTGCCCCATGTCATGCGGTGTACGCCGTATTTCATTGCGATCTCCTCTGCTAAGCACGAAGGCTCGCTCCGCGCCTGCCTTATTCCATATTCGTGTGGCGAGCGGAGAGGTCCTCCTCCCGCCATCCATGCTTTCGCATGGTCTTATATACCGCGTAGTCCAAGGCCACCAGCAGGCACTGTCCATACAGAAGACCCCTCTGCTGCTCTGAGCCATAGCCACGCTCCATGCCCGGAAGGTAGAACGCCGCGTCGCAGCGCTCTCTGACGGCGGACGCCTCCGGCACGCTCGTCAGCGCCATGACGCACACACCCCGGCGGCGGGCACGCTCCATGCAAAACAGCGCGGTCTCGTCCGCCCCGTTGCCGCAGGAAAACACCAGAGCGTCGCCGCGCGCGGGCTCCGGCGCCGTGACCTCGCCCGCCACATACACGGGCTTTCCCATATGATGCACCCGCATCGCGTAGCAGCTCAGAAGCAGCCGCTCCCTGAGCGGTGCGTCGAAGAATACGCGCGGCGCGGCATCCACACGGCCGATCAGCTCCTCTATCTGCTCCTCCCGCACAGCGGACAGCGCGCGGGACAGCTCCCTCAGCACCATCGCCCTTGCCTCTGACACGGAGAGCCCCGGCTCGGCCAAAAGCGCGCAGACCGCGTCGAACATCAGCAGGCCCATCTGCTCGAGCGCGGAGCACATCGGCTGGACGCTTTGCGCGGTGTTGTCCAGCGCCATCGTCCTCGCCTGCGCCTCCACAAACAAATCGGCCAGCGAGCCCACCGGGCCCGCCCGGTTCGCGGTAAACGCTGCTACAAGGGCTCCGTTCTCTCTCGCGACCTGCAGAAAACGGGTGGATGATTTCGGGTCTCCTCCTGTGGGGGTCACAATCAAAAGATCATCCTTCCCGATCGGCGGCGTAGTGACGTCTCCGACGACCCGCGCCTCATACCCCTGCGCCGCGAGTTGGGCAGCAAACGCCTTCAGGATCAGCCCCATGCGTCCCTTGCCCTGCACAAGAATATGGCGCGCGGCGCGAACCGCCTGCGCCAGCCGGAGAATCTGCTCCTCCGCGATCTGTGTAAAGCCCGCCGTCAGCTCGTTCAGGATCGCCTCGCGAACCGCTTTATCCTCACACATCGCCGGCACTCAGCGGACCAGCTTTTGGATTTCCGCGATTTCCGCCTCGCTCAGCTTATAAATATCGCTGTTGTCCATGCCGGTATTGGAATCCTCAATCAGGATCATCTTGGTGTCCTTTTTCGTAATGGTATTGTGCCACAGCGTCGCGGGGATGTTGTACACCTTATTGGGCTCCATCTCCACCTTGCTGAACACAAGGCCGTCCGGCGTCTCCTCGGCGGAGACTAGCGTGCAGGAGCCGGCTGCCAGTACAAACAGCTCGTCCGTCTGGTTATGGCGCTCCAACATGTCGATGCCGGTAATGTCATTCGCGGGCTTCCAGTTTTTGATCCCGACCGTCCACTTTTCGTTTTCAAAAACGCGCTGCATGCCCTCGCCGGAAAACTCATAATCAGCGATTCTCATCATAGCATCTCTCCCTTGAAAAAGCAATTCTTAGAGCAAACTCTATTTTTCCGTGGTCCCTGTGCGGCCGCGCAAAAATCTTTTCTTGAAACGAGGTATTGCCGGCTCCCGCTTTTGCCTGCGGGAACCGCAATACCTCGCCTCGCGTCTTCGGTTTTCAACACGCGGGTGAAATATCCCCGCGGCTGCGTTTCCCTGCGCGGTTATTTCGCCGCGCAGGGCTTGTCAAACTGTCTAAAAAGTCGCGTCCGCCAAGAGTTTCGGCATTTGTTTTCAGATAGCTTGCCGCCTCACTTCAATCAGCCGTGCAGCGCTTTGTTCATCGTCTCCAGCGCTTCTTCCGGCGTGATCTGGCCCATCAGAGCCTGCTGGTTCGTCGGCGCCCAAACGTTGTTGATGAACTCGGTCAGGGTGTCCGTCGGAGGCAGCACGCCGGCGCTCTTCAGCGCCTCGGCGGCGACCGCCTGGAACTTATTGCTCTTGAATTCCTCGGTCTCCTTGACGTTGCTCGTGCCAAGGCCCTTACCGGTGTTCTTGAACCATGTGGTGCCGCCCTCGCCCACAGTCATATATTTGTAGAACTCGAACGCGGCGTCCTTGTTCTCGCACTGCTCATAGACGACCAGCTCGGTATCGCCCGCGCAGGTCCACTGGCCCTTGTCGGAGCCGGGAACAGGGAACGCGTCAACGTCATCGCCGAACAGGTCTACCCACTGGGCATACGAGCCAATGTGGTGGATGATCATCGCGGTCAAGCCCGTCTTGAAGCCGTCGGTCAGCTCCGCAAACGCGGCGCTCGGAGCGGTTTCGGGCGCGTAGCCGTTCTGGTAGATGCTCAGATATGCCTTATAGGCCTCAACGGCCTCCGGCGTGGTCAGGTCGTCCCAAGTGGCGCCATACGGATACAGGAAGTTGCCAAGGTGTTCCTGGCCGCCGCCCGCGCCGCGCATACCGAAGCCGTACTCGGTCTTGCCGTCGCCATCCATGTCCATTGTGCATTTCTCGATCGCGGTGAGGAACTCCTCAAACGTAGTGGGAACCTCTACCTCCGCCTTCTCGAAGTAGGACGGACGGTAGTACACATACAGCGCCTCGAGCGTCCACGGCAGAATCGAGGTCTTGCCGTCGCCGGTCGCGTTGCGCATCATTTCCCACACGTTGTCGCCGATCTGGGCCTTATCTTCCCACGCGTCCACGTAGGAGCTCATATCCGCATACAACCCGTTGGCGGCAAAGGTCTTGCCGGCCTGCAGCTTCATCGTGGACATATCCGGGCCGCCGCCGCCCATGATGGCGTTGAACGTGGAATCCGTAAATCCGCCGCTGTCCCACGGATACTCCTCCGCGGTAACGGTGATGTTCTTGTCGTTGGATTCATTGAAATCCTTGACAATCTGCTGGATCAGATTGGACTGGTCAGTGTTGTCCGCCCAGTACCAGAAGGTCAACGCGACCGGGTCGCCGGACGGCTCGTCGGCCGGCGTGGACGACGCGGGCGCGGCCGACGTCGAAGAAGCGGGCGCCGGAGTGCTGCTGGCGGAGCTGGGGCCGCCGCAGGCGGCAAAGCTCAGCGTCAGCGCCAGCGCCAACAGAATTGCGAGTGCCTTTTTCATTTGATTACCTCTCCTTTTATCTTTATATTTGCCGCTCTCCCTTTTTGGGATGGAAAGCCCCGGCCAAAAGCCGCGCAAAACCGGCACCGCGATATTCGCCGGCTGTCTACTCCCAAAAAGCAGAAAGGTTGGCTCGACAGAATCGCGCGGGACAATTCCTTATCCTTTCACCGCGCCCGCGGTCAGCCCCGCGACCAAGCGCTTTTGCGCAAAGAAGAACATGACGCACACCGGAATGACGGAGACCGTGCCGCCCGCACACAGCATATCCCATTCAACGCCAAGCTGCCCGATCAGGCTGTTCAGCGCGACGGGAATCGTGCGGGTTGCCGGGTTCGTGAACATCGACGCCAGCGTGTACTCGTTCCACGCCTGCATAAACATATATACACCCGCGGCCAGCAGGCACGGCGTCAGCACCGGCAGGAAAATTTTCAAAAACGCCCGCACACGGTTGCAGCCGTCCACCAGCGCCGCCTCCTCCAGCGAAAAGGGCACGTCGCGGATAAACCCTTGGATCAGCCACACGGAGAACGGAATCGTAAACGTCGTATACGCGAGCACCAAGCCGCCCGGCGTATACAGCAGGCCCAGCTGCCGCATGATCGAATACAGCGGGATCATCAGGAGCACCGTGGGGAACATATTGTTCGACAGGAACACTGCCATCAGCACCTTGCGGCCCGGGAAATTGTAGCGCGAGAACGCGTAGGCCGCGAGCGTGGAGACAAACAGCGACAAAATCATGGTGCAGACCGCCACAATCAAGCTGTTTTTCATATACTTGAGAAAGTCGAAATAGCCAAACAGCTTTTCATAAGTAGCCCATGTGAATTCCCTGGGCCAGTAAATCAGCGGGTTCGCGTAGATTTCCGCGTTCGGTTTGACCGAGGTGACGAACATCCAGTAGAACGGGAACAGCAGGAAAATCAGGAACGCCGCCACCGGAAGCACCAGGCCAAAAAAGGTCTTGCAAACAGATTTCACGGTATGGTGTTGTTTCATTTTATCCCCTCCCCCGCCTTACTGATCGTTCTTGAACGTCGATCGCAGATACGGCACCGCGGCCATCAGCATCAGCAGCGTCATCAGCACCGCCATCGCGGAGGCATAGCCCAAATTCAGCACATGGGCCTTCTGGTAAACGTACACGCTCAGCGTCTGCGTCGCGTAGGCCGGGCCTCCGGCCGTCATATTCTGAATAATATCGACCGAGTTCATCACCCAGATGACGCGCAGCAGCAATGTAACGAACAGCGTATTTTTGATCGAGGGCAGCGTAATGCGGAACAGCTTCTGGAAGAAATTCGCGCCGTCGATGTCCGCCGCCTCGTACATATCGGGGGAAACGCCCTGAAGCGCGGCCAGCAGCATCAGCGCGAAGAACGGGATGCCCTGCCAGACCACCGAGACGATCGTCGCGGGCAGCGCCGTTTCCATCCGGGAGAGGAACGGGATGCCGTCCTCCAAAATGCCCATCCGAATCAGAAGGTCGTTGACCACGCCGTAGTCGCCGTCATACAGCCAGCGCCAGACAAGGCCGATCAGCACGCCGGGCGTCACCCAAGGCACCATCGAAAGCGCGCGCACAACGCCGCGCCCGCGAAACTCGCGGTTCAGGATCAGCGCCAAAATAAAGCCGAACAGGAACTGAAAGCCAACGCCGAACAGCACCCAAAGGAGCGTGCGGCCAAACGACGGCCAGAATTGGGGATCCTTCGTCAGGATTTCGATGTAGTTGCTCAGGCCAAGGAACTCCGTCTTGTTCGGATAGCGCATATCATAAAACTTGAAGCTCATGATAATGGCTTCTACAACAGGGACAAACACAACGCCCACCATAATAATCAGCGCGGGGGCGAGCAGCAGGTACGGCCAAATCTCGAATTTCTTTCTCGGCATAGGCTTCACGCATTCCTTTCTCCTATTATCAGATTGTCTAAAACGCCGCGTCCGCCTTGTTTTCAAACAATCTCTCGTCAGATCATGTATCCTCCCGCATGGAATCCAACTGTTTTATATCGTCGATCGCGGCATAGATATGCGCGGTCATCGCGCTTTTCGCGAGCGAAACATCCCGCCGCATGAGCGCCATATAGATCTCCTGATGCGCGCGCTGCGAGCGCTTGTAATTCGCCTCCACCTCATGCAGCCACACGGAGCCCTTTTCTATAGTTTCATAAATCACCGGCATCAACTGGCTGAAAACAGAATTTTTGGCGCTCTTGGCAATCAGCGTGTGAAATTCCATATCGAGAGCCAGACGGGCGGGATCCTGATATTCTACGCGCTGCATCTGCGCCACAATCTTTTCCAGCTTTTGCAGCTCCTTGGGTGTGACGCGCTGCGCCGCCAGCATCGCGATTTGCGGCTCCAACAGTAGACGCGCTTCAAATATGCCCTCCGTCAACGTTTTAGGGTCGACATAGCGCAGCTTCAACGGATCCTCACCCATGCGCGTATTGTCATTCACATATGTACCGTCGCCTTGCCGAATCACAACCACGTTCTGCGCCTTGAGCGATTTCATCGCCTCACGCACGGTAGGGCGGCTGACATGGTACATCTCGGAGAGCTGTGTTTCGCTGGGCAGTCTCGTCCCGGCCGCGAGCCTCCGCTCGATAATCATATCGCCGATTTGCTGCGCGACCGTAGCCGACAGCGAGCTTCTTCGTTTTTCCATCCGCCGATCACCCCCCTCGCACCGCAAACCATTTTCCCCTTTGGAAGAACGGATTGGTTCAAAGCGCGGGAAAAAGCGTTTTTCGACGACCTGACGGCTTAAAGCCGTAACCAATGCCGTTCACTTTTATCTTGCTTTGATTGTAGCAATTCATAAGATGTTTGTCAACTACAAAACAGTGATTATCCCTAATTTTTATCTATATTACGATATTTTTTTATATTTTTTGTAACATTTCACAAAAAAATTCTAAAATTCGTCAAAAATTGGTCTTACAAATTTACGTTCTTGGGCCTTTTTCTTTATCGTTTCATCTTGCGCTGAATTCCTGAACGGGCCTGAGGCGCTGTCCAAATCTCCAATTTAGGCAACAGCGCCCATGCAAGAGACGCCCACAAACGGGAGCGGAACGCGAACCACGAGTGGCTGCGGCCCGCTGTTCATATCCATGCATGAAAACATGATTTGTCCCTTTTTCGACAGGCTGAACAGGGGCCGCCGCGAAATACTCGCGGCGGCCCCTGTGTCCAGATTTTCTTTTTTAATTCAGTTCACAGCCCAGCACAAACGGCGCAGCACACCCGCGTTCTCGCTGACGACCGTCACCGGGCGCGAGTAATCTAAGCTCATCAGGCCGAGGATGCTCTTCGCGTCGGCTATACTGCCGCGCGTGTCGTGTACGCCAATGTCATCCCGGCAGTTTACCGCCTCGTTCAGAATGCTTTTGATCTGCTCAAAATTTTGAATATTGATCTGCTTTACCATTGTGATCTTCCTTTCCGGCCCATTGCCGCTTTTTTGGGCGCCGCCTTTCCCTGAAACGGCGCGCCGCGCGGAATCTACACGACCAATTTGCCGCGTTCCATCCGATCCCGTATGGTTATTATAGCACATTTTTTTGGCTTTGTGTTGTGAAATGTGCACAAACAGCTCTCGCTCAAACCTTTTTCTCCGCCCTAAATAAAACCGCATATTGTTCCCGATCATTTTTTGTTCAGATTTCCGAGATCAGCATCCAATAAATGGATTTTTGAAGACGTCGTTTACGGACAAAAAACGGGAGACGTTTCCCGCTGTCCGCATGGGCAGAAAGATCATCTCCCTGTTTTAGCCTCGTTTCCGGTTTCTCCTTGGGCAAAAACGCTTAACCGCTTCCCCTCATCCAGTGGGAGAAAGGTTAAGTGGTAATATTGGAGAAAAATTATAGGTTATTGATATTTGACACCTTGCTTCCATGTCCTGCCCCTGCCCCGGGGCGTGCCGGAAAACCACAGTATATTTTTACTATGGAAAGCGCCGGCTACAGCCGCGTCACGCCGTTTTTGTCCACGCGTGCGAACACCAATTTGCGCGGCGCGGGGGGCGCGTCGGAGAAGGAAAGCGCGGCGCGCAGTTTTTCCTCTGCGGCGTCGAGGCGCGCGGCGTCGTTCGCGTACAGCGTCGCGAAAACGTCGCCCTGCTTCACCGCGTCGCCCGCCTTTTTCTCAAGGCGAATCCCCGCCGAAAGGTCGACCGCGCTCTCCTTTGTCTCGCGCCCGGCGCCGAGCAGCACGGCGGCCACACCGATGCCCTCGGTGTCGGTGGCGCGCAGCCAGCCGTCCCGCTCACACCTCACGTTGCGGGCGTGCGCGGCGGCGGGCAGCCGCGACGGATCGTCGATCACCGCCGAGTCGCCGCCCTGCGCGGCGACCATCCGGCGCAGCTTTTCGAGCGCCGCACCGCTTTGCAGCGCATCCTCGGCCATCGCGCGGCAGGCGTCCGGCCCGCCCTTTTCCGCGAGCCACAGTAAATTGGCCGCCAGCGCGAGGCACACCTGCGTCAAATCGGCGGGGCCCGCGCCGCGCAGCGTCTCGACCGCCTCGGCCACCTCAAGGCTGTTGCCGATGTTGTGTCCGAGCGGCGTATCCATGTCGGTGATCAGCGCCGCCGTACGGCGTCCGTTGTGCTCGCCGATGTCCACCATCGCCCGGGCCAGCGCGATGGAATCGTCCAGCGTTTTCATAAACGCGCCGCTGCCCGTCTTGACGTCGAGCAGGATGCAGTCCGCGCCGGAGGCCAGCTTTTTGCTCATGATGCTGCTGGCAATCAGCGGCACGCAGGACACCGTCGCCGTGACGTCGCGCAGCGCGTACATCTTTTTGTCGGCGGGCGCGAGGTTGCCCGTCTGGCCGACGACGGCGAGGCCAATCTCATTCACCTGCCGGAAAAACGCCTCGCGCGTCAGGCTGACCGAGCAGCCGGGGATGGATTCCAGCTTATCCAGCGTGCCGCCCGTGTGGCCGAGCCCGCGCCCGCTCATCTTCGCCATGCGCACGCCGCAGGCCGCCGCGATGGGCGCGACGATCAGCGTCGTCTTATCCCCCACGCCGCCGGTGGAGTGCTTATCCGCCTTGACGCCGCCGATGGCGGAAAGATCAACCGTGTCGCCGCTGTGCGCCATGCACGCGGTGAGCCGGGCGGTCTCCTCCGCGTCCATGCCGCGCAGATAGATCGCCATCAGCAGGGCGCTGGCCTGATAATCGGGAATGCTGCCGTCCGTGAAGCCCTTCACAAAAAACGCGATCTCCTCGCCGGTCAGCGTGCCGCCGTCGCGCTTTTTGGCGATGATGTCATACATCCGCATGGAGTTTGCCTCCCTTTTTCTTTTTTGAAGCAAAATGGGGAAGCTGCCGCCGGGAGCGTTCCCGACGGCAGGCGTTTTCGTCCCCTTTTGGAATCGCTGTCCAATCACCGGCTGCCCTTGTCGTAGGGGATGCCCTCGGCGCGCGGCGCCATCGAGTTTTTGCTGGTGAACGCCAGCACGATCAGCGTCGCCACGTAGGGGATCATTTTATAAATATCGTTCGGGATGCCCAGCTCCGCGAGGAACGGGATGCCCGAATACGCCGAGGCGATCGTTTTCATCAAGCCGAAGAAGAACGCCGCGAACAGGATGCGGCTGGGCTGCCATTGGCCGAAGATCAGCACCGCCAGCGCGAGAAAGCCGTAGCCCGCCACCGAGGCGTTGAAGTTGGTGGAGGTGGGGATGACGAACACCAAGCCCCCCACGCCCGCCAGCGCGCCCGAGATCGCCACGCCCGTGTAACGCATTTTGTATACGTTGACGCCGACGCTGTCCGCCGCCTGCGGGTGCTCGCCGCACGCGCGCAAACGCAGCCCGAAGCGCGTTTTGTACAGCGCGACGGCGGAGACGGCCAGCACCGCGAAGCCCAAATAGGTGGTCAGGTAGGTGTTGCGGAAAAGCAGCGGCCCCAGCACGGGAATGTCGCCCAGCAGCGGGACGCTCGCGATGCGGAAATCGTTGCGGAACGGGATCTGCTGCACCGAGCGGATCATGCGCGCCGCGAAGATCGCGAACGCCGGGGCGAACATATTGATGGCCGTGCCGCTGATGACCTGATCCGCCTTCATGTTGATGGCCGCGTAGGCGTGCGTCATGGACACCAGCACGCCCACCGCCGCCGCGACGAGGACGGCCAGCAGCAACAGCAGCTGCGGCGGCATCCCGAACATGCTCTGCATCACATTGATGAACAGAATGCCCGAAAACGCGCCCATAATCATGATGCCCTCAAGCGCGATGTTGATGACGCCGCTGCGCTCGCTGAACATCCCGCCCAGCGCGACGATCAAAAGCGGGATTGAAAAGAACATGGTCTGCTGCACCAGAAAATAAACCGTACTCACGTCTCGTCACCCCCTTTCGGCTGATCCGCGCCCGGCGCGGGCGGCGGACCGTCCGGAGCGGGCTCCGTCTGCGCCGTCTGCGCATGCGCCTTCTTTTTGACCACGCGCTCCACAATACCGCGCAGCAGCAGCGAGAAGGCCGCGAAATAGATGACCACGGAAATGATGATGTCGATGACCTGCGGCGCGAAGCCGTAGATCTGCATGTTGAAGCCGCCCTGATTCAGATACGCCACGAACAGGCCGGAGAAGATGATGCCGATGGGATGGTTCAGGCCGAGCAGCGCCACCGGGATGCCGTTGAAGCCCTCGGCCGCGAGCGTGTCCAGCACCTCGATGCTCTTGCCCGCGCCCGCGAGGTACAGGCACGCGCCGCCCAGGCCGGACAGCGCGCCCGCGATGACCATCGACCAGATGATCCCGCGCTTTTCGTTGATGCCCGCGTAGCGCGCCGCGTCGCGGCTGTAGCCGCAGGCCTTCAGCTCATAGCCGAATTTGGTTTTTTCAATCACATAATAAACGGCGATCCCCGCGAGAACCGCGATCAGGATGCCCGCGTTGACGCTCGACGCCGTCATGCCGCTGCGGAAAATCAAATCCATGCCAAGCTTCGGCGCGTTGGCGTTTTCCGCCACCGGCAGGGACTGGTTTTTCAGCGAGTCGAACACCGTGAGCTGGATCAGGAAATTGACGGCGTACATCCCGATATAGTTCATCATGATGCACGCGATGACCTCGTTCACATTGCACAGCGCCTTGAGCACGCCGGGCAGCAAGCCCCACAGCGCGCCGGCCAGCGTCGCGGCCAAAAGGCATGTCAGCCACAGCAGCGGGCCGGGGATGAACGTGCAGCGCACGCCGATGAGCACGGCCACATACGCGCCTACGATAAACTGCCCCGACGCGCCGATGTTGAACAGGCCCGTTTTATTGGCGAAGCCCACCGAAAGGCCCGTCAGGATGATGGGCGTCGCCGCGTAGAGCACCTGCCCCAAATTGCGCAGATCGGACAAACCGCCCGTCAGGATGGCGAGCAGGCCCGGGAACGCGTGGACGGGATCAGCGACGAGCAGCACAACGAAGCCGATCGCCAGCCCGCACAGGATGGCCAGCAGCGAGGCCATAAAATTGGAAAAGCCCTCTTTTTCCAAAAGTCTGCTTTTTTGCTTCATTGTGCCGCCTCCTTTTTCGAGCCAGCCATATACAGGCCCAACTCCTGCACCGTCACCTGCTTCGGATCCAACTCGGCCACGATCCGTCCCTCATAGATCACGAGGATGCGGTCGGAAAGCTGCATCACCTCGTCGAGCTCCAAGCTGACGAGCAGGATCGCCTTGCCCGCGTCGCGCTCCTCGACCAGTTTGCGGTGGATATACTCAATCGCGCCCACGTCGAGCCCGCGCGTGGGCTGCACCGCGATCAGCACGTCCGGGTCGCGGTCGATTTCCCGCGCGACAATGGCCTTCTGCTGGTTGCCGCCGGACATACTGCGCGCGACGGTGCGCGCCCCCTGGCCCGAGCGGATGTCGAATTTCTCAATCAGCCCGTCTGCGTATTCATAGATCGCGTCATACTTCAGAAAGCCGCTTTGGCAAAAGCGCGGCTCAAAGTAGCTTTGCAGCACCAGATTGTAGGCCAAATTATAATCCAGCACAAGGCCGTGGCGGTGCCGGTCCTCGGGGATGTGGCCGAGGCCGCCCGCGTTGCGCGCGCGGATGGGCGCGTGGGTGACGTCGCGCCCGTTCAGCGTGACCGCGCCCGATTCAGGCGCGGCGAGGCCCGTCAGCGCGTAAACCAGCTCCGTCTGGCCGTTGCCGTCGATGCCCGCGATGCAGACGATTTCGCCCTTGCGCACGTCGAGGCTCACGTTGTCCACAACATTTTTGGCGCCGCCGTGGCCCTTCACGCACAGGCCGCGCGCGGAGAGCACGGTTTCGCCGGGCTGGGCGGGCGCTTTCTCAACCGTCAGGCTGACCTTGCGGCCCACCATCATCTCGCTCATTTCCTCCTTGCTTGTGGAGGCCACGTCCACCGTGCCGATATACCGCCCCTTGCGCAGCACGGTGCAGCGGTTCGCCACGGCCTTGATCTCGTTCAGCTTGTGCGTGATGAACAGGATGCTCTTGCCCTCGGCGGCAAGGCCCTGCATGATCTTCATCAGCTCGTCGATCTCCTGCGGCGTCAGCACGGCGGTCGGCTCGTCGAAAATCAGGATCTCGTTTTCACGGTACAGCATTTTCAGGATCTCCACCCGCTGCTGCATGCCGACCGTGATGTCGCTGATGAGGGCGTCCGGATCCACTCGCAGGCCGTACTGCTCGGACAGGGCCGTCACACGTTCGCGCGCCTTGTCCATTTTCAAAAATCCCCGGCTCGTTGTCTCGACGCCAAGGATGATATTTTCCAGCACCGTAAAATTATGTACCAGCTTGAAATGCTGGTGCACCATACCGATGCCGAGGCGGTTCGCGTCGTTCGGATCGCTGATTTTCACCGGCTGGCCGTTTTTCTTGATGACGCCCTTTTCCGGCTGGTACATCCCGAACAGCACGCTCATCAGGGTGGATTTCCCCGCGCCGTTCTCCCCGAGCAGCGCGTGGATCTCGCCTTTTTTGAGCTGG
>CANRZX010000005.1 GCA_947644575.1 uncultured Clostridia bacterium | reverse complement strand
GGTTCGGCCCGGTGGTCCGCGCGGGCGAGATGGCCGGGCGGCAGCTGCGGGAGCGGGACGACGCGCTGCGCCGCGGCGCGGGCGCGGGCGAGATGGAAATGTCGTTTCGCGTGTACCGCCTGATCGCCGAGCTGTTCCGCGCGCAGCAGACGGCCGCGCCGGAGAGCGGCGTCGTGTCCGAGGCGGTCGAGTTGATCCGCCGCGAGTACGCCCGGCCGCTGACGGTGGACGAGCTCGCGGGGCAGGTCGGCCTGAGCCCCTCGCAGTTTTCGCGGCGGTTCAAAAGGCAGACGGGCGCGTCGCCCTACGCGTATCTGCTCGGCGTGCGGCTCGCGAAGGCCAAGGAGCTGCTGAAAAATACAAGCCTGCCCGTCGGCGAGATCGCGTTTCGGGCAGGCTTTGCGAATGAATCCAATTTTATTTATTATTTCAAAAAGCAGGAGGGCATGCCGCCGCTCCGGTTCCGCAGCGCGATTTTCTGACGGGCCGCCGCCGGATTTTTTCGCGCGGGCGTTTTTTCAAGCGGCGCCAAGGGCGCGGCGCACACTTTTCCGCCGCCCTACCCGTCGATCACGTGCTTTGCCTCCCAGCGGTGGCCGTGGAAGCGCAGCGTGAAGATGATCCCACGCACCACCCAGTCGATCTGCATCGCGGCCCACACGCCCAGCAGGCCCAGCTGCATCCACGAGCCGAGCACATAGGACATTCCGATGCGGAACACCCACATCGAAATAATGCTGACGATCATGGTGAATTTCGCGTCGCCTGCCGCGCGCAAGGCGTTCGGCGTCGTGAAGGAAAGCGGCCACACCAGCGTCTGCATCACAAAGTTTACGTTCAGCACCAGCAGCGCCATGTCGGACGTCTCCTGCGGCATCGCGTAAAAGCGCACCAAATACGGGCACAGCAGGAACAGGATAAGGTTGGTGGCCAGGGAACAGGCGTATACCAGCGCGACGAGCAGCCGCGTGTAATAGCGCGCCTGCGCGATGTCGCGCGCGCCGACGCAGCGCCCCACGACGGTGATCATCGCGAGGCCGATGGCCGAGCCCGCTAAGTTCGACATCATGGCGACATTGTTCGCGATGGCGTTCGCCGCAATGGCGGCCGTGCCGTAGGTGGTGATCAGGCTGGCCACCAGCAGCTTGCCGATCTGGAACACGCCGCCCTCCAGCCCGTTGGGCACGCCCACGCGCAGGATGCTGCGCAAAATGCCGCCGTCCCACTCGGGGCGCAGCAGCCGCCTCAGGACAATGGGATTCTCGGGCTTGTGCAGCAGCACGAGCATAATCACGCCCGCCGCCGTGCGTGAGGCCAGCGTCGCCGTGCCCGCGCCCGCCACGCCCCAGCGCAGGCCATAGATCAGCGCCGCGTTGCCGCTGATGTTGATCACGTTCATGATCGCCGAGGCAAACAGCGACACGCGGCTGTTGCCCATACTGCGGAACAGCGCCGCGCCCGCGTTGTACAGCGCCAGCATCGGGTACGACAGCGCCGAAAGCCAGAAATATGTTTCGGCGGCGCGCATGACGTCCGGCTCGACATTGCCGAACACGCCCCGCAGAATATGGCGGTTGAACAAAAGCACCGCCGCGCCCACCAGCACCGCCATGCCGAAGGTGGACCAGACAAGCTGCTTGGCCGAACGGCAGGCGTTTTCCCGGTCGCGTCGGCCCAAGTACTGGCTGGAGACCACCGCGCCGCCCGTGGCCAGCGCGGCGAAAATCTGGATCAGCAGCACATTCACCTGGTCGACCAGCGAAATGCCCGACACCGCCGCCTCGCCCGCCGAGGATACCATCACCGTGTCGGCCATGCCCACCGTCACCAGCAAAAGCTGCTCCACGATCAGCGGCAGAATCAGCCGCCAGAGCGACCGCGCCGTGAACATCGGCCGGTCGGGCGCTTTCCATTGCACCGCAGGCTCCCCCTTCTCTTTTAGTAAGCACTGAACAAATCGTAGCGCACGCATCGACGGCAAATTGTTCCGTCAGATTTCACAAAAATACTCGGTAATACACAAAGTATTGCCTGCGTTTTTTGTTTTGTCTGACGAAAAATTTGCTCGCCGCTTCGCACACTCCGATTTATTCAGTACTTACTTTGCCTCTTTTTTGCTTCTCTTTTCGCGTCTCCGCGGCAAAATTCCCCTCGTTTCCGCCGGATCACCCGGCGAAGCCGCGCGCCGGCGCGGTTTGATTTTCCGCGTTTTGCACAATTTCAATCCGACTCTATTGTGCACCCTGTTCGGACAAAATGCAATACGGTTCCGCACTTTTTCGATTGCGAAACTTGCGGGTTTGAAAAAGCAAGAAACACAAACTGAGCCGCGCAAAGCGGCCTGCCGGAAAACCGGCAAGCCGCTACTTTGCTTTTTTCTCCGTGCGTCCCGCCGGGACGCCGGGAGGAAAATCACTCCGCCGGCAACACGCTGCCCTGATAGTTTTCGGTGATCCAATCCTTCATCTCGTCGCTTTTGAGCACCTCGATCAGCGTCTGGATCTCCGGGCGGCTCTCGTCGCCCTCGCGCACCGCGACGACGTTCGCGAACACCTGCGCGGCCTCGCCCGACGCGTCCTCGGCGGCAAGCTGCAAATTGCCGAGCCCGGCGGGCAGCGCGTAGTTGCCGTTGATAACGGCGAAGTCAAGGTCGGGCAGGGAGGCGGGCAGGTTGGCCGCCGTCAGCGCCTCGATCTTCACGTTGTGCGGGTTCTCGGCGATGCCGTCGTACTCGGTGAAGTTGATGCTCTCGGCGTTGCGGAAGGTGTCGAGGTCGATGCCGTCCTTCAGCTTCAGCACGCCCTGCTCCTGAAGAAGCAGCAGCGCGCGGCCGCCGTTGGTGGCGTCGTCCGGGATGCCGATCACCGCGCCGTCCGGTACGTTGAGAAGGTCGTTCGATTTGCCCGCGTAGACGCCCAGCGGCTCGTAGTGGATCGCGCCTGCGCTCACGAGCGTCAGGCCGCGCTCGGCATTGAAGTTCGTCAGATACGGCAGGTGCTGAAAGTAGTTCGCGTCCAGCGAGCCCTCGTCCAGAGCCGTGTTCGGGATCACGTAGTCGTCAAACTGCACGATCTCCAGCTCGATGCCCTTCTCCTTCAGCAGCTCGGCGGCATGGCCTAAAATCTCGGCGTGCGGCGCGGGCGACGCGCCGATCTTCAGCGTGACGGTCCCGGATGCTTGCGAGCCGGTTCCGGAATCCGCGGGCGCGCTCTGCGCCGGGGCGGACGAGGACGCGCCGCTGCCGCACGCCGCGAGGGCGGCGCACAGCGCCAGCGCCAAAAGGATGGCAAGTGTCTTTTTCATAGTGCTTCAAACTCCTTTACAAGTAAAATCGGATTTTCCCGGACGCGCCCGCGCCAAGCCGCGCGAACGCCCCTCTTTTTTCGCGGTGGCCCTGCGTTTTGCCGCAGGGCTTTCCGCTTTATCTCTAACTCCCAGCGCGCGTTGTCCGCCATGCCTTCTGCAGCAGGCGCGGCGGCCGTCGCGGCCGCGGGCGGGTCAGCGGTTGCGCTTATCCGCCCTGCGGGAGATAAAGTCAAAAATGCTTTGGATAACGCACACCAGCAGGATGATAATCAGCAGCGTGGCGTACATGACCTCCTTGCGGTAGTACTGGTAGCCGAAGCGGAACGCGACGTTGCCCAGCCCGCCCGCGCCCACGCTGCCCGTGATGGCCGTGTAGCCGAGGATGGTAATCAGGCTGATGGACATCCCGCGCAGAAGGCTGGGCACGCTTTCCGCCAGCAGCACGCGCGTGACGATCTGCCGGCGCGTCGCGCCCATGCACTGCGCGGCCTCCAACACGCCGGCGTCGATCTCCTCGAGGCTCTGCTCCACCATGCGCGCGATATACGGCGCGGCGCTGAGCGTCAGCGGCACCAGCGCCGCCGTCGCGCCGATGCTCGTGCCCACGATCATCCGCGTGAACGGGATGATGAACAGCATCAGAATGATGAACGGCAGGCTGCGCAGGATGTTGATCAGCCAGCTGAACAGCGCGTTGAAGCGCGGCGCTTCAGCGATGCCGCCCCTGCGCGTGGCTGTCAGCAGTACGCCCATCGGCAGGCCGAGCACATAGGCCAGCACCGTCGAGCCGAACGTCATATATAAGGTCTCCAGCGTGCTGTCGGCCAGCAGCGCGCCGTACTGCTCCCAAAATTCCGCCATCGCGTCATTCCCCCTTTTCCGAGCCGTCGACGGGCTCCCTGCCCAGCAAAAGCCGCGTTACATCGCTTTGCGGCCGGCCGAACACGTCCGGCACCGCGCCGCTCTCGGCCAAGCGCCCCTCGCTGATGACGGCCACGTGCGTACACACGGCGCGCACCACCGACAGCTCGTGCGTGATGATGAGGATCGTGACGCCGAGCTTTTGGTTAATGTTCGTCAGCAGCGCCAGCATGGCCTTTGTCGTCAGCGGGTCGAGCGCGCTCGTCGGCTCGTCGCACAGCAGGATACCCGGGCTTGTGGCCAGCGCGCGGGCGATGGCCACGCGCTGCTTTTGCCCGCCGGAGAGCTGCGCCGGATACGCGCGCGCCCGGCCGCCAAGGCCGACCAGCTCCAGCAGCTCGGCCACGCGCGCCGACACGGCGGCCTTGTCATAGCCCTTTTCCAGCTTCAGTGGGAACGCGACGTTTTCGGCCACGGTCTTTTGCATCAGCAGGTTGTAGCCCTGAAAGACCACGCCCATGCCGCGCCGCGCCGCGCGCAGCCGCGCGCCAGAAAGCGCCGCGAGGTTTTGGCCGGAGAGCAGGATCTCGCCCGAGGTCGGGCGCTCCAAATGCGTCAGGCAGCGCAGCAGCGTCGATTTTCCCGCGCCGGACATGCCGATGACGCCGTAGACGTCGCCCTTCTCAATATGCAGGCTGACGTCCTCCAGCGCCGTGACGCGCTGGCCGTCGCCCTCGTAGATTTTGGTCAGATGCGATATGGTGATCAATTCAGGACTCTCCCTCGGAAAAGTAATCTTTCACGCGCCGCGGCCGCGGAGCCATATAAAAAGCCCGCCCTTAGCCATAAAGCCAAGGGCGGGCTGAACGCTCGCGGTACCACCTTGCTTCGCGCCCTCCTTGCGAAAAAGCGCCTCATCCACCGCGCCCGCATCAAAACGGGTTTACGGCGCGGCACTGTAACGGGTGCGCCCGTCGCGCGCTTGCCGTGGCTCGCGCGCGCGACTCAGAGGCCATGTTCGGCCGCGCCCGCTTTATCCCCTTTCACCGGACGGGGACTCTCTCCAAAAGCTTTCGCGGCGTACTCTTCTCGTCATCGTCTTTCGCATTTTCTGCGTTGTTTCTATGTTATGAGATAATTATACACATCTTTTCGCGGCTGTCAAGCACTTTTTGCGCCGCGGCACGGAAATGGCCTTTTTGACAATTCAATGCATCTGCAGCGGCAAGGCGCCCTCCAATGCCTAACTCCCGCAGCAATTCCTGCACTGCTGGAATCTCACTGCTTTTCCCTGATACTCTTTTGGCGGCAGACGTTATCCCTATCTCTGAGAATTGTGCGCTGATGATGTGCAGAGGGCTGTCATACCCTTGCATCTTTTCTGTAGAACGCACAGTTTTTCCGTTTGCCGCAAGCGTTATCCCGTTCCGACCTTCCGGAAGATACGCTTATGCCCATTTCGTCAGACATCTGTTCAGGGATTTCGGTTTTACCAGTTTCAGCAAACTCAGCAGCCCACACAGGCTTCCCAATACCGTGATGCTGACTGCTTGTGCTGCGCTGTAATAATATCCTCGTTATACGCTGCCTCTGTCTCTGCTTTCCCCAAATATTCTACCCTCCCTGCCTTTTTCATGCTCTATTGTATCTCTTATTTCTTCTTTTTTGAAAATTGATTTCCGTGTGCGATTTTGTGCCCATCCCGTCCGCCGGCCCTCCGCCGGGCGCGGGGCAATGGCGGGCCCGGCTTCGCCCCGTTTTATCCCTGCGCTTCGCCGTCTCGCGCCCGCAGCAGCGCGCGGCGCGCCTTGTAGTCCGGCATATGGCGCTCTACCTCCGCCCAGAACGCGGGGCTGTGGTCGCCGCGCACAAAATGCGCGTATTCGTGCAGAACAACGTATTCCACCGCCGCGCGCGGCTTTTCGGCAAGGCGCAGGTTCAGCGTGATCTGGCGCTTGGCCGGGACGCACACTCCCCAGCGCGTTTTCATCTGCCGAACCTTCAGCACGGGACGCAGCCCGCCCAGCACCCGCTCGAACAGCGGGTATATCTCCTCGCTGACCTGTGTGAACAGCGCCAGCGCCTCCTCGAGGGAGACGGCGCAGGGACGCTCATCCTCCTCTTTGGCGGCGAGCGCCTGTACCCGCGCCTGCTCGATCCATGCTGCGCGCCCGGCGACAAACGCGTCGAGCTGCGAAAGCGGCACGCGGCGTGGCGCGGATACGGCCACGCTGCCGTCCGGGCGTACACGCAGATTGATATTCTTGACGCGCCCGCGCGTCAGCTCATAGCAGACGCCGCCCGCGACGCGGCGCTGTACCGCACTGTCTGTGCCCATACGGCCGTCCCCTTCCATTCAATAGGGCGGGCCCCGCCTGTTTTTCCCGCGGGGACGGCTCCGCCCGCCAAAAGCCGCCCGCTCCGTTCCCAGTGTATCACAGAGGAGTACATTTGACAAATCCTCCAAAAAGAGGGGCCTTTTTTCGTTTTGTTTTTGCTTGACAGAATACAAAATACAGTGGCATAATAATAACTGCAAACCACATTTTGTGGGTTTCGGACATACTAAGGAAACGGGCGCCGGGGCGGCCGCGGGATGGGCGGCGGGAGCGTGCGGCGCGTCGGGGCGGTTTCACGGAAAACAAAGCCGCGGGATTTCACCTTTTTGTGCCGCGCTTTGTCCTTCCCACACCGCCCCTTTCTGCTGCCATGCCCGGCATCCCATTGCGGCGAGGCAAAATCATAAATCGGGGGAAAGTCATGATCAAAAGCATCATCAAGCGCGACGGGCGCATGGTTCTGTATGACGAAAGCAAAATCGCCTCGGCGATCCTGCGGGCGATGGAGGCCGCGCAGGAGGGCGACGCCGCCAGAGCCGCCGACGTCGCGAACGCGGTGGAGGCCGCGCTCGAGCGGCGGGGCGGCGAGGAGCCACCGAAGATTGAGCAGATTCAGGACGAAGTCGAAAACCAGCTGATGCACATGGGCTTCGACGCGGCGGCGAAGAAGTTTATTCTGTACCGCGCGTCCCGCACGCGCGTGCGCGAAATGAACACTCACCTGATGAAGGTGTTCGACGAGCTGACGCACGCCGACGCGACGGACAGCGACATCAAGCGCAGCAACGCCAACATCGACGGCGACACGCCGATGGGCACGATGCTGCAATACGGCAGCGAGGCCGCGAAGGACTACTACGACAAATATCTGCTGACGCCCGAGCAGAGCCGCGCGCACCGCGAGGGCTGGATCCACATCCACGACTTCGATTTCTACGCGCTGACGACTACCTGCTGCCAGATCGACCTGCTGAAGCTGTTCGCGGACGGCTTTTCAACCGGGCACGGCTTTCTGCGCGAGCCGAACGACATCCAGAGCTATTCCGCGCTGGCGTGCATCGCGATCCAGTCGAACCAGAACGACCAGCACGGCGGGCAGAGCATCGTGAATTTTGATTACGGCCTCGCGCCGGGCGTCGCCAAGACGTACCGCAAGCGCTACGGAATCAATCTTTATAAGGCGCTCGAGCTGCTCGCGCCCGAGGCGGGCGTGACGCAGGACGAGGTTAAGGAGCTGCTGGCGAACATCCGCAGGGAAAAGGGCGTGCGGCCGCAGCTGGCCACCGACCTCGATTACCTGCGCGCCGAGACGGACGCGCTCGCGCCCCGCGTGGGCGAGGAGGCCGCCAAAAAGGCGCAGGCGTTCGCGCTGAAGGAATCGGAAAAGGAGACGGAAAAGGCCACCTATCAGGCGATGGAGGCGCTGATTCACAACCTGAACACGATGCACTCCCGCGCGGGCGCGCAGACGCCGTTCTCGTCCATCAACTACGGCACCGACGTAAGCCCCGAGGGGCGCATGGTCATGCGCAACGTGCTGCTGGCCACGGACGCGGGGCTCGGACACGGCGAGACGCCGATCTTTCCGATCCAGATCTTCCGTGTGAAGGAGGGCGTCAACTACAACCCCGGCGACCCGAACTACGACCTCTTCCAGCTTTCGTGCAAGGTCAGCGCGAAGCGGCTGTTCCCCAATTTCAGCTTCATCGACAGCCCGTTCAACCTGCAGTACTACAAGCCCGGCCACCCCGAGACGGAGGTTTCGTATATGGGCTGCCGCACGCGCGTGATGGGCAATATCTACGATCCCTCGCAGGAAATTGCGAACGGCCGCGGCAACCTGAGCTTTACGTCGATTAACTTACCGCGCCTTGCCATCGAGAGCAAGGGCAGCGAGACGGTGTTCTATGAAAAGCTCCGGGGCATGATGGACCTTGTCATCCAGCAGCTCGACGACCGGTACGCCATCCAGAGCAAAAAGCGTGTGATGAATTTCCCGTTCCTGATGGGGCAGGGCGTGTGGCTTGACAGCGAGAAGCTCGGGCCGTACGACGAGGTCGGCGAGGTGCTCAAGCACGGCACGCTGAGCGTGGGCTTCATCGGCCTTGCGGAGACGCTGGTTGCGCTGTACGGCCACCACCATGGCGAGAGCGACGAAATGCAGGAAAAGGGCCTCGCCATCGTGCGCTATATGCGGGAATATTTGGACACCCGCAGCCGCCGCACGCATATGAACTACACGCTGCTGGCCACGCCCGCGGAAGGGCTTTCCGGCCGGTTTGTCCGCATGGATCGCGCGCGCTACGGCGAGATTCCGGGCGTGACGGACAAGGAATATTACACGAACTCCTTCCACATTCCGGTGTACTACAGCATCTCGGCCTACGAGAAGATTGAGAAGGAGGCGCCCTACCACGCGCTGACGAACGCCGGGCACATCAGCTATGTGGAGCTGGACGGTGACACGGCCAACAACTTGGAGGCGTTCGAGAGCATTGTCCGCTATATGCACGACTGTGGCATCGGCTACGGCAGCATCAACCACCCGGTCGACCGCGACCCGATCTGCGGCTATGTCGGCGTCATCGGAGAGGTTTGCCCCCGCTGCGGGCGCCGCGAGGGCGAAGCCATCCCGCCCGAGCGCGTGAAGGAGCTGCGCAAGCTGTACCCCGGCTCGTTCCACGCCTGCGGCTGCGAATGATCTTTTCCGCATAGCCTGACGGGGAACCTCCCGTAAGGTAAACGCTGATTAAATCGACGTGTCAGATCGACGAGCAGGTTTTTCCTACGGCCTAAGAGCCGCCGCTGTGCGGCGGTTGGCCTCTGGACGCGCCTGCGGGCGCAGTTGTCTGTTGAAGGCGAAAAATCGCAGGAATACTGTATGTATTTCAAGATTTTGAGACAAAAACAGGCGGAAAAGATGCCGCCGAGATGTGCGCGGCGATTTATTCAGCGTTTACTAAGGCGCGGCGGATAGCCTTTGGCCTCTCCCCGTATCCAAAAACGCATCCAGAGTATTTTGAAGCAATCAATTGACAGGAGGAAAGTATTATGGCACACATCGAAACCAATATCGAAGCGAAAAACGGCAAGGGCGTGGGCTTTGAGCGCATCCGCCGCATCACCGGCTATCTTGTGGGCACGCTCGACCGCTTCAACGACGCCAAGCGCGCCGAGGAGCACGACCGCGTAAAGCACGGCATGGAGCGCTGAGCCTTGGGCAAAGCGGTACTCAACCTCGCGGGGATCATGGAGGATTCCATCGTCGACGGCCCGGGCCTGCGCACGGCCATTTTCGCGCAGGGCTGCCCGCGCCGGTGTGAGGGCTGCCACAATCCCCAAAGCCACGCGTTCGGCACGGGAACGGACTGGACAACAGACGCATTGTTCGCGCACATCCGCAAAAACCCGATTGTGCGCGGCGTCACCTTCTCGGGCGGCGAGCCGTTCAGCCAAGCCGCGCCGTTCGCGGAATTGGGGCGCATGCTCAAGGCGGCGGGCTATGAGGTCGCGGCCTATACCGGCTATACGCTTGAGGAGCTGCTAGCGGATGGCACGCCCGAGCAAAGGGCGCTGCTCGCGGCGCTCGACGTGCTGATTGACGGGGAGTTTATCCTCGCGCGGCGCGATCTCGACCTACGCTTTCGCGGCAGCGGCAACCAGCGCATTCTCGATGTCCCGCAGAGCCTTGCCGAGGGCCGGGCTGTCTGGTGCCCGGCCGAGCGTTGGGTGGTTTAAAAGCTTTCCTTCTTAGGGATTTCTGAAAGTACTTTCCAAAAGCTGCCGCGCGGGGTTCCCTTCCCTTGGGAACCCGGCGCGGCAGAGATTATCGACAATCTTTGAGGGACACCAAACGCACGTCGGAACGGACTTCACTTCGTTCAAAACGGGCAAAGCTTATAATGCCAATAGGCCGCAGCCGCGAACTGTGAACGGCTGCGGCCTACTGCATATGTCCGTGCATGCAAACAAGATTTTTCTTTTTTCGACAGGCTCCGCCACGCTGGTGTCCCTCAAAAATGCCCGGCAGTCTCAGCGCGCCCGCGGCTCCTCCTGCGGCAGGGGCAGGCGCTGATAGACGTGCATTTCGCGGCGCAGGCGGCGGGCCAGCCTCGCGTCGAACGAGCCGGGCAGCGCGCGCCATTTCCAGTTTCCGCCCAGCGTCGAGGGCGTATTGATACGCGCTTCACTGCCAAGGCCGAGCAGATCCTGAAACTGCATAATTGCTAGCTCGGCGGCGGACGCCCAGGCGGCGCGCATCATGCCCCAATGATAGCCCTCGCGGGCGGAAAGGCGCAGGTACGCTTTGGCGTAGGCCGCGTCGGCGCGCGGCGCGCCGGCCAGCCAGCCCCGCACGGTGTCGTTATCATGCGTGCCGGTGTAAATCACACAATGCGGGCCGCAGCGGTGGGGCAGATATTCACTGGCGCCGTCGCGGCTGTCGAAGCCCAGCTCCAGCACCTTCATGCCGGGAAAGCCGGTTTCCTCGACCAGCTTGTGGACAGAGGGCGTCAGAAAGCCGAGATCCTCGGCGATAATGTCCTTCTCGCCGACGGCGCGTTTCACGGCGCTAAAAAAGTCGATGCCCGGCCCGGGACGCCAGCGGCCGTTTTTCGCGGTCGTGTCGCCGTAGGGGATCGCGTAATAGGAATCAAAGCCCCGGAAATGGTCGATGCGCAGCGTGTCGTAGATGGTGAACTGAAAGGCGATGCGCCGCAGCCACCAGCGGTAGCCGTCGCGCTTCATCCGCTCCCAGTCAAACAGAGGGTTGCCCCAAAGCTGGCCCTCCGCGGCAAAGCCGTCCGGCGGGCAGCCTGCGACTTCGGTGGGCAGTCCGTTTTCGTCCAGCTGAAACTGCGCGGGATTCGCCCAGACGTCGGCGCTGTCGCCGGAGACATAAATGGGCAGGTCCCCGATGATCGACACGCCCCTCGCGTTCGCGTACCGCTTCAGCGCGCCCCACTGGCGGAAGAACAGGTACTGTACGGCCTTCCAGAACGCGACTTCATCGGAAAGCCGCGCGCGGTTTTCCGCCAGCGCGGCCGCGTCGCGCAGGCGCAGCGGCTGCGGCCACTCGAACCAGGAGACGCCGCCGTACTGCGCCTTCAGCGCCATAAAGAGCGCGTAATCGTCTAACCAATCGGCCTGACGCGCGCAGAATTCCCCGAAGCCGGACGGAGCGCGCTCGAGCAGGCGCCGGCACGCGCGGTGCAGCACGGGAAAACGGTTCGCGTACAGCCGGCCGTAATCCACGACGGCGGGATCGTCCCCCCAGCCGGCGGATTGGTATTCCGATGGGTGCAGCAGGCCATCGGCGGCCAGCTCGTCAAAATCAATGAAATAGGGATTGCCCGCGAACGATGAAAACGACTGATAGGGCGAATCCCCATAGCTGGTGGGGCCCACGGGCAGAAGCTGCCAGAAGGACTGCCCGCCCTCGTCTAAAAAATCGACAAACGCGCGGGCCTGCGCCCCTAATGTGCCGATTCCATAGGGAGACGGAAGGGAAAAAACGGGCATCAAAATCCCGGCTTTCCTCATGCGCGTCGCTCCTTTCTTTTTGGTTTGGATAAGCAATTTTTTAGACAGTCTGTATAGGGATATTTCGTTTCATCCGTCATGCCGTACCGCCGCGCCGCCCTCGCCGGGGGCTGCTTTCCCGGCCGGCGCGGCGACGCTCTCGCCGGAAATCAGCCGGAACGGGATCACCTCATGGATGGGCGGGCGGTTCCAGCCGATGCGGCGCAGCAGATCGTCCACGCCGCACTCGGCCAGCCGCATCACGTCCTGACGAACGGTCGTCAGGCGCGGGATGGTGTATCGGCTCATCTCGATGCCGTCGTAGCCCACCACAGAAATATCCTCCGGGACGCGCCGCCCCCGGTCGTACAGAGCGCGGATCGCTCCCATCGCGGTGACGTCACTGACAGCGAAAAGGGCCGTCAGGTCGGGGCAGCGCTCGAGCAGGCGGCACGTCGCGGCGTACGCCTCGCGCATGGAGTAGCGGCAGGGCTCATACTGCAGCGTTTCGTCGAAGGGGATGCCTAATTGCTCGCACGCGGAGCGGCAGCCCGTCAGGCGGCGGAAACTGATCTGAAAGCAGGAAAAATTGCCACCCAAAACGCCGATACGCCGGTGGCCCCGCTGGGCCAAAAGCTCGATCACCTGCGCGGCGGCGGCCGCGTCGTCGGTGGTAAACGAGGACAGATTCTCAAAGCCCAATTCGCTGGCGCTGTTCGTCAGCAGCACGCAGGGTACGGTGATCGGCGCAAAGCCTGTGCGGAACAGCTCGAGATCCCCGCCTAAGAACAGGATGCCGCGCGGCTTGCGCTCGCGGCAGAGCTGGCAGGCGTAGGTCACCTCGTTCGCGTCCTCGTCCAAATAATGGACGGCCGTCTCCTGCCCGGCGCTCTGCAGAAGCTCCTGCAGGCGCTCGACCAGCTCGGCAAACAGCAGGTTCATAATGCCCTTGACGATGATGGCGACGCCGGCGTCGGCCTGCTGCTTGAGATGCTTCGCGTTGTTGTTGGGCTGGAAATCCTGCTGTTCCACCACGGCGAGGATCCTCGCGCGTGCCTGCTCGCTGATGTCCGGATGGCTGTTCAGCGCGCGGGACACCGTCGCCACGCTGTACCCGGACAGCCGGGCAATATCCTTGATGGTCAAATGGCATTCCTCACTTGTTGGACCCCGCGAAGGTATTGGGGCCCTTTTGCGCGTATGCCGCGTCCAGCGTTTGCCGGGCGCGGCATCTGGCTTTATTTTATCCCTTTACGGCGCCGGCCGCAACGCCTTCAATGATATATTTCTGGCATGTCAGGTAGAAGACGATGACGGGAAGGATGCTCATGAAGATCAGCGCCATCGTCGCGCCGAGGTCGACCGTGCCGTAGCTGCCCTTCAAATACTGGATGTGGATGGGGATGGTGCGGTACTCGTTGATATCCAGCACGAGCGCCGGCAGCAGATAGTCGTTCCAGACCCACATGATCTCCAGAATCGCCACGGAGATCATCGTCGGCTGCAGCATCGGCAGCACGACGTTAAAGAAGATGCGCACCGGCCCGCAGCCGTCCATCGCGGCGGCCTCTTCGATCTCGAGCGGAATCGATTTGACAAAGCCCACGAACATAAAGATCGCCAGCCCCGCGCCGAAGCCCAAATAGACGATGGGAATTGTAAACGGCGTGTTCAGCCGCAGGCTGTCCGCTGTCTTGGACAGTGTAAACATCACCATCTGGAAGGGCACCACCATCGAAAAGACGCACAGGTAATACAGCGCCCGGCAGAATTTGGAATCGACGCGCGTAATATACCACGCGGCCATCGTAGTGCCGATAAGGATGAGCGCGGTGGACAAAATGGTAATAACCACGCTGTAGAGCACGCTTTTTACGAACGGATAGTTACCGAAGGTCATGCCTTTGGCAAAGTTGGAAAAGCCGGCCCACATCTCGCCGGTGGGCAATGCGAACGTATTCGTCTTGACGAAGGTGTTCAGCTTGAAGGAGTTGAGCAGTACCGTGAACACCGGCATTACGTAGATGAAGCTAACGACGCCCATCACCACAGACAGGATCGTTTTGCCGCGGCGCTGTTTGGAAAGCGTACCGTTCATTATTGCTGCACCTCCTTTTTGCGTGTGAAAGAAAGCTGGAGCAGGCTCAGGCCCGCCACAAGGATAAAGAAGATCACGGCCTTTGCCTGTGCGGTGCCCTGAGAGGCGACGCTTGAGGTATAGAATGTGTTATAGATGTTCAGCGCAAGCATTTCCGTCTGCTTGACGGTCGTGCCGTCCGGCTGAATCATGAAAGGCTGGCCCGCCGTGAGCGCGAGGTTCTGGTCAAAGAGCTTGAAGCCGTTTGTCAGCGAAAGGAACATACAGATCGTGATCGAGGGCATCACGTTCGGGATGATGACGCGGAACAGCGTCTGCCAGCCCGTTGCGCCGTCGATGTCCGCAGCCTCCAAAATATCTCCCGGCACAGCCTGCAGGCCCGCGATGTAAATGATCATCATATAGCCGATCTGCTGCCACGCGACCAGAATGATCAAACCCCAGAACCCGAACTTCGCGTTGACCATGATCGAGGTATTGAAGCGGCTGAGGATGCCGTCGAAAATCATCGACCAGATATAGCCCAGCACGATGCCGCCGATCAGGTTCGGCATGAAGAAGACGGTGCGGAACAGATTGCTGCCTCTGATCCCCTTTGTCAGCGCGTAGGCCACCGCGAAAGCGGCGATGTTGATGATGACAAGGCTTGTGACGGCAAACAGCGCCGTGTACCAGAACGCGTGCCGGAAGCTGACGTCCGAAAACGCCTTGATGTAGTTTTGAAGGCCGACAAACGTCGCGTTCGAGACCGTCTTGAAAGAGCAGAACGAAAGGTAGATGCCCTGGAAGAAGGGCCACACAAAGCCAATGATGAACGCCGCGACAACGGGGCCGAGGAACAGCGGCCACCAGCGGCGTGTGGCGACGTGAATGGTACTGCCGCCGATCTGTTTATTCTTTTTCAAGCTGCGCATCCTCCTCTGTGGTTTCCTGTCTGCGGGCGGGACGTTCGGCAAATGCCCTCCGCCTTTTTGAAAATTTGAGAAAAGAAGACGACGGGGCGGACCATAGCCTGCCCCGTCGCGCAGAGAATTCCTGTGAATTTCTATAAATGCCTTAACCGTTTACCGCCTTGTACTGCACGGCCCAGCCCTGTACAAACGCGGTCTTGACCGTCTCCCAGTTGGCGTCGGACTGATCGGCGTTGTACGCGTTCAGCGCGCTCACGAGCGTGGCGCGGTACTCATCCACGTTCGGCTGGAAGTTGGTGGCCCAGTTCATAACATAGCAGCCGTCAGCGGCATACTGGTTGGCGTTCGCAAGGAAGGTGTTTGTGGACTCCGCGGCACTCTTATAGGGCATGACGCCGAAGGAATCCACCAGCTTGCGGGAGGCCTCAGGGTTGGTGACGCACCAGACCATGAAATCCATCGTGGCCTGCTGATCCTCGGCGGAAGCCTTGGCGTTGACGGCCCAGCAGTTCTCGGTGCCGCAGTTCAAGCCGGCCTTCTCTTCGCCTTCCACGCCGCAGTAGTAGGGGATCATCACGGCGTTCGGAACCTGTTCCTTCAGCCCCTCGTATTCCCAGGAGCCCTGTACCTGGAACGCGGCCTTGCCGGAGCGGAATTCCTCCGAAGCGTCATGGCCGCCGTTGGCCAGCGCGGTGGGCGCGGTGAGGCTGTTGTTGATGGCGAGGTCGTACAGATTTTTGAAGTTTTCCATATACTTGCCGGTGAGCTCGGGCGGGCACTCGGTCCACGTCTTGCCCTCCTGCTCGTAATAGTACTCAAGGTTCGCCATGTGGCCCGTGAAGCGCCAGCTGCTGGACGAATCCATATCGCAGGAGGTGAACGCGTCAAAGCCCAGCTCGGCGGCACGGGCGTGGATGTCCTCCACAACCGTTTTCAGGCTCTCAAAGTCCTTGATATCCTCCACCTTGTGGCCGGCCTTTTCAACCAGCGTCGGGTTCACAATGATGCCGTAGCACTCGTAGCAGTAGCCGATGGAGACAAGCTTGCCGCTCTCATCATAAATATTGTACGCGTCGGTGTTCAGCTCGGCCTCGATAGGCGTGCCGGTCAGGTCCAGCGCATAATCCGCCCAATCGCGCGCGGCGGCGGTATTGCCGATGACGAACAGCGTCGGCGGCGCGGCCTTATCCATCTCGGCGGTCAGCTGCTGGTTGTAAGTGCCCGCCGAGGCGGTGACGACCTTGACAGGAACGCCGGTTTCCGCTGTGTACATTTCGGCGATCTCCTGCAGGACCGTATCGGACTCCGGCTTGAAGTTCAGCCAGTAGACTGAGCCGGACGCGGCGGGCGCGGCGGGTTCGCTGCCGCCATTATCAGCAACAGAAGAGCCCCCCCCCCGGGGTGCTGATGGGTGTGCTGCTGCCGCTGCTCGAGCAGCCGGCCAGCAGGGACAGCGCCATCACGACGCAAAGCGCAAGTGCCCAAAACTTTTTGCTCATTTTTTCTCCTCCTAATAATTCAGTTCATTCGGGCCACAAACGTTACCGGAAGTGTTACCGGAAACGTTTACAATGCCATAGTAGCCTATTTTTTTCCAAAAATCAAGTGAATTTTGACGTTTCGGTGCAATTTTGGCGATGTGACGAAACCGCCGCTCCGCTTTTGCGCAAATTCACAAGAAAATGGCGGGAAATAAACGCCCGCCCCGCACGCCCGCTTCCCGCCGCCGGTCGGGCGCCCGTGCCGCGCGGGTTATCTCATACCGAAGGAACGTCGGTCGGCGCCTTTTCCGCTCCTTGGGAAACGGGCGCTTTGGACGTCCCCGCGCGGTTTTTGCCGCGCTGTGCCCAAAGCGAAAGATTTGCTTGACGCGGCGCACGGGGTGTGCTATGATAAGAACACCTCTTTTGCAGGTCTATTTTTTTGTGCGCATTTTTCGATGCGCCGCCTGCCGCAAGAGGGAGGCTATTGGATGGAGGTGCCGAAACAATGCGTGTAAAAATCGTTCTTGCCTGCACGGAGTGCAAACAGCGCAACTACAACACCAAGAAGAACAAGAAGAACAGCCCGGACCGGATCGAGATGAAGAAGTACTGCCGCTTCTGCAAAAAGCATACGGTCCACCGCGAGACGAAGTAAGAAAGGCGGACAAGCAACATGGCTGATAAGACCGAGAAAAAGTCCAAGGGCTTTTTCGCCAAAATCAAAAGCTTCTTCGAGCGCATCGGCAAGTTCTTCCGCGACACCGTCAGCGAGATGAAGAAGGTCGTATGGCCGTCGAAAAAGCAGACGCTGAACAACACCCTCGTGGTGCTGGTCGTCGTTGTGGTGGCCGCCGTGATCATCATGGTGCTCGACGCGGTGTTCCACTTAGGGCTGAACCTGCTGCTCCGGATCGGGTAACAGGCCGGGGCGAAGCGCCCTGCCGCTTGCGAAACGGCGGCTTTCGGCGCGGCCCGCCGCCTGTGGGCGGAATTCTTAAGAAAGCGGGGTTTTGAAGCATGGCACAGGA
Organism: uncultured Clostridia bacterium; assembly: GCA_947644575.1. Lineage (GTDB taxonomy): Bacteria > Bacillota > Clostridia > Oscillospirales > Ruminococcaceae > Ruthenibacterium. The sequence continues at coordinate 15,259 of CANRZX010000005.1, read as the reverse complement.
CAGAGACACCGAAGCGCGCTGGTACGTGGTGCATACCTATTCCGGCTATGAAAACAAGGTCGCTCAGAATTTGGAGACCATCATCGAGAACCGCCGCTTGCAGGATCTGATCCAGGAGGTGCGGGTTCCCGTCGAACTGGTGCCCGACATTAAGGACGGCAAGGAGCGCGAGGTGGAACGCAAGCTGTTCCCCGGCTACGTGCTCGTCAAAATGGTCATGACGGACGACAGCTGGTATATTGTGCGCAACACGCGCGGCGTCACGGGCTTTGTCGGCCCGTCGTCAAAGCCCATCCCCCTGACGAACGAAGAGGTGGATAAGCTTGGCGTGGACGTACACGAGGTAACGCTCGACTACGCCGTGGGCGACAACGTCCAGATCATCGGCGGCCCGCTCGAGGGCTTCATTGGCATCGTCGAGGGCATCGACACCGACGCGCGCAAGGTCAGCGTGAAGGTTTCCATGTTTGGCCGCGAGACGCCGGCGGAGCTGGATTTCGCCCAGGTAAAGCCCTTGTAAGACGCCCTTCGGGGCGTTCCTTTCCCGCCCGGAAACCGCTCCGGGCCAATCGGTTCCCGATAAGAGACGCGTTTTCGCCCCTGCGGCGCGCGATTCTTATAAAAGGCGTTTTTTGCGGGTGCTTTCCCGCCAAAGCGCTTTGCAGAGTGCGGGCGCGTTTCCCGTGCTCGTGGGAGGGCGCCGGCATCCGGCCGCCGCCCGCAACGAACCACAATTTTTGGAGGTGCACAAAAATGGCTCAGAAAGTAACGGGGTATATCAAGCTGCAAATCCCGGCCGGCAAAGCGACTCCGGCGCCCCCCGTCGGCCCGGCGCTCGGCCAGCACGGCGTGAACATCATGGCGTTCACGAAGGAATTCAATGAGCGTACCCAAAAGGACATTGGTTATTTGATCCCTGTCGTGATTACGGTCTATGCGGACCGATCCTTCAGCTTCATCACAAAGACCCCTCCGGCGGCTGTGCTCATCAAGAAGGCAGTCGGCATCGAGAGCGGCTCGGGCGTGCCGAACAAGACGAAGGTCGCGTCCATCACCAAGAAGCAGCTGGAGGAGATTGCCGCCACGAAGATGCCCGACCTGAACGCCGCGAATTTGGAATCGGCCGTCAGCATGATCGCCGGTACCTGCCGCAGCATGGGCGTCACCGTCGCAGACTGATTATCCGCATAACAACCCTGCCCGAAGTGGGAGGATCATTCCGTATTACCACAGGAGGATAGTATGAATCACGGGAAACATTATGTCGACAGCAAAAAGCTTGTCGACCGTACCAAGCTGTACGATACAGAAGAGGCGCTGACGCTGTGCTGCCAGACGGCCCGAGCAAAGTTTGACGAGACGGTTGAGCTGCATGTGCGCCTGGGCGTCGACAGCCGCCATGCCGATCAGCAGGTGCGCGGCGCGGTCGTGCTGCCCAACGGCACCGGCAAGGACGTGCGCGTGATCGCCATCGCCAAGGGCGACGCCGCCAAGGCCGCCGAGGAGGCGGGCGCGATGATGGTCGGTGACGCCGACCTGATCGCGAAGATCCAGAACGAGGGCTTCATCGATTTTGACGTGCTCGTCACCACGCCCGACATGATGGGCCAGGTGGGCCGTCTCGGTAAAATTCTTGGCCCGCGTGGCCTGATGCCGAACCCCAAGGCCGGCACGGTCACGCCCGACCTCGGCCGCGCCGTCAGCGAGGCCAAGGCCGGTAAGATTGAGTACCGTTTGGACAAGGCGAACATCATCCATGTGCCCATCGGCAAGGCGTCCTTCGGCGCCGAGAAGTTAGAGCAGAACCTGACGGTTGTTATGGAGGCGATTGTCAAGGCGAAGCCCGCCGCGGCCAAGGGACAGTATATCCGCAGCGCCACGGTGGCCTCCACAATGGGCCCGGGCATCAAATTGAACAGCGCTCGTTTTGGCGGCTGATCGGCGGCCTGAAAAATATTGATTAAAAAAGACGCGGCATCGGCTGCGTCTTTTTTGTCCCTCGGCATGCTTCCTCCAGTGAATGTCTCAGCGTTTTACCGGACAGGCGGCGCGCATTACGTGAGCGCCGGAATGAACTTCGCGAACAAATAAAGGCCGTCCGGCCCTGCCGTGACGGAATGGGGCGACCCCATCGGCAGGATGGAAATGACGCCCGGCTCATAGGCGAGCCGGACACCGCCGTTCACACACACGCCGCCGCCGGCGATGACCTCGTGCGTCTCTGTCTGTGCCTTGTGGACATGTTCGCCGATGGCCTTGCCGGGCGCGACGCGCACAAGATGACAGCTGAACTGCCCGCCGGTGTCCTTGGCCGTCACGAGATGCTTAAGCGCCACGCCCTTAAAGGCCGGGTGCTCGTTCCACGCGAGCGCGCCGAAGGAAACCTCTGTGTCCGGCAGGCGCAGCCGCCCCTTTGTGTCGAATGCTTCAAACAGCTTTTGATACTCCATATCATTTTGCTCCTTTCTGTTGCTTGGGGCGCTCCTTGGCCCCCGCTTTATGCTACCGCAAAAAAGGGCGGCGGTATTGTACAAAATTGCTTTCTATCCTCCAAGCCGAAAGCGCTCAAACGGCGCGGCGATTTATTTAATGCTTACTCCACGGGAAAGCGCGGCGAGGTATTTCTCATGGAGGTTTGGTTTAGACAAAATGCACAAAAACAAATGAATAAGTATAGCACATTCGTCGTCTTAAATATTGATAATCTTTTAACAATCTGGTATGATAAAAGTATCGAAGGAGCATCCTAACCAAAAGCCCATTCATTCTATAGGAGGTTATCCGTATGGCAGAGAAAAAGCAGGCCGCCAAGGCCCCGGCCGCCGAGATTGAAACGGTGGAAAGCCCCGTCGCGAAAATGATCGACACGCTGGTGGAGCGGGCGCAGGCCGCGCTGGCCGCGTTCCTCGAGCTCGATCAGGAGCAGATCGACCACATTGTGCACGAGATGGCGCTGGCCGGCCTTGACAAGCACCAGGAATTGGCACGCATGGCCGTGGAGGAGACGGGCCGCGGCGTGTATGAGGACAAGGTCATCAAGAATATGTTCGCCACCGAATATATCTGGCACGACATCAAGAAGGAAAAGACCGTCGGCGTGCTGGACGAGAACGAGATGGAGGGCTATGTCGAGGTGGCCGAGCCCGTGGGCGTCATCGCGGGCGTTACCCCGACGACGAACCCCACCTCCACCACGCTGTTCAAGAGCCTGATCGCCGTCAAGACGCGCAACCCCATCATCTTCGGCTTCCATCCGTCCGCGCAGAAGTGCTCGGCCGAGGCCGCGCGCATCGTCTACGAGGCCGCCGTCAAGGCCGGCGCGCCGAAAGACTGCATCCAGTGGATCGACACGCCGTCCATCGAGGCGACGGGCCTGTTGATGAACCATCCGGGCGTGGCCACGATCCTCGCGACGGGCGGCCCCGGCATGGTGAAGGCGGCGTACAGCTGCGGCAAGCCCGCTTTGGGCGTGGGCCCGGGCAACGTGCCGTGCTATATCGAGAAATCGGCCGACCTGCACCGCGCGTGCACCGACCTGATGATGTCCAAGACGTTCGACAACGGCATGATCTGCGCGTCCGAGCAGGCCGTGATCGTCGACCGCGAGATTGCGGCGGAATTCGAGCGCTATATGAAGGAAAACAACTGCTATTTCCTCAGCGCAGAGGAGACCGAGACGCTGACGAAATTCATGTTCCCAGACCCGGCCAAGGGCGTCTACGGCCCGCTGGTGGGCAAATCCGCGAACTGGATCGCCGAGCAGGCCGGTCTGAAGGTGCCGGAAAAGACGAAGATTTTAATCGCGCCGATGGATTCCCCGGACGCCGAGCACCCGCTGGCCAAGGAGAAGCTTTCCCCGGTGCTGGCCTACTTTGTAGTGGACAGCCTGCAGCAGGGCTTCGACTGCGCGAACCGCATGCTGGAGCTGGGGGGCCTGGGCCACTCGGCCGTCATCCATACGGGCGACATGAAGATCGCCGACGATTACGGCGTCGCCATGCGCGTGGGCCGCATCATCGTGAACAGCCCGTCCTCGCAGGGCGCGATCGGCGACATCTACAACACCAACACGCCCTCGCTGACGCTGGGCTGCGGCTCCTACGGCAAGAACAGCGTGTCGCAGAATGTCACGACCGTGAACCTCATCAACAAGAAGCGCATCGCCAAGAGGAGGGTCAACATGCAGTGGTTCAAGGTGCCGCGCCGCATTTACTTTGAGGAGGATTCCATTCAGTATCTGGAAAAGATGGAGGGCATCTCCCGCGCGTTCATCGTCACCGACCCGATGATGGTGAAGCTGGGCAACGTGGATAAGGTGCTGTACTACCTGCGCAAGCGCGAGACGTACTGCCACAGCGAGATTTATTCCGACGTCGAGAGCGACCCGTCCGTCGAGTGCATCATGCGCGGCGTCGAGGCGATGAAAACCTTCCAGCCGGACGTCATCATCGCCATCGGCGGTGGCAGCGCCATCGACGCGGCCAAGGGCATGTGGCTGTTCTACGAGCATCCGGACACCAGCTTCGACGGCCTGCGCCAGCGCTTCCTCGACATCCGCAAGCGCGCGTTCAAGTTCCCGCGCCTCGGCCACAAGGCGCAGCTGGTGGCCATCCCGACCACGTCCGGCACGGGCAGCGAGGTGACGAGCTTCTCCGTCATCACGGATAAGCAGAACGGCAACATCAAGTACCCGCTGGCCGACTACAGCCTGACGCCCGACGTCGCGATCATCGACCCGCAGTTCACCGCGTCGATGCCCAAGAGCATCGTGGCCGACACGGGCCTCGACGTGCTGACGCACGCCATCGAGGCGTATGTCTCCGTCATGGCCAGCGACTACACCGACGGCCTCGCGATGCAGGCCATCGAAATGGTGTTTGAGTATTTGGAAAAATCGTACCACGGCGACACGCTCGCGCGCGAAAAGATGCACAACGCGTCGTGCATCGCGGGCATGGCGTTCACGAACGCGTTCCTCGGGCTGAACCACTCGATGGCGCATAAGCTGGGCGCGGAGTGCCACATCCCCCACGGCCGCGCGAACGCGATTCTGCTGCCGTATGTCATCCAATACAACGCCACGAGACCCACAAAGTTCGCGTCCTTCCCGAAGTATAAGGAATATGTGGCCGACGAGCGTTACGCGAAGATCGCCCGCCGCATCGGCCTGTGCAATCAGGACACGCCCGTGCCCGAGGCCGTGGACGCGCTGATCGCGGCCGTCCGCAGGCTGATGGCCGCCACCGAGCGCCCGCTCTCCATCAAGGACTGCGGCGTGAACGAGGCCGAGTTCATGAGCCGCGTGGAGGAGCTGTCCTACCGCGCGTTCGAGGACCAGTGCACCACCGCGAACCCGGTGTACCCGCTGGTGTCCGAGATCAAGGAGCTGTACACGAAGGCGTACTACGGCGAATAAGGCCGACAGTCTCTGAGGGACACCAAACGCTTTGTGCTCCGCTTCGCTGCGCAGTCGCTTATTGGTTTCCCTCAGTTCTCTTTTCCGGCGCAAAAAGGGAATTTTTCATGCACTTTGTACACTCAAAATCCCCTTTTTGCTGTAGCGGTGTTTGCCTGCCCGGCGCATGTCCGTGCAGGCAAACAAGTTTTCCCTTTTTTCGACAGTCTGAGGGCCCGGGGCGTTGCCCCGGGCCCTTTCCTGTTCGCGGTTTTTTATTTAACACCGGGCCCTTTCCCGTTCACAGTTTTTTCGTTTGACACCGCCCCGCTCTGCGTAGTATGATACAATTATGCATGCATGGAAAGAAAGGTGTGTGGAACGCTTGGCGTTTTTTGAAAAGCTGTTCGGCTCCTTTTCCACGAAGGAGCTGAAAAAAATAAAGCCCATCGCGGACAGGGTGCTGGCGCTGGAGCCCGATTATCAGGGCATGAGCGACGCGCAGCTGCGGGCTGTGACGCCCGCGCTGAAGGAGCGCCTCGCGCAGGGCGAGACGCTCGACGACATCCTGCCCGACGCGTTCGCCGCCTGCCGCGAGGCAAGCTGGCGCGTTTTGGGCATGAAGCATTTCCCCGTGCAGGTGGTGGGCGGCGTCGTGCTGCACCGCGCCTGCATCGCCGAGATGAAAACCGGCGAGGGCAAAACGCTCGTCGCGACGCTGCCCGTCTATCTGAACGCGCTGACCGGGCGCGGCGTACACGTCGTCACGGTAAACGAGTATTTGGCGAAATATCAGGGCGAATGGATGGGCCGCGTGTACCGGTTCCTCGGCCTGTCGGTGGGAATCCTCCTGCATGATATGCCCGCAGAGCAGCGCAAGGCCGCCTACGCCGCCGACATCACCTACGGCACGAACAACGAATTCGGCTTCGACTACCTGCGCGACAACATGGTCGCGTACAAGGAGCAGATGGTGCAGCGCGGCCACTATTACGCCATCGTCGACGAGGTGGACTCGATCCTGATCGACGAGGCGCGCACGCCGCTCATCATCAGCGGGCAGGGCGACGCCAGCACCGACCTGTACAAGCTGGCCGACCAGTTCGCGCGCGGCCTGAAGGCCAGCGTCGTGGCCGAACTGGACGACAAGGAGGACCAGGACGCGCAGGTGGACGGCGACTATGTCGTCGACGAAAAGAAAAAGACGGCCACGCTCACCGCGAGCGGCATCGCCAAGGCCGAGAAATATTTCAACGTGGAAAATTTGGCGGACGGCGACAACATGACGCTGCAGCACCACATCAATCAGGCCATCAAGGCGCGCGGCGTGATGAAGCGCGACGTGGACTATGTCGTGCGCGACGGCGAGGTCGTCATCGTCGACGAGTTCACGGGCCGCCTGATGCTCGGCCGCCGCTACAACGAGGGCCTGCATCAGGCCATCGAGGCCAAGGAGGGCGTCACCGTCGCGCGCGAGAGCAAGACGCTCGCGACCATCACGTTCCAGAACTATTTCCGCATGTACGAGAAGCTCGCCGGCATGACGGGCACGGCGCAGACCGAGGCCGCCGAGTTTGAGGAGATTTACGGCCTGCAGGTGGTGGAGGTGCCGACGAACAGGCCCGTCATCCGCACCGACCTGAACGACGCGGTCTACAAAACCGAAAAGGGCAAATTCGGCGCCGTGATCGAGCAGGTGCTGGAGTGCCACGAAAAGGGCCAGCCCGTGCTGGTGGGCACGATCTCCATCGAAAAGAGCGAGCACCTGAGCAGGCTGCTGGCCAAGCGCGGCGTAAAGCACGAGGTGCTGAACGCGAAGTACCACGAAAAAGAGGCCGAGATCATCGCGCAGGCGGGCAAAAAGGGCGCGGTGACGATCGCCACGAACATGGCGGGCCGCGGCACGGACATCATGCTCGGCGGCAACGCGGAATTTTTGGCCAAGGCGGAGCTGCGCCGGGAGGGCTTTCCCGAGGAGCTGATCCTCGAGAGCACCGGCCACGCCGACACCGCCGACCCCGAGATTTTGAAGGTGCGCGCGCGCTACGCCGAGCTGGAGCAAAAGCACAAGCGGGACATCGCCGCCGAGGCCGAGGCCGTGCGCGCGGCGGGCGGGCTGTTCATCATCGGCACCGAGCGCCACGAGAGCCGCCGCATCGACAACCAGCTGCGCGGCCGCGCGGGCCGTCAGGGAGACCCGGGCGCGAGCCGCTTCTTCCTCAGCCTCGAGGACGATCTGATGCGCCTGTTCGGCGGCGAGCGCGTCGGCGCGATTATGGACACCCTCGGCGTCGAGGAGGATATGCCCATCGAGAACAAAATGATCTCGAACACCATCGAGAGCGCGCAGAAAAAGCTCGAGGCGCGCAATTTTTCGATCCGCAAGAACGTGCTGCAGTTCGACGACGTCATGAACAGCCAGCGCGAGATCATCTACGGCCAGCGCGGCAAGGTGCTCGGCGGCGAGGACGTGTCGGAGAGCATCCACACGATGCTGCGCGAGTCTGTCACCGCGAACGCCGGGCTGTACCTCGCGGGCGACGTACCGGACGACTGGGATTTCGACGGCCTGCGCCGCCACTATCTGGGCTGGCTCGCGCGGGAGGACGATTTCCGCTATACGCCGGACGATTTGAACCGCCTGACGCGCGAGGACGTGACGCGCGTGCTGACCGAGCGCGCGGAAAAGATCTGCGCCGACAAGGAAAAGCGCTACGGCGCGCCGCTGATGCGCGAATTCGAGCGCATGATTCTGCTGCGCACCGTCGACACCAAATGGATGGAGCACATCGACGCGATGGAGGAGTTGCGCAAGGGCATCTATCTGCGCAGCTACGGCCAGCATGATCCCGTGGTGGAGTACCGCATCGAGGGCTTCAACATGTACGACGAGATGGTCGAGGCCATCCGCGAGGACACCGCCCGCCTGCTGCTGACGATGGAGCTGCGCACCGAGCAGCCGATCAAGCGCGAGCAGGTGGCGAAGCCCACGGGCGAATCCGGCGCGGGCGACGCGGCCGTGAAAAAGCAGCCCGTGAAGAAAATCGCCAAGCCCGGCCGCAACGACCCCTGCCCCTGCGGCAGCGGCAAGAAATTCAAAAAGTGCACCTGCGAGCAGTACAAGGTGCTGCGCGGGTAGGCGCCTAAAGAGAGAGCGCCTTATCAGGCAAACCAGGAACCGGGCGGCACGCTGACGCGTACCGCCCGGTTCCTCTGTTTTCGATTCCTCGAGGGGGAAGGTGCCGGCGAAGCCGACGGATGAGGGGAAGCTTCTGTACGCACAATTTTCAGAAGAAAATCAAACCTCGTAGTCGCAGTTTGCACGCTCGCAGATGACGCTGTGCACAAACTTCTTGACCTCCATATGCGCGGGGTGCGTGGCGTAGACGTCCAACGCGGCTCGGTCGGCCAGCTCGGAATAGAGCGCGACGTCCCAGCCCGCGAAGCCCGCGCCCACCTCGGCGCGCAGTAGGCCGGGCACGACGCCCACGAGCCCTTCGAGCAGGCGCTTCATCTCGGCGGCGTTTTCGGCCGCCTTCTCCCGGTCGGCCAGCTTCCACAGAACAATGTGCTTTACCATAATGACTCTCTCCTTTTTCTTCTATTTGATTTACATCCCTTGACAAAGGCCCGCGCGGAAAGGCACGTTCCCGCGCGGGCCGCTTTGCGTCCTTGAGACGGAAATTTACGCGAGCGCGCCGCGCGTGGCCTCGGCGCGGTACTGGTGCGTGTACAGGCTGTAATAGTAGCCGCCCAGCGCCAGCAGCTCGTCGTGCGTGCCGGCCTCGGTGATGCGCCCGCCGCGGATGACGAGAATGCGGTCCGCGCCGCGGATAGTGGACAGACGGTGCGCCACGATGAAGCTGGTGCGGCCCTCGAGCACCGTCTGGATCGCGCTCTGGATCAGCTGCTCGGCCTCGGTGTCGATGCTGCTCGTGGCCTCGTCCAGCACAAAGATGCGCGGGTCGGCCAAAATCACGCGCGCGAAGCAGACAAGCTGCTTTTGCCCGGTGGAAAGGCGTCCGCCGCCCTCGCCCACCTCGGTGTCGTAGCCGTTGGGCATCGCCTCAATAAAGGCGTCAGCGTGCACCATCGCGGCGGCGCGCTTCACCTCCTCGAGCGTCGCCCCCTTGCGGCCGTAGCGGATGTTGTCCGCAATCGTGCCGCTGAACAGGTGCGGCGTCTGCAGCACATAGCCCAGCGCCGAATGCAGCCACAGCTGGCTGCGCTCGCGGTAATCGACGCCGTCGATCAGCACCCGCCCGGCGGTCGGCTCATAAAAGCGGCACACCAGATTGACGATGGTGCTCTTGCCCGCGCCTGTCTCGCCCACAAGGGCGATGGTCTGGCCGGGTTCGACCGTCAGGCTGAAATCGCGCAGCACCGTCTCGCCCGTTTTGTAGGAGAAGCTGACATCGCGGAACTCCACGCGCCCCGTGACGGGTGGCCAGTTTTCCCGTTTGGGCGCGAGGGAGGTGCCGTACTCGGCCTCGACCTCGGGCGTGTCGACCACGTCCGGCTCGGTGTCGAGCAGATCGATCACGCGCTCGGCGCTGGCCTGCGCGGACTGCATCTCCGCCAAAATGCGCGCGAGGTTCTGGATCGGGTCAAAGAGCTGCGTCGTATAGCTGATGAACGCCGACAGCGTGCCGAAGCCCATCGCGCCGGCAAACACCAAGCTGCCGCCGCGCGCCAGCGCGATGGCGGTGGAGATACTGCCCAGCGTCAAGACGATGGGCATGAACAGCGCGCTGAGCAGCGCCGCGCGGATGCTGGCTGTGCGCATCGTACCGGTGAGCGCCTCGAATTCATCGGCGCTGGCCTGCTCGCGCACGAGCGTTTTCGTCGTCATCGCGCCCATAATGCCTTCGTTGAACGCGCCGGTGATGCGGCTGTTCGTCTTGCGGACAATGCGCTGCTGCTTCAGGATGCGCTTTTGGAAAAACGCACAGATTACTGCCAGCGCCGGCGTGATGCACAGCACGAGCAGCCCGAGCTGCCAGTTCATCGAGAGGAGCACCGCCACGATGCCCACGATGAACACACCCGACCAGACCAGATCGACAAGGCTCCACGCGATCATGTCCGAAAGGCGGGCGATGTCGCTGACCATGCGCGCCATCAGCCAGCCGACCGAGGTGGTGTCGTAAAAGCTGAACGAAAGCTGCTGCAGCTTCGCAAAGGCGTCCTGCCGGATGTCGTAGCTGATGTTCATCTCCAAATGCCCGGAGCCGCGCACAAAGAGGAACACGCCCACGCCCTGCAGCACGACGAGCGCCGCGTACAGAAGGCCGTAGCCCGCGAGCCCCTCGGTGGTGCCTTCGGCGATGAAATGGTCGATGGCGTAGCGCGTCAGCTGCGGATAAACAAGGTCGATCCCGGCCACCACGAGCAGCACGGGGATCATATAGCACACGATGCGGCGGTGGCGCATCGCGTAGGCGACGAGCCGCTTCCACAGGCGCAGGTCGATCTTCTGATCGGCGTCGTCACGGCGGTCCTCAAACGAATTCGCCATTATGCCGCACCCCCTTCCGATGTGGGCGCGTCCGGCCCGGGCGCGTCCAGCTCGTTCTGGATGGCGCATACCCGGCGGTAGAGGCCGTCGGCGGCGCACAGCTCGGCGTGCGTGCCCATCTGCACCACGCGGCCCTTGTCCATCACAAGGATCAGATCCGCCTGCCGCAGCGTGGCGATACGGTGGCTGATGAGGAACATCGTGCCGTGCCGCCGCCCATGCAGGGCGTCGCGGATGGCGGCGTCCGTCTCGGCGTCGACGGCGGAGAGCGAATCGTCAAAAATCAGGATCGGCGTATTCTGCAGCAGCATCCGGGCGATGGCCACGCGCTGCTTTTGCCCGCCGGAGAGCGTCACGCCGCGCTCGCCCACGACCGTGTCGTAGCCGTCGGCAAAGCTCTCGATCACGTCGTGCACGCTGGCCGTGCGCGCGGCGGCCTCGACCTCCTCGCGCGCGGCGCCGGGCCGCGCGATGGCGATGTTCTCGCCGATGGTGCGGCTGTACAAAAACGGCTCCTGCAAAACGATGCCCACGCTGCGCCGCAGGTGGTGGCGCTCGATGTCGTTCACGTCCACGCCCGAGAGCGTGATTTTGCCGCCCGAGACGGCATACAGCCGCTGCAAAAGCAGCACCAGGCTGGATTTGCCCGAGCCCGTGCTGCCGAGAATGCCGACCGTCTGGCCGGGCCGCGCGGAAAAGGAGACGTGCGAGAGCACCGGCACGCCGTCGCCGTAGTCGAAGGAGACGTCGTCAAAGACGACGCTGCCGTCGAGCTCCGGCTCGAGCGCCGCGCCCGGCTCATCCTCGGCGGGGGCGGCGAGAATCTCCTCAAGGCGCGACAGAGAGATGTCGGCCTTGCCGAGATCGGCCAAAATGCGGCCCAGCTGGCGCATCGGGAAGGTGAGCATCGAGGTGTAAGTAGTAAACAGCATCATGTTGCCGAGGCTGAAGGTGCCGTTCACCACGAACCACACGCCGCACACGCCCGAGAGCGCGATCTGCAGATAGCCGATCGTGTCCGAAAGGCCCCAGTAGCCGCCCATCAGCGTGGTCAGGCGCAGGGTGACATCATGATATGCCTTGTTCAGACGCGTGAACTTGTCCAGCTCTGCGCGCTCCTGCGCAAAGGCGCGCACCACGCGCACGCCCGTCAGATTTTCCTGGATCGCCGTGGACAGCGCGCCCTCGGCCTCGTCCGAGCGCGTAAACTGCCGCTGAACGCCGCGGAAGTAGAAAAAGCTGAACACGATCAGAACCGGCAGCAGACAGGTGGACACGGCCGTCATCGTGCCGCTGATGGGCAGCATGATGGAAAAGGCCGTGCAGGCCATCGCGGCGGTGCGCACCAGCTCCATCGCCTGCATCTGGATGAAGCGGCGCACGGTCTCGACGTCGCTGGTGCAGCGCTGAACAAGGTCGCCCGTCTGCACGCCGACATGATAGCGGTAGGGCACGGCCTGAAGATGCGTGAACAGCTTGTCGCGCAAGCGTTTGGCCAGCCCCTCGCCCGCAAAAGCGATGCACCGCGCGCGCAGATAGGCCGCCGCACCGTTGGCCAGCGTTACCGCCACGACGAGGGACGCCACCACGGGCAGATGGCTCGAGAAGTATTCCCGCCCGCCCAGCCGCCCGAACAGCGCGGCCAGCGGCGCGGGTAGCGCCGGCGGCTTGTCGCCGATGACGCTGTCGACAGTAAAGGTGACGATCAGCGGCGTGACATACGCCAGCGCCGTGGCGCACAGCGTCGCCAGCACGCCCACGGCAAAATAGCGCTTCACGCCGCGCAGAATATCGCCCAGCAGCCTTCGCCGGAAGCCGCGGGGCCTTGTGTTTTGTACTTGGGATGGCATAGCTTTCTCCTTGAAGTCATGCTTAGGGAGTCTCTGAACAAATCGACGTGTTAGATCGGCGAGTAGATTTCTTGCCCATTGAAGCGCTGAAAACGCGGGAATACTTGATGTCCCCGCAAGGGGGATACCAAAATTCTAAAGCGGCATAGCCGCTAAGAATTTTGCAATATTTCAAGTTTTCAGCGCAAAGAGGGACGGGAAATCTGCCGCCGAGATGTGCGCGGCGATTTGCTCAGAGGCTCCTTAGAAAAGCGTTTTTACGCCCGCTCCTTCGCAAGGCGCGGGCACGGCCTGTGAAAGCTGCCCGGGCGCAAAACGGAAACGTTTGCCGAAGTGCCTTGGACAGCATGGTGAGAAGAGGAAAAGCCTTTCCGCGTTTCACGGCGAAGCGGAGGTTCTTTTCCGGACGCTGTTGACGGGTTTTCTTCAGCGTCGCCGGCCCCCGCGGCGGGTCATTCGCGGGGACCGCGGGGGCGCAGCCGCACGCCCGGCGGATGGTCGGATCTATCCGTTTTCCCGGTACGGCGCGCGCCGCGCGGGAAAACGCCCACGCGCGGCGGGGTAACGGCGCCGCCGCGCGGAAGGGCAAAAAATGGGTGGAAAAAGCGGCTATCGCGTCAACCGGTCGACCGCCTCTTCCTTTGTTGCGGTAAAAAACACGTCCAGCCCATGGTTGCTTTCATAAATAAAATCCTTCAGCGGCTTGCTGGTATAGCGCGAGTAATCCCCATAAATCGCGAGCCTGCCGCCGTAATTGACATACTTCTGCAGAATCTCCCCCGCAAGGCCCGTGCCAAGCCGGAAAAAATCCTCGGTGATGAGCTCCTTACGGATCGCGATGTTTTTGGTTCCGGCCTCATGGGCCGCGGTCATGAGCAGCTCCAGCGCGGACGATACGTCCGTAATCCGGCAGCCGTCGTCCGCAAGCGCGCAGAGGCTCCCGTTCCGCTCGATTGTGATAAGTTTCATTGCGTTGCTTCCTTTCTGTCCTTGCCAAAAGCCTTGGGCCGCCGTCAGGCGCGCCCGCGGCTAAGTCAAACAGAGCCCATGCTTCATGGAAGGGGCTGCCGGTCCGCCCGCAGATGGTACTCCACGCGCTGGACGATCATATCCAGCGCGACAAGGTTTTTGCCGCCTTCGGGCACGATGATGTGCGCGTAGCGCTTGCTGGGCTCGACAAACTGCTCGTGCATCGGCTTCACGGTGGTTAAGTACTGCTGCACGACACTTTCAAGCGTGCGGCCACGCTTGTTCACGTCCCGCACGACGCGGCGCAGGATGCGCACGTCCGCGTCGGTGTCGACAAAGATGCGCACGTCCATCAGCTCACGCAGGCGCGCGTCCGCGAAAAGAAGAATCCCCTCTAAAATGATGACGCTGGTGGGCTCGATGCGCAGCGTCTCGCCCGAACGGTTGTGGACCGTGAAATCATACACCGGGCAGGCAATCGCCTCGCCCCGGCGCAGCGCCTCGACCTGCGCGACCATCAGATCGGTGTCGAACGCGTCCGGATGGTCGTAATTCAGGCGGCAGCGCGCCTCATAGGGCAGCTCGTCATGGCGCTTATAATAGTTGTCATGGCTGACGACGGCGACGTCCTCGCCGAAGCGCTCCTTCAGACGGCGTGTCAGCGTCGTTTTGCCGCTGCCCGTGCCGCCCGCGATGCCGATGATAAAGCTGTTCATCCGTCCGCTCCTTTCCTTCTGCGGCGGGCCGCAGGGCCAGCGCCGGTCAGTACGCGATCTTGAACACGGCCTTTTTCACACGGTCGAAGCCCCGCGCCTTGATGAGGGGCTTGTGCGCCTCCTCCACCATGAACACGGCGAAGCGCCCTTCCCCTAACACCAGTGCGGCGCTGGTATCGCCCTGCCACAGCGCCGCGTCGGACGCCTCGTCGTAGGACGTTTCCTCCCGCAGGTCGCCGAGGGCAACCTCGCACAGCTCCGCCCCTTCAAGGTCGATCTGCAAATCCATATAGCGCGAATGCGTCTCAAACGGGCGGCCCTCGCCGGGCGTGGGCTCGGCCTCGGAGATCATGATGTACACCGCGTCGCCGTCGACGTCGGTACGGCCCTCGGGCAAGCCCTCCAGCCCGCCGCCCTCGATGAAGGCAATGGCGGTGTCCAAATTCTCAAACAGGCCGGTATATTGGTTCAAGTTTTCCAATGTGTCATACAGCATGGCGCGCACCCCTCTTCGCCTTTTTCTCCTTTTTCAGCGCCGGGCCAAACACCCTCGCCGCGCCGCCCGGCGCGTGCGGCGGGAAAAGGTTTTTGGCACACCCGCCTTTCGCGCTTTTCATAGTATAGCACAACGCCGCGCGAAGGGGTAGGGGTTTTTCACTTTTTTATGATGGGGAGCGTTTTGAGTGAGAAATGAGGAGTGATGGTGCAACGCTGCGCGTTGATGACTCCAATTTTATAAAGAAAGTTTGCGATATTGGTATTCCACCTCATCCGGTTTCGCTGCGCTCAACCACCTTCCCCTCGAGGGGAA
>CANRZX010000004.1 GCA_947644575.1 uncultured Clostridia bacterium | reverse complement strand
ATATCTTGCTTCTTATAATACCTATCATGGATGGCATTATAGAACAGATTGTTTTTTGGTATAGTGCTACGGAAATATAATGACTTTAGACTTGTTTGTGAGGGACTTTTTGAGATGATTTTAACTTATGCAATTTTAAGTATTTCGTTCCTAACAATCGTATTCATTGTTTTTCTGATTTATAGCCTGTCTGCTATTAAAATACAGAAAGTTGAATTACACGATATAATTAAAGCAAGACTGAAAAATTTTGTTCAAATAAAAGTTTCTTCCCCTCCAGTAATAAAAATTAAATTTCATGTATCCAATGCAGGACCGGATCCATGTAAACATTCTTTCATATCCAAAAATATAGAGAAGTATAAGGCGATGGAGATACCAAAAGACTTTTTCTATGCAAAGAGAAAGGATAAACTATGAATAACACTCTTAATTCTTTTTTAGATTTAGCAAAGGAATATTGTAAAGCGTTTTCCGAAAAAGGATTAAATGTCCAATTTAAAGAGGAAAAAAGGCAAGAATATCTGGAGGGAACAAAGAATCGCTATAATGCCTATAAAGATACCTATATGTCTACGGACGTGGAGTTTTTGGACAGACATAAAGTGGCGGCAATTATGGTGGTTCAGGGATTGAAATTGGGTATTATTGATAGCAGTGCGGCTGCGCCTGAGAACAGTGAGGGTTATATCAATATTGCTTCAGCTAAGATTTTGCTGTTATGTGCTATTGATTATTTGATTGCACAGATTAACGAAATAATTACTCAAAAATCCAAATTAGAACCATTGGATGATTTTCTATACCCAAAAGCATGGTCGTGTGATACCGATTATATTGATGTTGTATGTCGGAATTTGTATTTCGCACAAAAGGATTATCAGTTAAATGAGATGGAATTAGCTGACAAGTTTTTCTTGTTAGAATATATATGCTTGTTATGTACCTTTAACAGGGAAACGGCAGAAGAATATTTTCGAATTCTTAAAGAGTATTAGATAGAAACATAAATGTCGTGGAAATTATAGTCGTGAGAAAAGATAAATATATTCGAGTAAAAGATTGGATTTTTTACTGATTTCTTATTATTACTGTACATACTGACTGGTATATAAAATAGTTAGTAACATAAAAACAATTTGAGTAAAAACTCGTAGTGAGCCGTGAAACCGCAGCATCCGGCTTGCGCGAGTTTTTATTTGTAATCGACAGATACCTTTACATTGTTTAGACGTCTGATTAATTCAGCGACGTCATGGATCTGCGGATCGATGAGTGCCGTGTTCGGCTTTGCTTTACGAAAGATAAACGCCCGGAACTAAAACGGCGCCTCATGAAAAATCTGCTGGACGCCTATGAGCAACGCCGAATGCAATGTGTCAGTATTACGGGCTGATCTTTGTTGGTTCTGGTGATAACCGAGAGAACGGGTTCATGGTATACTGTATGTTGACGCGAAGCACAGAAAAGTGCGGCGCGGCAGCACCTTGAAAACAGAAGATAGCAACATTGTGAACCCATATATCACACAAGCATGGTATATGGAGGGAAACGAATGAAACGAGTTTATTGCCTATACAGAGTTTCGACAAAAGGACAGGTCGATCACAACGACATCCCGATGCAGCGCATTGAATGCCGGAAATTCGCTGAAGAAAAGGGCTGGACGATCCTGCGGGAAGAAGCCGAACTTGGCGTGTCGGGCTATAAGGTGTCCGCCGAGCGCCGCGACAAGCTGCAGCTCATCAAAGCCGATGCGGAACAGGGAAAATTTGACGTCCTGCTCGTCTTCATGTTCGACCGTCTTGGCCGCCGCGAGGACGAAACGCCGTTTGTGGTGGAGTGGTTTGTCAAACAGGGCATCGAGGTCTGGAGTACCCGCGAGGGGCAGCAGAAGTTTGACGACCATGTGGATTATCTGCTGAACTATATCCGCTTCTGGCAGGCGTCCGGCGAATCCGGCAAGACATCCACCCGCATCAAAACCCGCATCAAGCAGATGACAGAAGCGGGCGTATTCGCAGGCGGCAGAGTGCAATACGGTTATCGGCTGGCCGATAAAGGCCGGACAAACAAAAAGGGCGTACCTGTTAAAGACAAGGAAGTTGATCCGACAGAAATGCTCATTGTGCAGGAGATTCACCGACGGGCGCTCTACGAGGGCGTCGGGACACACACAATGGCCGAGGAATTGAATGCGCGCGGTCTGCGCACGCATAACGGCACAAGGTTTCAAGCCAACACGATTCGCCGAATCCTGCTGGATCCGGAGTACATGGGATATCTGATCACAGCGGAAGCCATGTCCCCTCACTTGCCTGATCTGGAAATCATCGACGAAGAAACCAAGATGCAGACGATCAAGCTGGTGCAGGAGCGCCAGAGGATCAACAGCGACAAGCGCCGCCAGTCATGGACATGCCGGTCGCACAGTATGCTCGGCGGCAACCTGTTCTGTGCCTGCTGCGGCAAGCGGCTGGCCTCGGTGATCAAGAAGGAGCGGTATCAATGCGTGGACGGCAGAGTGACCGAAAACGAAGTTCCGCGTTATATCTGCTATCATGCCACCCGTCAGCTGAACAACTGCGCGGGCCAGCAGACCTATCAGGCCGAGCGCGTCGATAAGATCGTCACGGAAATTGCGCATATGATCTTCCGCTCCATTCAAGAGACGCCCCGCGACGCATCCATCGAGCTGCGGATGCAGGGCAAGATCGTACAGCTCCTCGCGGCAAAAAAGGATGCGGCGGCGAAAATGGACAAGGCCAAGCGTGAACTGGATGCGTTGACCGAGGAAATCAGTAAGTGCCTTTTGGGAGAAAGCAGATTCACGGAGGAAACGCTGGGAACACTGATCGACAAAAAGAAAACCGAGCTGAAAGCGGCGCAGGACGCCGTCAGGCAGCTCGATGCACAGGCGAAGAATCAGGAGAAAATCGCGCTGGAGTTGGGCCGATACTACGACCAATTCACAAGCTGGGCCGATGAATTTGACGCTGCTTCAATGGAGCGCAAACGCATGATCCTGTCGGAGCTTTTTTCGAGGATCGAACTTGACCGGGGCTATCAGATCCGGTTCGAGGTCGATCTCAACTACCGGCAGTTTCTGGAAGGTGTCGCACCGGACATCCCTCTCGCCGTTTGAACCAAAGCCCTCTATGCCAATGCTTTACAATGGAGAACGCCACTGACACAGTCAAAGCGTCCGGCAGACTCCATTTTGGGTATACAATGTGCTATATGGTAGAGCATGCGGCTGTTAACCGCAGGGTCGTTGGTTCGAGCCCAACAGGGGGAGCCAGAAATTGTCCGGTCAGAGTGATTTGACCGGACAATTTACATTTTTACGAATATTCACCACATATGGTTCATAAAGTGCTAAAAGCTCGGCTTAAATAAAGCAGCCGGGCTTTTTCTGATGACCTATGGACGGAGATACAGACAAGGCCACGGAGGATCAGCGGTTATATACCTCGAATACCAGAACACGCATTTCGCCGCTTCCCGTGTTTTTCAAAAAGTGAGAGGCGAACGGCTTGTTGATCAGAATGTCTCCGGCCTCAACGGATACGGTTTCTCCGTTCATGCCATAGATGCCGACACCCTCTAAAATGATATAAACCTCGTTGTCATCCCCGTGCGCATGCTCTCCAAAGGACGCGCCGGATGGCAAAATCGTATAATAAAGGAACCGCACCGGGGTATCGAAGCTTTCCGGGCCCAGAACGCGGCAGTTCAAACATTGGCTGTCACCGCCGTGAACCGCTTCCCTTTGAGCGGGCCGGCGCAGAAAATTTACAACCTCCATATCGGAGCCTCCTTTGCAGCCGGCTGATGCCGGATATTTTACATCCGCGCCGGTTATGCCTGCAGGACAAAGCGCGGCAGCGTATCCAGCTCTGCCGGAACGGTGACGATGCATCCGCCGTCGTAAATGGTTCCGTCCACGTATTTCCAACGGCCCTGCGGCAACACGACGCTCCGCACGCGGGCACCTTTCGTCAGAACTGGTGCGACGAGCAGAGAATCCCCCAGCATAAACTGGTCGCGGACGGCCTCCAGCCCCTGATGCGGGAAACAGTATTCCAGATATCGGACAATTGGCTCGCCGGTCTGCGCGGCATGCCTTGCCAGCGAAAGGATCATTTCGGCATACTGCCCATGCAGCTTTGCCGCCTGAACGCAAAGCGTGGCCGCTTCCGGCGGCAGCACGCGCCACGGCGCCGCCGAAAACTGCATCATGGGCATCAGCGCGGCGCACTGTGCGTAGCGCACGAACAGCTCGGCGTCCAGCTTGCCGCTGTTTGCCATGAAATTGGCGTACTCCCCGCCGCCGATCATATCCGGACAACTGAACGCGTAGCCCAGCATGCCCTGCGTGAGCGTATTGGGCACAAGAGAGCCTACGCCGTTTTGCTCCCAACTATGGTTTTTGTCCGCGAGGCGCTGCACCAGCGGGGCGTTTGCCATCCCATAGCAAGCGCGGAATTCATTATACGGATAGCGCAGGCCCGCTTTAGCCCAAAGCGTGCTCTGCTCGTTTGCGCTCACGCGCCCCGCGGTGTGGTCGTCGTTCCGATAGAATTTCGCGTCGCCGCCGTCCATCTTAAAGCCGTCCACGCCGTAGCGCTCCACAAGGCTGTCCAGTTGGCGGTTCAGCCATTCCACGCCCTCCTTGCCGGACAGATCCAACAGGGCGGACCATCCGTTCCACCACTCGCGCACGGCAGGCTCTCCCTGCGCGTCCCGTACAAGGACATTCGTCTGCCGCAGCACCCGGAACACAGGGCTGTCCGGGGAGACGAAGGGGGAGACCCACAGCATCACGCGAAAGCCCATATTGTGCAGCCGCGCCACCATCTCGCGCGGGTTCGGGAAACGCTCTGCGTCAAAATCCCACATGCCGTAATCGCGCATCCAGCCGTCATCGATCATCAGCACGCCAGGGGGATAGCCGTTTGCCAGCAGCGAGCGGGCGTAGTGAAGGATTCCCTCTTGGCTCTGATCATACAACAGCTCGATCCACGTGTTGTACTGCGGCGCGGTAAAGAAAAGCGCCGGGGGAGCCTGCCCGCCCGCCGGGAGATGGTCCCGCACCAGCGCGCGCCACGCGCCGCGCAGCGTTTCAAAGCCCTCTCCTATGAAAATCTCCGCGTCGGGCGAGCACATTTCCAGAACGCCGTTTTGCGCAGACACCTGCGCGCCGCTCGCGCAGTACAAATAGCGCCCGTCGCTGGAGACCAGAATGGCCGCTGCGCCGTTTACGGTTTCATTCGGAGCGAGGGATCGGCTGTAGCGGCTTTCATGGGTGATGGGCAGATCGGCTCCGTCCTCTACGCACAGGCCGTACCACGCTTCGCACGGCCCGATCCGCAGGCTCTTTTTATCCTTCATCGCGAGTGCTCCTTTCCTGTGCCGCCGCTTCGTCCAGCAGGATTTCTAAATTGGGATGCAGTTGAAGTACGGAGGCCGGCACCTCCGGTGTGACCGGGCCCTCCAGCGCGCGGCGGATGATCTCCGCCTTATGGGAACCGTTCGCCACCAGCAGGATGTGCCGCGCCGCCATTACATCGGCGATCCCCAGCGTCAGGCCCTGTGCCGGAACCTTTTCCACATCGCCAAACAACTCCGCTTTTGCCCGCCGTGTGCCCTGTGTGAGATCCGTCACATGGATGTGCGCACCGAAATCCGCGCCCGGCTCATTGAACGCGATGTGTCCGTTCCCGCCAACGCTGAGCAGCATGAAATCAATCCCGCCAAATTCCCGCAGCCGCTGCGCAAAGCGCGCGCTTTCCCGCTGCGCCTGCTCTGCCGGTGCGATCGGGACATAGAACTGCTCCTCCCGCAGGCCCAGCGGCGCATATAGATCCCGCACAATGCGATAGTAGCAGCTGGCAGGATCGTCCTTGCGTACCCCGACATACTCATCCATATTGATGCATTTTACGCGCGAAAGCTCCAGATCAAGCACCTGCTTCAATTCGATCATCCGGGTAAAAATACCGGCGGTTGTGCCGCCTGTGGCAAGGCAGAGGGTGCTGTCCGGCTTTTGCAGCACTTGGCGCAACACCCTCTGCGCGGCCGCGCGGTCAAACGCCGCGCGGGATACGATGGTTTTTTGCATACGGATTCCCTTTCCTTTTTCTGATGCGCGGCCCGGGCGCGTGAAAACAGCCCGCCGCAGTTATATTTTGGGCAGATTTTTCCGTGCGTGCCACAGACATGCAAGCATTCCGACGGCACTGATAGCAAACAGGACGGAAATGCTGCGCTCGGTGCCAAGGCTGTGCTCCAGCATGGATTGAATGGCGGAGGCAGTCAGCGACGCTGTGTATCCCATCAAATTGGAAACCACCGCCACCGCGCCGAGATAGACGGTTTTTCCCTCCTGCGGACAGGAGGCGTATTCCATGTTGAGCGTGGCAAGGCTGGAGGCCGACGTGCCTGCGGTGGCGACACACTGCAGCACCGGCGCGAGGAACAGCGCCGCTGCCGGGGTGAGAAAGAACCAGCCGAGATAGCCGCAGCAAGCGAGTGCGCTGGCGGCGGTGAGTACGGCGCGCCAGCCTCTGCGGTCCGCCATACGCCCCCAGATCCAGTTGCAGAGAATCCCCGTAACGGAGGCCAAAATGGTCATGACGCTGATGTAGCTGTGGGAAAGCCCCAGTCCGCGCAGGAGGTAGACCGGCAGGAATACCGAGGAAAAATTCCCCGCGATGAACCACAGTGTATCGAACAGGATGACCGGACGGAATCTGCGGTCGCGAAATGGGCGCAGGAAATCCCGGGGCTTGATGTTCAGAACCCTTTGAGACGGAGCCTCCCATACTTGAGAAAGCATTGCGATATCCAGAAAGGTCAGAAGCAAAATGGTTCCATATACAATGAAATAGCCGGTTTGCGGCTGTCCCTTGCTGATAAAATAATCCAACTGGCGCCCCATCAAAAACATCACGGACGCGTTGACAATGGAGCTTAGGATATTTTTCTTCGCAAAAAAATGGCCCCTGCCTTCCTGTGGGGCGGTTGCCATAATCCACTGGTTCAGGCCCGGCGAGACAAAGCCGGCGCACATGCAGGCGAAGAAATAAAGCGCAAATACCGCCGCAAGCCGTGCCGGCGAACCGGAAAACAGGAACGGGACAAAGGCAGCAAGCCCCATGCTGAACCGGAAGCCGAAGCATACCAGAACCACGCTCAGCTTGCGGTAGCGCAGCCGTTCAAACAGGAACGGGGATACCGCCTGTAAAATGCACCCTAACATCGGCAGCGCGCCCACAAGCGCGCTGAACGCGGGGCTCGCACCCATCCAGGTTAAGTATCCAACCAAAAAGTTCCCGATGCCAAGAGAAAAAATCGTACCGGCAATAGCCTCCTCCGCCAGAATAATCCGGCGGCTTTGCGCCAGCTGACGCTCTGTCGGAGGCGCAGGAGGGAAAAATTTTTCACGCAACCGCATTTTTGCAATCCTCTCACGCGATGTAGTCAAATCACGCAAAAAGCGGCAGAGCCGCTTTTTATCATCGACACACTCGAAAAGAGGTACTTTTCGAGGCGCGGCACGGGATGCCGCGCAAAAAACGCCCGCGGCGATTTCCTGTCCGCATCCTTAGGCAAAAGGGGGATCGCCGCAAGGTACCTGTACGGCGATCCCCCCGATCGGAATCAGCTTTCGGCAGCCGGGCTGCCGCGGCGGTTATGACGCCATAAATTCATCCACCTGACGCTGCAGGTCGGCGATATATTCGTCGATGCCCGCGGCCTTCAGAGCCTCCACCGCCTTGGGATATTCGCTGTCAAAATCGACAAAGCCGGAACGGATGGCTTCGAACTGTTTTTCAATTTCCTTGAGGTTGAGCTCCAGCTCCTTCACGTTTTCGTCCTTGTAGGCGAAGCCGAAAATGGGGCTGTAGATCGCGCCGTCGTCCCACGCCTGATAGGTTTCGATATATTCCTCGTCCGCCTCGGCGGAGAAAAGCTGATAGTTCTTGTTGCGGAACATCCACTCGTAGAACAGCTCGTCGCCGATGAGCCGGTTGATCCGCCCGTCCACGATCTCATAGTCCTTGCCCTCCACGCCGTAGATCGCGAACAGATAGTTCTCCTGGCTGGAATACAGCCAGTTCAGCCACTTCATGGTGCCGGCCGGGTTGGGCGCGGAATACGGAATGCAGATGACTTCGCCGCCGGCCGCTGTGATATACTTGGGCTTTTCCGGGGCGAGCAGATAGTTCTTCATCACCGCGTCGGGCGCGTTGGCGCGCACGGCGTCCACAATTTCGGTTTCCTTGCCGAGGCTGCCCTCTACCCACAGGTAGTTGCCGCTCTGCACACGGGAATCGCGCTCGTTGTAGTTGGTCGTCATCTCGTCCGGGTACAGGCCGGCCAGCGTCATCTCGCGGTTGAATTTCGCCACGTTCTGGAACGTCTCGCTCTCGTAGTAGCTGAAGACCTCCTTGGTTTCCTCGTTGAAGAACGCGAGGTAACCGGCGCCGATGTTATGCGCGGGCTGCTCGGAAAAATAGCGGGTGAGCGGCATCAGGATCGGGTCGCCCGCGCCCTTGATGTTGGGGAATTTGTCCATCGCGCGCGTCGCGAATTCCTTCAGATCCTCCGGTGTGGAAATCTCTGTCATGTCGACAGCCTCGAGCAGATCCTGCCGCAGGCAGACCTGCTGGAACATGGCGGAGCTGGGGGAATATGCGGAGGGGATGCCGTAGATCTTGCCGTCGATAACGCCGCCCTGAATGTGCTCCATCGGCAGAACCTTCAGCATGTCCTGCCCGTACTGCTCGATCAGCTCGTCCAGGGGCTGGGCCTCTTTCTTATTCACAAACTGTCCCAAATCCACAAGGCCGTCCCAGTACAGGTCGATCGGCTCCTGAGAGCCCAGCATAATGCTCTTCTTGTCCCAGTACTGATCCCACGGCACGAAGATGACGTTCACCTTCATGTTCAGGTCCTGGAGCATCCGCTCGGCGAACTCGCCGTTCAAAAAGCTCGTCATGCGGTCGGATTCCTCGCCGGGATACAGAATGGTGATTTCCTCCGGCGTGCCGGAGGCCGCGTCGTTCCCGCTGGTGGGAGCCGCCGTGGAGCCGCTCTGCGTGCCGCCGCTCTGACCGCAGGAAGTCATCAGGAGCAGCGCCATGACGAAGCAAAGCAGCAGACTGATTGTTTTTTTCATATTCATCCTCCATTTTCTGTGATTTATGGCAATACCGCATAAAGATTGTGCCCGGATTGCGCCGGCAGATTTTCTGTCAGATGAGACAAAAACCGCAGGAAAGCCTTTGTGGCTTGCCGAAAATTTTTGTAAAATAGGACGGGAAATCTGCAAGCAAGATGGGTACAAAGCCGTTCGGCGTTCTTTGTGCGGGATTGCCTTATGTTTGCAGATCCCAGAGCGCGCCGCGCAAAAGGATCCTCCAACCAAAAGCAGCCGCCCCGCGCGGGCTTATTCCTTCACCGCGCCGCTCATCACGCCGCTGACGAAATATTTCTGGATAAACGGATACATGAAGATAATCGGGCCGATGGTAATGATGGTGACGGCCATTTTCACCGTTTCCGCCGGGAGCTGAAGCGTGCCCGTGACGCCCGCCGGCACACGCCCGGAGCTGATGGCGTTGACGTTGGAAAGAATGCCGTACAGGAAATACTGCAGCGGGAAAAGCTCCTTCTTCTCGATAAACATCAGCGCGTTCCACCAGTCATTCCAGTAGGTGAGCGCGTACATCAGGCCCACGGTCAAAAACGCCGTTTTGGAAAGCGGCGCCGCGATGCGCCAGAAGATGCGCATCCAGCCCGCGCCCTCGATCAGCGCCGATTCATACAGCGCGTACGGAACCTGCGACAGATACGTCCGCATCAGGAACATGTTCCATACGCTGATAAGGCTGGGGATCACCAGCGCCCATATGCTGTTTTTCAGCTGCAGCACGCTCGTGCAGATGATGTACCACGGAATCAGACCAGCCGAAAAGATGATGGTGAAATTGCAGAGATAGGCGATGATGTTCCGATACCGCAGCTTTTTGATGGAGAGCGCGAACGCGCACATGCTGGTGATCAGCAGCGAGCCCAGCGTACCGACAACGGTGATGAAAATCGTTACGCCGTAGCTGCGGACGATCTTTGCGCCGCTGTTCGCGAAAATATACCGGTAGGTGTCCAGCGTGGGCTTCTGCGGAAACGCGGAATACCCGTTGAGCAGCACCTCAGTCTCATTGGAAAACGAAACCGAGACGACCATCACCAGAGGATACAGGCAGACCAGGGCAAACAGCGAAACGAACAGAACCGCCACCGCTTTGAATATGCGGTCTCCGGTGCGCTTTTTGATATGCATCAGAACAGCCCCTCCCCGTCGTTAATCTTTTTGGCGGCGTGGTTCGCCAAACTCACAAGGATCAGCCCCAGCACCGACTGCATCAGGCCCACCGCGGTGCCGTAGGAGAAGCCCATGCCGCGCATGCTGCGGTACACATAGGTGTCGATGACGTTCACCGCGTCCACAAGGATCGGATTCTCGCCCACAATGCCGTATACCATGCCGAAGTCGCCGAAGAAAATCCGGCCGACGCTCAAGAGTGTGAGCACCACCGCGGTGGGCTTCAGCATCGGGATTGTGAGGTGCAGGATCTGCTGGAAACGGGATGCGCCGTCCACCTCCGCCGCCTCAAACAGATTGGGGTCGAAGTTCGTAATGGCCGCGAGATAGACGATACTGTTGTACCCGCTCCATTTCCATACATTCGCAACGATGAGGATCGTTTTCCAGTATTTCGGCTCGGCGAACCAGCGCACGGGCTCCAGCCCCATCGATTCGAGCATATTGTTTACCACGCCCACGTCCGTGGCGAGCAGGCCGTAAATGATCGCGCCCACAACAACCCACGACAGGAAGTAAGGGAAAAACATTACGCTCTGCACCACGCGCTTATAAATGCCGAGCCGCATCTCGTTGAGGAAGATGGCGAGCGAAATCGGGACGATCAGGCCGAGGATGATGCCAAAGAAATTGATAATCAGCGTGTTCTTTACCACATTCCACGCCGTCAGCTGATTGAAAAAGATGCGGAAATTCCGCAGCCCGACAAAGGGACTGCCAAACACACCGTCCAGCGCGTTGAAATCGGTGAAGGCCATCCAGATTCCGCCGAACGGCAGATAGCACAGCAGGAAGAGCAGCAGCATGGCCGGCGCGCACATCAGGTACAGCGTCCTGTTTGTGCTCAGCTCATGCAGAATACCCTTTTTCCTCCCGCTCCGGTCCGTTTTTGTCTCACTTTTTGCCATCGTTCCGCTCTCTCCTTTCCTATCCTGAGCGGTCTGAAAAGCCATGCGTGCCAAAAGCTTCGGCATCCGCTTTGCCTTTCAGATCGTCCCATCCCGGCGC
Source organism: uncultured Clostridia bacterium (assembly GCA_947644575.1). Classification (GTDB taxonomy): domain Bacteria; phylum Bacillota; class Clostridia; order Oscillospirales; family Ruminococcaceae; genus Ruthenibacterium. The sequence continues at coordinate 21,594 of CANRZX010000004.1, read as the reverse complement.
AAAGGGATATGCGCTCCGGATTATTCCGGAAGCTTCGGGTCCTCCAGCGGGTAGTACCCATCCGGATAATATGTATCCCACACGGCGTATAATTCCGGCCGGGGTACATCATCCAGCACGGCCGTGCCGAGCGCGAGCCAACCGTCCGCGCCTTCCCCGCCGAGCGGAACCGTGCCGCAACCGTCATTTTTCCACACACGGCACCGCAGCGCATAGCCGCCCGGGGCGACGCCCGGAAGCTGGGTGATCTCGTTGTACACCGTATCGCCAATCGGCCAGACGCGCGGCGCAAGCTGCACCGCCACCGGGAAGCAGCCGTCCGCCCCTTTCAGCTGCAGCCGTACCCGGGAGGCAGCATAGACAGGCGTGTTGCCCACATTCTGCAGCCAGAGACGCAGGGGAAGCGCCCCTCCGGCGGACAGCGCTTTCGGATAGGTAACCCTGCGCACCAGAAGCGAACCGGGCACGGCGCCGGGAACGTCCGCGGCCAGCACGTGCCAGCCGTCCATTGCCTGCCGCAGCGCCGATTTTGCATCGGGACATCCTTTTGCCAGCAGAAAAACCGGGGCGGTTTCCCACACGAACTGCAAGCTCTGCTGTGCAAGCTGGCGGCGAACCGGCAGAAGCCCCGCGCGGGCGTCCAGCAGCAAACCGAAGGGAACACCCTCGGTGCGCAGCGCCGCAACCTGCTCCGGCCGCGCTGCCCGAGCAATCAGCGTCGCGTTGTCAAACGCGCGCCGCCATACGGCGAATTCGGCGGGATCTGCGGCATCCTCATCGAGCAAGACGCCCGCGAAATCGCGTCCGCCTTCGGTCTGCATGCCAAGCCGCTGCAGGAAAACCTCCGTGCAGCGCGGGCCCTCTCCGCGTGCGGGCTGCGGCGCCAGCAGCGCCATGCTGTCCGGCGCCGGAACGGGAGCGCCGTCCCACGCCGCCTGCTCCACGCCGCAAACCGACAGACGCGAACCGTCGGGTTCCGGCTTTTTGTACGGCGGACGGATTTTTTCCACAGGAAGCGTTCGCTCAAAATACTCTAAAGAATAGATATTCATGTTTCGTTCCCTTCCTGCGCAGACAGCGGCTGGCGCATGCGCTCCCAAACGCTCCGATAAACGCTCTCCTCTGCATAAAGCGGCTCGCGCTCTACGCGGGGCAGATCCTGCGCCAGCACAAACATGCTGCAAGGCGTGAAGCGTCCGCCCTGTTCCATATATTCCGCCGCCGCTTTCTGCAGACGGCTCTTCGGTTCGACCTCGTCCGGCGAGCGTCTGCCGTGGAACAGCTCGCGCCACACCTGCCCGTCGCCGCTCTCGATCGGATAAATATACATCTGGCACTGCATTTTGGCAATGTTGCCGCGCCCCTCCAACAGCATCGCGAGATGGGGGTCGTACAGCCAGCTCTCGCTGCCAAAGCCCTTGATCTCAATCTCCGGAAACCATTTTTTGAAGAATTCGTAGCACATCAGGCAGTCGTCACGCAGGTGCTGCGGGTCATACCCCGGCCCGCCCGGGATGTGAAAGCCCATCAGGATATCCCCTTTTTGGAGCACCATTTCCCATTCCGCCAGAGCGATGCTACGCGGCTGCGGCTCCACCGTTCCGGCGGGGCAGATCGGCCAGCCGGTGACAATACCGTCCTTTTCCTCATACCGGATGTCAAACGCCTCCGGATCCTTCTGGCCGTTTACGCCGTCGATCATCCCGTCGCGGCGGATGCGGTGCGGCTCGGTGAAGAAGGCGACGGTTTCCTTCCCTTTGCGGAACACCCGGATCGGGTCGTCCACGCGGAAGGGGATGAAGTTAAAGCGACCGAGCGGGAACAGACTGCAGGTGTAGAAGTTCATATCCCACGGGAAATCGCTTACACGGCCGTCTCCTGTGCTGCGCAGTTTTTCCAGCTGCCGCTTCGCGGGGGAAAACGGCGTTTTTTCATAGTATTCCGGCGGCATTCCCAGCTTTTCCAAACGCCGCATGGACGGCTCGATGCAAGCGAACAGCAGCAGGCAGGAATACAGCTCGGCATGCTCCACACCCTTTTTGGGCTCCATGACGTGGTAATCGTCCAGATCAAGCCGGTGCCGTGCCGCGCACATATCGTGCACCAGAAAACTTGAAAGCTTCAGCAGCTCCGGATTGGCCCCGATCTCGTCCAGCGCGGCCAGCAGCCGCTGCTCGGCCTGCGCGCCCGCCTCAAACCGCGCACACATTTCGCCGATCAGTTCCCGGCGCATCAGCGCATGCGGCTGATAACCGACCGCGTATTGGTCATACAGGGAATCCAGCCCCTCCGGAAAACCGGAAAGCTCAAATTGGGCTGTAAGACGTGCAAATTCCGTCATTCCGCATCTCTCCTTTCTCGTAATCACTGAATAAATCGTCAGGCACATCTCTGCGGCATCTTTGACCCCGCATATTCCCGCGGGGAAATGTCGGCCGCACGTTCCTTATGTGGCCGACGACCGCCTGTTTTTGCCTCAAAACCTTAAAATATTGCAAAATTCTTAGCGGCTGTGCCGCTTTAGAATTTTGGCATCCCCCTTGCGGGGGCACCAAGTATTCCTGCGATTTTTCACCTTCAACAGGCGGGAAATCTGCTCGCCGGTCTGACCTACCGATTGAATCAGTGATTACTCTCAGAGCCCGTTCAGGCGCTTATCCGATCCGCACCGGACACAGCGGATAAAAGCCCTCCGCGTCCCGCCCTTCGATGGCAAGCCGGAGCGTCTTGTCGAGATACCCGGGTACCGGGAAACCCAGCTTCACCATATAAGTCCCCTTGGGCGCGCTTTCCGGGATCGTCAGCCTTTGAGCGACGCGAAGATCCGCGTCCGGCATCCACCGGCGGATATCCGTATCGATGGGCAGATCAAACGAAGCGTTCTCCCCGGCAAAGCGGAGCACGGGGGCATAATTATGGTAGCACGGGGCGACGCCCGTATTGCTGACGAGCATCTCGAAATCCAGCGCGCCGCCCGGCTGCGCCTGCTCGGAGACAGCGCAGGAGTGGATCTCGTACCGATAGCCCATTTTCCGTACCCAGCGCTCCACGCTTTTCTGCCACGCCTGCGGGATCGTCGTGCCCTTCGCGTTATAGGAGGAAATGTGCCATTTCAGGCTTTCGTCGATGATATAATCGATGTCCCAGCCCTGCAGATACCAGTCGTTGGTGTGCCAGCAGGCCTCAAACACAACCGGGGCTTCCTTCCACGCGTCCTGCATATGGAAATTGACTACATTCTGCGGATAGTAGTCCTCCATATGGCTCCAGCGCCCGGGATGGAAGCCGCCCATATCGCCGAGGCAGTCTACTCGGAAGCCTACCTTCGCCCGGTGCCTGCGGATGCACGCCACACTGACAGGGTCGTGCAGCAGCGCCTGGATCGGCGTTTTGGTGAAGCCGTCGAGATACGCGGAAATGATCTGCTCTAACTTTTCCGGATCCATAAACTCCGAGCCTCCGCCCTCGCCCCACGCGCCCGTGATGGCGAGATCCACAGAGGAAATGCGCTCATCCCCGTCAAAGCGCGCCGCGAATGCGCGGACAAATTCCGCCCAGCGGTCGGCGTAATCCGTCGTATTGGGATCGACGCGCCAGAACGGATAGTCCGGCTCCTCCGGCCATTTCTCGCGCATCCACGAGGGAACATCTTCCTCTGGGCGCAGCGCATAGGGCGCGACGCGCACAATGGAGGTGCAGCCCATCCGGCGGGCCTTTTCCAGACCCTCGTCCAGAATATCCCAGCGGTATTTACCCTGCCCCGGCTCCAGCTCCTTCCACCGGCCCCCGCAGTAATACAGGCCGGAATCCGGGTGGTTCCACGTTTTTGTACTCTGCAGGAAGCGGTATTCTTCCACCGGAACGCCCCGGTTATCCCGCAGCTCGGCGGGGTTCCCCATCAGATGCGGGGCCGCGATAAAGCCGATGCCGGGATTGGTCAGAAGATCCGGGATTGTTTTTGGGATCACCGTCTGCATGTCGTTCCTCCTCCAAAATAATCCTGCGTGCGGCGGTTGTCCGCGCGGCGCCGTCACACATAGGTTTCAGCAAAATATCTGCAGCCGCTGTTTCTTAAAAGCCCGATTTTTTTTTGCAGATGCTCCGGCGGGCATCCAAAGTCCGCCGCCATGCACTTCACGCAGAGGAAGCGGGCCGCCGCGCCCCCGTGCAGGTGCAGGCAAAAAGCGATTTCGTCGTTTGTCATCGGCGCTCCGCAGGCCGCGCAGGCAAGCCGCTTCATTCTTCCTTCCGCAGCTCGCAGCGGTAGGCGTCTAAATCAATGGTCCGTCCGGTCGCCCGGCTCAGCTCCGCCGCCGCGGCCATCACGTGGCTGTCCACAGACATGCCGATTTCGGAGCGGGCCGGCCGGTCGTCCTGCAAAAGACTGATGAAATCATCCGCGACGCCCGCGTCGCCCCCGCCATGACCGCTGCGCGGCTCCGGCACATAGATCTTTTCGGATTGATAGCCTTCCACCTGATTGGATGCAAAGGAAATCACCTCAATCTCGTGCAGGCCGTCGTCGCCGAAGATTTCCCCGTCCTCACACATCACATGGATCGTGCGGTTCATCCGGTTGGTAAAGGCAGACATGTTGAAACTTGCCGTCTGGCCACCCTCGTATTCCACCGCGACCACCTGCTGATCGCACACGTCGTTGTCGCAGCGGTACACGCAGCGACCATAGGGACTGTGCTCGAGCTCCTTGCGCAACGCCTCGGGGTCCGCCGAGGGAGTGATGACGGCTGCGGGCCACTCCCCCGCAGCGGGCAGATAGCTTTTATAGGCGCTGAAGCGGCAGGCGCTCTCGGCGGGGCAGGTCGCGCAGCGGTCCGTGCTGCCGGCGGGCGCGTTGCTCTCCTTGAAATAATGCAGCGAGCCGCAGGAGGAAACGCGCTTTGCCTGCGCGCCCACCAGCCAGTTCAGCAAATCCATGTCGTGGCAGGACTTCTGCATGATGCTGGGACTGGCCAGCTCCGCCCTGCGCCAGTTGCCGCGCACAAAGCTGTGCGCAAAATGGAAATTCCCGATATTTTCGTCCAGCCGGACCGACACAAGGCGGCCGATGCGCCCGGAATCGAGAATCTCCTTGATTCGGGAGAAAAACGGCGTGTAGCGCAAGACGTGGCAGACTACCACATGCAGCTTTCTCTTCTTGGCAAAGCGCAGGATGTCCATGCATTCAGCGGGGTCGGGGGAAATGGGCTTTTCCAGAAGAATATGGTAGCCCAGCTCCAGCGCCTTCATCACCTGCGCGTAATGATCCCGGTCCATCGAAGCGATAATTGCCGCGTCCGCAATTTTTCCCTGGGCCCACAGCGCCTCGACGGATGAAAAGCACCGATCCCCGGCGATGCCCAGCTGCGCGGCGGCCGCGTTCCGGCGCGCGTCGTTCGGCTCCACAACCGCCACAACCTGTATGCCGTCCTTTTCCGCTATGTAATCCGCATAGATCCGTCCTCGCTGTCCGGCGCCAATCAAAACAATTTTCACAGCACATTCCTCCTCGCTCATCACAGGGGCCTATTTTGTTTCGTAAAATGTTGCGTTATAATTTGCGTCTATTAAATGATATTTTCATTATAAAGCTAACGCAAAAGAATGCAATTGGCAAAACGCACAAGTTTATCTACGATAATTCGGAAATTTACCCATGCCTACGCCGCATTCGGTGTGGGCTGTTTCGCACAAACCCATGCGCCGCAAAGAAAAAAGAATCTTTTCAAAGAAAAAACGCTTTACTTTTGTTTCGTAATGTGTTACGCTAAAATTATCTTAAAAAGGAGGGATTTTCATGGCGTCTATCCGGGAGGTTGCCGCTTTGGCCGGCGTATCCGCCGCCACTGTCTCCCGCGTGCTCAACAACGATACTACCTATAAGATACGGGAAGAAACGAAAAACAAAGTATGGAACGCCGCCGCGCAGACGGGCTATAAACAGAAGGCGTCCGCCCATTCGGGCAGGGCGGCGGCCGCGCCGGCGGGTAAGCGCATCGGCTGTATCCTGAGCGTAACAAAGGACAAATACCGGGATCCCTATTTCATCAGCATCTATGCCGGGCTGGAAGCGCGCCTGCTTGAAAAAGGCTATTCCGTCGCGTTTTTGAAAACATATTTTGAAATGCAGGAACCGGAGACCCTCCGCGCGATTCTGGAAGCGCCCCCGACAGGGCTGATTTTGATGGAGCAGCTTGACCCGGCGCTCTACAGCAGCCTGCGCGCGCGCATCCCCGCGTGTGTGGGAATTGATACGAGAAACCCCGATATTGACATCGTCGGCTACGACCATTTTGAGGCAGGCATGCGCCTTGCCAATCACCTGATCCGGAAGGGCCATCAGAAAATCGCCTTTCTGGGCGGGACCATCTTTGGGCCGAGGGGCGCGGTGAGCCGGCGCTATCTCGGCTTTGTCGCGGCGATGCACGTCGCGGGCCTGCCCATCCGTTCCGAGTGGGTGCTGGACTGCAAGTGGGATGAAATTCTCTGCATCGACCTAATCAAGGCGTTGATGGCGCAGCCCGATCCCCCCACGGCCATCTGCGCGGCCAGCGACCTGATGGCGATGGCTGCGCTCAGCGCGCTGTATTCCATCGGCGTCCGCGTGCCGGAGCAAATGGCGGTAATCGGCTTGAGCAACATCCAGCTCTCCCAATTTTCCAGCCCGCCCCTGACGACGTATGCCGTACCGATGGAGGCAATCGGCCAGGTAGCGGCCGAGCTTTTGGACGAGCGGCTGCGCGGCTGCACGCTGCCGCCGCGCAAACTTTATCTGCCGATCGCCAAGGTCGTGCGCGCATCCGTCTGAGCAGGGCGCATTCTCCCGTTTTCCCGCGCGCCGCCTGCGGGCCGTTGCGTCGCCCTTTGCCGCCCCAACGCCCGGAGCCCACAAAGGTTTTCCGCGCGTTTGTCCTCAGCAGAGCGGGAACATTCCTCCCGTCCGGCCTGCCCCGAACTCCCAAACAGGCGCTTATGGAGCAGCCGGCACAAGCGGCATTCCGTTTTCGTCATAGTGCGCGCGATATTCATATCCCGTGGGGATAAATCCGTGGCGGTTGCCCGCGGGGTCCGCGCCGCGCAGGATTCCCAGCCGATGCGCATAGAGCCAAAGCGGTGTGATATAGAACATCGGTGTGAGGAATTCATCCACGCCACCCGGCATTTTTACCACATGGGTTGCCAGCCGCGCGATGGCGGGGTCCGGGTCGTCCGTCAGAACGATCGTCGGCGCATGAATCCGCTTTGCCGAACCGAGCGTATCCATCAGCTTCTCCTTGGATGGTCCCTTAGGGGCAATCAGCAGAAGGGGCGTTGTCTCATCCGCCTCACGGTACCTTCCGTGCAGGAAGTCCTCCATTTCCCGGCCTTCTGCGGGCACCCACGCCATTTCGATGATTTTCAGCGCGCCCTCCTCCACTGTCCCGACATTCGGCCCCACGGCCAGGCAGTGGTGGATCGGCGCGTCTTTGTATTGTGCAGCGAGTCGGTACATCTGCTCCGTGAGCCCGGCCAGCTGCGCCGATTTTTGAACGGCTTCCTCCAGCTGTGCGTCCCACCACGCGGCCTGCTGTTCCGTCAAGCGCCCGTTTGCCCGCCCGATCGCGACCGCCAGCAGATAAACCGCGGTGAGCGCCTGAACATAGGAGGTGCTCTTTGCGGACGGCCCCTCCGTTTTGGCATCCGTCAGGATCAGGCGGCGCGCCGCCGCCGGAACCGGCGCGTCGGTGGAGCCGGAGACGGCGATGTCAAGCGCTCCCGACCGCTGTGCCGCACGAACGCATTTTTCCACGGACCGGGCCGTCCCTGTCTGCGAAATGGCAAGCAGGCAGACATCCGGCCCCAGCAGTTCCTCCGGAATATAATAGCTGAAGCTGTAGCAGGGAACCGCCTGTGCGGGGATGCCCGCAATCCGCTCCATATAGCTTCGCCCCACCTCCGCCGCGTACAGCGAGGTGCCTCCGCCCGTCAGATACATTCGCCGGATGCCGCCCAGCGCCCCCTTTGCGCAAAGCGTCCGGATGCTCTCCCGATTCAAGCGGAGATTTTCCGACCAGGGGGCGCTTGTCGTCAATGACAGAATGCGCTGCAGCAGACGATCTTTTTCTTCCATAAGGGTTCTCCTTTTGACAGACAGCTTTATGGCCTGTATGGATGGCGCCCGCACGGCACAGGCCCACCGCCCCTCACGTTGCCCGCCCGGCCGGGGACGGGCCGCCTGCGGGCTGCGGGCCGGGCTCCTCCCACGTCAGCCATGCCGCGCCGATCATTCCCTCTTCCTGGACGTTGAGCCGCCCGCTGCCAATGTAGTTCAGGGAACGTCTGGTCGGGGGCGCACAGTACTCCTCAATGAAATCCGTCAGCGCGGGCAAAAGCCCGTTCATCCCGGCAAGCTCTCCGCCGAACGCGATTGCCTCGCTGTTTGTGAAGCTCAACAAGCTCACCACCGACAGGCCGATGCCGCGCTGCACATGGTGGACAATGTGCGCGGCCAGCGGATCATTCACCGCGCCGCATTCAAAAATTTTCGCCGGGGAAAGCATGCCCTCCCGGTCCGCCTGACACAGCGCGGAATTGGGATACTGCCCGAACAGACTGCGCGCCCAGCGAACCATGCCGCGCCCGGACGCGAATTCCTCCAGACGGCAGATGCTGTCCTGCCCACCGAAATCGTATAAGTATCCTCCATATTCCCCCGCGTAATTCGCCGCGCCGCGGATCAGCCGGCCCTCACTGACAACACCGACCGCGATGCCCCTGCCGATGTGATAATACGTAAAGTTCGGATAGATTTTGCCGATGCCAAAGCGGTTTTCCGCAAGCGTGCTGACGTGGATGTCATTGTCAATAAAAACAGGGCGGCCCGTGGCGCGCTCAATTAGGTACCGCAACGGGACGGGATCCGCAAAGCCATGCACCTTCGCGGTATAAAGCCACGTGCCCGTCTCGCGGTCAATCCAGCCGCCGATGCTCACACCCACTCGGTCATAACTCCACTGGCCGTCTGTCCGGCTTTGAAAGTCCGCGATATCAAGCATCAATGTGTCGAGGAAGCCGGCGACGGAGGAGGTTTCCCACGGGTAGCGCCGGCTGAACAGCACGCTCCCCTCCCGGGAGACAATCCCCACTTTGATCCGCTCCTCGCGGATATCAATCGCCATTGCCGTCTGCGCCCTGTACGGCTCTGTGCAGCTCATGGCATCTCCTCCCAGCTTTTGCAGGTAGCGCCTGCCCGAACCTCGCAAAATAGCGGCGCGCCTGCCCATTCAAGATGTAAATTCACCTTATTTTTCAGTATACGCTGCCTGTACGCGCTTTTTCTACAAAGAAAATCTTCATTTTTTTCGTCTCTTTTTGGCGGCTTCATGGATTATTGTTATCTTCACAATTATTGTTGCATTCCCTTGATTTTTGAAATCGCGGCACGATATAATCAAGCTAATTTGACCGGAGGGAGAGCCGTATGCTGTTTTATCAGGTCGAACTGATCAAGCACGGACACGATACCTGCTTGGAATTTATGGAGTTTGCCGCGTCGGGTGATTACACGGAAACACAGGCCCATTTTCATTCCACAATGGAGATTACGCTGCTTGTGGACGGAGAGGGCTTTTTCAAAAGCGGCGACGCGGAGCAGCCCTTTGAAAAGGGCGACTGCTTCATTTTCAACAGTATGGAGCAGCACAATATTTTTTCCGAAAACGCGTCGGCCAAACTGAAGTATTTATCGCTCAATTTTGTGCCCTCCTTTATCTCCTCTCTGGAAATGGAGGATTTCAACCTGCGGTACCTCGAGCCGTTTTATTTTACAAACCGCTCGTGCAGGATTCCGCATACGGAGGCCTGCGCCAAAGAGGTGAGCGGCCTGTTCGGGAAAATCCAGACGGCGCTGTACGAGAAAAAGGAAGGCTACCCGCTTATGGTGAAGGCGTACCTTTTTCTGATCCTTTCCGAAATCGCGTGCTATTATCAAAAAACCGTACCCAGCCTGAACCCGTCTCGGCGAGAGGCCCCCGTCCTGCAGGATTCCTTTACGAGAGTGCTGGATTACATTGAGGAACACCTGACGCACGACATTACGATCGACCAGCTTTCCCAGGTTGCCGCCATGAACCGCTACTATTTTTCCACGTTCTTCAAAAAGCAGATGTCCGAGTCCCCGGTTCAGTACATCACCCGCAAGCGCATCCGTCTGGCCATCGAGCTGCTGAAGGACGAGAAGCTTTCCATTTTGGAGGTAGCGCTGCGTTCCGGCTTCAACAACGCCGCCAATTTCAACCGCGCATTCCGCCAACTTACGGAAACAAGCCCAAGCGAATACCGCAAGAAACAGAAGCAGGACCGGCGCTGACCTTTTTGCCGGACGCAGAAAACGGGAGTGCTTATGAGCAGGATCCATGAATACGTCGGGGAGAAATCCTTTTACACGAAAGCATCCCGCATCGCGCTGCCCATGATGCTGCAAGGCGGCATCTATAACCTGATCGGGCTGCTGAACAACATCATGGTCGGCCGTGTCAGCACCGTTCAGATGAACGGCGTCGCGGTGGTCAATCAGCTGATGTTTGTATTCTATTCCTGCATCTCGGGAATTTTTGCCGGAATCGGCGTTTTCACCGCGCAGTTCAGCGGAAAGGGCGACGATGAGGGCATCCGGTTCACCTTCCGCTTCAAGCTGATCACAAGCTTTCTTCTGAGCGCAGCGACAATTCTGCTGCTGGGCATCTGGGGCAGGCTGCTGATTCAAAGCTATCTGAACGGCGAGGGTCTTGCCGCGGACGCCGAGGCGTCGCTCTTCTACGGGATGGGCTATTTGTGGATTATGCTGGCCGGCGTGCCGCCTTACGCGCTCATCAACGTCTATTCCTCCACGCTGCGGGAGCTTGGGCAAACAAAGGTGCCCATGATTTCGTGCGTCCTGTCCATGATGGTAAGCCTGGCCCTGAATTATGTGCTGATCTTCGGCTTTTGGGGGATTCCCGCTATGGGCTGCTATGGGGCCGCCATCGCAACGCTGATTGCGCGGTTCATTGAATTGGCCGGTGTGGCGGGCTGGACGCATCTCAATGCGCGCGGCGTTCCCTTTATCCGGGGCGCGTATCGCTCGTTGCATATTCCCGGCTGGCTCGCCTTGCGCATTGTGAAAAAAAGCGCGCCGTTCGCGCTCAACCAACTGCTTTGGTCCATGGGCGTCGCCGCGCAGACGCAGTGCTATTCCGTCCGGGGGCTGCATGTCGTCAGCGCGAACAGTATTGTCAGCACGCTTTCCAGCCTGATTATTGTTGCGGCAACCGCCGTCGGCAACACGGCGCGGATTGTCATCGGACATATGATGGGACGCTCGGAGGATCCGGGGAAAATCCTCGCCGTTTACCGGAAATTCATCGGTCTGTGCTTTGCGTCAAGCCTTGTGGTTTCGCTGCTTTACGCGCTGGCGGGGCGGTATTTCCCGCTGATCTACAACACAACCGGCGAGGTGCGGGAACTCGCGTCTTCCTTTATTCTCATCAGCGCGCTGATTCTGCCGTTCACCTCTTACCTGACAGTCGTCTCCGGTGTGCTCCACACGGGCGGCAACGCCAGCCTGACCTTGATTTTTGACACGGTGTTTATTTGGCTGGCATGTGTCGTGCCCGCCGGCGGCCTTGTCCATTTTACCGGGCTTGGCATCCTGTGGATTTATGGCTTCTGTCAGTGTACGGAAATTCTGAAAACCGGTCTGGGCATGCTTCTGATCAAAAAGGGGCGCTGGATCCAAAATGTTGTGGATCGCGCCTGAACTACCGGAGGGAACCGGCCAAACAGAGCCAAAGGAGGCCCCCATGCCTTTTGTAGCTACAGATGAAATGCTCCGCGCCGCGCAGGCGGGCGGTTATGCCGTCGGCGCGTTCAATGTGGAAAACATGGAGATGGCGCAGGCCGTCGTTCAGGCCGCGCAGGAAGCGCGCGCGCCGGTAATTCTGCAGACAACGCCTTCTACGCTGCGGTACGCGGACCCGCAGCTGTACATGGGCAGCGTGCGGGCGCTTGCGGAGCGCGCTGACGTGCCGGTGGCAATGCATCTGGATCATGGGAACAGCTTTGAGCTGTGCGCGCAGGCTCTACGCGCGGGCTATACCAGTGTGATGATTGACAAAAGCGCGCTGCCGCTGGAGCAGAATATTGCGCTGACGCGCGAAGTGGTGCGAATGTGCGCCGCGAACGGCGTCCCTGTGGAGGGGGAGGTGGGCCGCGTCGGCGGCAAGGAAGAGGATCTTGTGTGCGCGGATGCCGGCTATACCGACCCGGATGAAGCCGAGCGCTTTGAACGGGAAACAGGGGTTTCCAGCCTTGCCGTGGGCGTTGGCACGGCGCACGGCGTCTATGCCGCTCCGCCGGTACTCAATGTCGAACTGGTCGGCCGCATCCGGCAGCGGCTGCACGTACCGCTGGTGCTGCACGGTGCGTCCGGCTTAGAGGAGCGGGCCATCCGGGAATGTGTCACCCGGGGAATCTGCAAGGTGAATTTCGCCACGGAGCTGCGCGCCGCGTATACCCTTGCGGTGCGCCGGACGCTGGAGGAAAGCCCAGAGGCGATTGACCCGAAGCTTTATGGGCGTGCGGGGCGCGCCACGGTAAAGGAACTGGTGTTCAGCCGCATCCGCGTCTGCGGCTGCGGCGGAAGGGCATAGCTGCGGGGCACCGAGCCGGCACCGCTTCCCCGCAGGCCGCGGAACACATAGCCGATTGCCTCAAAAACCTGCGGCTTTGCGTTGCGCAAATGGAAAAGGCGAACCGGACAGCCCTTTTGGCGCCCTGTTCGCCTTTTTGATATTCTGCTTCAGACCGCCGGCGATGCGGCGCAGCCGTCCGCTTTTCCGGATTTTCCGGCCCGTTAATCCACAAATGCCCGCAACGGGAGAACGATTTCAAAGGGATTGTCCAGTTCCTGACGAACGGCCCAGCGAATCGGTTTCTCTTTTCCGCGCATTTTCAGGCTCGCCGAGACTCGGATGACCTCGCGCTCCGACGCGCCCCAATACCGTTCGGGAAGCGGAAGGTTGAACAGGTTTTCCTCGCCTTGGAAGGGAGCTCCCACGGGAAGCTCTTTTTCCGCTGTCGAGCCGTCCGGGAAGCGCGCCTTCAGCCGCAGCGCGCCGGGAACCGCGCCGCACCCGTCGTTCAGCAGCTGCAGGACAAGATCCTGCGATTTGTCCGCGTTTTCCCGGCGCCATGCCATTGCGGGACGCAGGCGGTAGCCGACATGCGCATCCATTTGGTCCATCAGATCCTGATAATTGTGTGTGCTCATGACAAAATCCCATGGGGTAAACGACACGCCAAAATAGTTCGCGCCGTAATCCAGACAATGCTGCACCATCTGGGACGGGGTGAACAGCAGCGGTGCGGTGCGCGTGATGTGCGCGCGAATCGGCTCCCAGATCATCGCGCCCTTCTTCGCGCCGCGGTGAATCCACCGGTATTCCTCGGTGTTCATGTGCGCCTGAAAGCTGTCGCGCCGCAGCCACACGCCATTCTGATTGAGAACGCGTCCGGCAAAGCCGTACTCCGTGTAATGCAGGTTCATGCACGCGGGCGTGGTGGGGAAAGCCTTCAGATGGCTCTCCATCAAAAATTCCGTAACCTCTTCCACGTTCTCGGGCTCCCAGTTGATCTCTTCCTTTTGATCGGGGCTTTGCAGGCTGTAATGGTGCGCCTCGCCCCAGAAGCCATAGCCGGATACATCCGCGAATTCAAGGCGCGGGTCGCTGTCAAACCGCGCGCCCAAAAGGCAGTTCAGCTCGTCCCAGTATTTGAGAAATTCCGGGGAGTATTCCGGGAAATATTTCGGGTACCACTCCTGTACGCCGATGGTACGCCAGTAGGGGATCATCTTCACCTGATCCTTGATGAATTCAGGGACACTGTCCCTGTAAACAGACGTTACCGAGCTGGACATGATCCGGAACGACCATGTCTTATTGTATTTTTCGCACGCCTCCAGCATCCACTCAAATTCCTTGGGCAGAGAAAGCTTGCCCTTTTCCTTCTGGATATCGCGCCATTCGCAGCGATAATAGAGGTTGTCGCAGTGGGGCGAGGCGGCCATGCGTTCGAGGCTCTCCCGATCCAGCGGCGTCATTTCGTGCGGCACACTGGGCTGAATCTCCTCCCATGTGTAGCCAAAGCGCATATGGTCGCTGTAGACATAGCCCTGTACGCCCATCCCGGGGTTAGGCACCTTGCCTACGGCCGGGTCAAAATAATCCAGATGGATCGCGCGTTCTTTTACAGCCATTGTTCTCCGTCCTTTCTCTAAGGGCCCGAATTTGCGTTTGGGATCGCGGCAGAAAACCGAATCCGCCAAAAAACCGAAGCGGATTCCATCTGCTTCTACTATAGCATATGCCCGCTGCGCGCATCCACAATCATTCTTGGAGGATGCCCGGAAGAACACGGCGCGTTTTGCATATCGTTGCAGCTTTCTCAATTATTATTAGAAGCTCTTGCCCGCGCTGTATTGCCCGGGCTATAATGAGAAGCGTTGAGAACAGGATGAAGAAACCGGAAAACGGGGCGCCTTGACGTCTGCGCGGCACCCCTTCGTTTTTTCGCAACACCGTTTGTAACCGGAGGAAGCTTATGATGGATACGGTAATGGGAGTAGACGTCGGCGGAACCAAAATACTCATCGGCCTTGTCCGGTTGGACGGGACGATAACCCACGAGCGCCGGTATCCATCGCAGCGCGGGTCTCAGGAGATCGCGATCGCCGCCGTAAAGCGCGCGGTTGCGGCCTACTGGGCGGAGCTGGTGGAGAGCGGAGCCATTCCCCGGCCGGACGCGATCGGCCTTGGGCTGGTAGGGCAGGTGGACCACCGCCGCGCGGAATGGGTGTTTTCCATGGCCACGCCGATCCTGACGCCCTATCCGCTGGGGCGGGAAATTTCGGAGCAGTTTCAAATCCCCGTCATTGCGGACAACGACGTGCACTGCGCTACATTGGCGGAAATTCGGTTCGGTGTGGGGCGGAGGTTCCGCGATTTCGTTTATCTGAACGTCGGTACCGGCATCGCCGCCGGGCTTGTCAGCGACGGCCGGCTGATCCGCGGGCATCAAAACAACGCGGGGGAAGTGGGGCATATCGTCGCCAATATTGACGTCCCGTGCGAATGCGGGCGTGTGGGCTGCATTGAAGCCTATGCCTCCGGCGGCGGGATGATCCGCCACGCGCGGGCACTGATGGAACAGTACCCGGATTCCGTTCTGGCGCAGCTTGACCGGGAGGGACGCATGGTTTCCTCCACAATCATTCAGGCGGCGCGCGAGGGCGACGCGCTCGCCATCCGCGTGGCGGAACTGATGATGAAAGCGCAGCTTTCCATGGTGCAGGATATTATCAATTTTATGGATCCGCAGGCAATCGTCTGCGGCGGCGGTGTTTTTCGCGATCCATGGCTGCTGCAGGGGATCATTGACGGCCTGACCGGCTGGCTGCCTCCCAATAACCTCGCGCTGCTCGATAACATCACCGTTTCCAAGCTGGATCCGCAGAAAATCGGGCTGATCGGCGCGGCGCTCTGTGCGTATCAGGAGACGTCGGCATAACCGAGCGGCGCAATCAGAAAGCATTTTTAACCGGCTTCTAAATCAGCGGATGTTTTTTGAAGTCCCATGAGGCTTCCCATAAATCCCAGTCGATACGGGGATACGGGAAAGAGGGATTGCTTTATCCACATATTTCTCGACGGCGGTATGATTTGCTTCTTTAGTAAGCACTGACTAAATCGCCGCGCACGCATCGGCGGAAAATTGTTCCGTCAGATTTTACAGCTTTGCGCTGCAAAGCTGTAAAATTGGCCATGTAAGCGCTGTGCGCCCACGGCCTTTGAATCAATAGCGCCCGCCCACGCAGTGGGCAGATGCGCAATCATAGCTGCAACGCAGCTATGATTACAAAAATACTCGCCAATGCACAAAGCACGGCGTGTCCGCCGCAGGCGGAATACTGGCCGTGATTTTGGGCCGGCAGGCGTTGCCCCTGCGTATTTTGTTTTCTCTGACACAAAATTTGCTCGCCGCTTCGCGACCCCGCATATTCTCGCGGGGAAAGCATGGGCCGCGCGTTCCAACCGCGGCCGATGTACACTCCGATTTATTCAGCACTTACTTTATTACCGGAGCTTATTCTTGACCAAGTCAACGCTTCATGAAATTAGCCCTTTCAGTCAAGTTGCCGATTCAGCGGCAGAATCCGGTATCTTATACCATTTGATCTCGTTGGGCGCCATGTCTAATGTAAAACCGGAGCCGTCGCCCCTGTAAACAACGGTGCTCTGCGGCTCGAAGGTATTGTTTACAACACAATACCTTCCGTTCTTTACATAAGCGTGAACCTCCACGTTGAAGTTGCTGCTGAACCATTTGCGCAGGCTTTCTTCATCACGGGCACTCCATAAAATGCTGCGATACAAAACGCGGCTGTTTTCGAGGCTGTACGGCAGGCCGCTGATGTACACCGCCCGTCCCTTGCCAAACGCGTGCACAGCCATCTGCACCTCTTTTTCCCGCTGCACAAGGATCTCCGTGCCCGGAAGTGCGTAGATTCCCTTTTTGCCTTCACCGAAGTCCACAGGCTTTGTGCAGTCCGCCAGAATGAAGTGTCCGGGATGTTCATCCCAGTTGTATTTGTCGTACCCCAGCGTGAAGCCGGTTTCTTTCTCTACGCCAAGCACACTGGCCAACTGAAGATAGTGTCCTTCGTACTGATGGCCCGACGGCTCACCCACGCCGATCAGGCCTCCGCCCTTGTACACAAAACCGCGCACAGCTGCTGTCACAGCCGGATCCTCCCACTCCCAGCCGCCAGTGTGCGCCGTATCGCCATCGCCCACGTTGATGAGCACGTCCACGCCATCCAGCGCATGGGCGTCCGCGCGCAGGTCGTCAAAACTGATGAATCGCACATCGAACGGCGCGCCCGAAAGCGCTTCAATAATGCCCGCGTAGCAGTAATTCTGCTTTTGGTACAATGCGTGATGCACCATGTGGCAGCCCCATGCGCGCATCTTACCCCAGCAGTTCAAAACGGCTATTGTCTTGGCACAATATGGAGTGGTTCCTTTGATATTCCCATACAGCTCCCGAAACTCGCCGCACACGCTTTCTATATAGTCGATAAATTCCGGAAACTCGCAGGCAAGCTTCAGATACCCTCCGTATCCGATGCGGTCGATTGGTTTGCGCAGGATAGCGCGGCGTGCCGTTACCCAGTTTTCTTTTGCTTCGCGCACCGGATCCCCTCCTTTATGGAAGGTATCCGGAAAGAAATAGGGTAAGAAGCGTCCCTCTGTATATTTCACTCCTGAAATATCGCTGATGAGGCGCAGCGTGCTACCGTTGCCCACGCTGCCCACTACGGCGTCCAGCCCGATGCTTTTGAATTCTTCCATGAACGGCTCGGTACCGATCCAATGATCGCCTAAAAACATCATTGCTTCCTTGCCCAGCTCATGGGTAATCGCCACCATTTCTTTGGCTAACTCCGCCACTCCACGCCGCTGGAACGCCTGAAAATCCTTAAATTCCCTCGATGGGATGCGATATTGATTATTATAATAGCCTTGATCAATGATGAATTCCGGCCGGAACCGGTAGCCGGCCTCCTGTTCAAACTGCTCCAGTATATACGGGGATACGCTGGCGGAATAGCCGTACCAGTCCACATACTTTTCCCTTCGCAGTTCGTCAAATATCAGCGTGAACTGGTGAAAAAACGTAGTGTAGCGGATAACATCCACATACGGATGCTCCGCGATGAATTTTCGCAGTCGTTCCATCGTATACCTGCGCGTTTTCGGCTGGCGTACGTCAAAGGTGATCTGATGCTCGAAATTTTCCCAGCCGTTAGTAATCGCATTGTACATATGCACCGGGTCCCAAATCAGATAAGCAAGGAAGCTTACGGTGTATTCGTGAAATTTTTTTGCCGCATGTATCACAACGTCCCCGTTTTTTTCATCATAATCCCAACGCGACGGCGGCACTGTTTCACCGCTGGTGCGGTCCATAACCTCCCACCAGCGCTTGATATCATCCCGTGTATTCACCGCCATCAGTTCCGGGCTGATGCCCTGCATCAGCGGAATGGAAAGCGAATCGGATACTGCCGTGTAAAAACCCGTCATGATATAGCACTGCTGCACCTCATCCGGGTTTGCTTTTGCCCATGCATTGTCCTTGCGCGTGGTATAATACGTAGAATACACCTTTGCGTCCACGCCTTTCAGCGCCTCGGGGTAATCCGTTCCGTCACAGTCGCGGACGGCATCCGCTCCCCAGCGTTCCAAAAGCTCCAGAGTCTCGGGCACCACGTCCACATCTGTCGGGATCGTCACGCGCCCCTTTTGAAAATCACCCTTCATTGTTCAGCCTTCCGTTCTGTATATTTATCCTGTCCCGCGCAGCTCTTGCGTTCCAGTCGATTCGCACTCGGATTCAAAGCGGACATCATACGGTGCCAATAGTGCGCATATATGTCTTTCCTCTCTGCTTTGGGCTCAAACGACGGCAAAGGCTGAGGAGCGTATCAAATATATCCTGCCAGACCACAGGAGTATTCGCCCGGGCCGCAATTTTCCGGCATTGTTCTCATAGCACAGTTCCGCATCTATTTGTCCCGCAAACACATTCATTTTTCGTATCGGTTCCGTTTTCTGCCGGCAGCTTACTTATGCTGACGGCTGTTTGCCTCAAAAACAAAATTGTTCCATTTTCGGATGTCCGCCGCGCATAGGATGCCTCCCAGCACCGAGACCGCGCACCAGCATAGAACGGTTTTGTCCCATCCAATTTGTGTGCTCAACAGGCCCGTGCCCCATACGGAGATTGCTGCCCCTATATAAATGCAGAAATTAAAAATTCCCGCCGCCGAACTCGCCTTTCTCCAAGGTGCAAAAGCCAAGGGCATACAGCTGGCAAACAGCGTATTCACTCCCATCATCCCGGTCGTTGCAAAAGCCAGCAGAAGATATGTAACCCACAGGCCGGCCTCCTTCAGGAAGAGCAAAAGTCCAAGCAGCAATACGTTGACGGCAAACAGAGCACCGGACGCGGCCAGTTCTCCTTTCTTTATCCGGCGTTCCAAACTGCTGGCTAGGTATACACCGGATATGTTCGCTATGGGCAGAATAACCGTACCGAGCACCGACAATGCCGGGCTGATGCCGAACTGTTCTTCCGCAAAGCTTGGAACCCATGTAGTGATCCCATCTTTCAAAACGCCTTGCGCGACCAGAGCCATAAAAAGCGTCGGGATGCCCGCCCGCACAAAAAGCACAGAAAGAGCGGCTTTATCACCGTTCCACCGCTCTTTTCCCGGCCGGGTCTCCTGCTGGAACACAGGGCTTTCCGCGAGAGGGCCGGCTATCCACATCCATATACCCGCCGTTAAAAGCATCAGGATGCCCGCCATGTAGAAACTTCCCCGCCAGTTTCCCATGCGGATAAAAGCCGCCGCCGCCAGATAGGCGGCTACCGTTCCGACAGGGGTCGTAATATTTATCCGCAGGCACGCGGCTTTCCGGTATTCCGGGTGGAACCACTCCGCAAAAATCCGAATAATCGGCGGCCAGAGCATGGCCTGAAACAAGCCGTTGACGGACCAAATCACCGCCATGGCAACAGCATCTTTGCAGAAAGGAAATAGCAGATTGACCGCGCCGGAGCCAGCCAGCCCAGCAGCAATCATATGCTGCGGTTTTATATGGTCTCCAGTCATCCCGTTAATTAGCTGGCACAGGCCGTACACCATAAAAAATGCCGTCCCCGTCATACCGCCCTCGGCCCGTGTGAAGCCGCAGTCCAACACGATCCGGGAAAGGCAGGCGGAATAATTCAACCTCCCCAGATATGCCGTCACATATGCAGTAAAGCATAGCAGAAACAGCAGCGTGTGCTGCTCCTGTGCCGACAGTTTCAACGCAGCGCCATCTTTCATGGATTTTACTCCTTAATACCCCCGATGCTCATGCCCTGTGTCAGACGTTCCTGTGCAAACAGGTATACAGCAACCGTTGGGATCAATACAATCATCAGCCCGGCAAACAATGCGCCCCAGTCCGTGGCATAACGCTGCACCTCGTACAAATTTACAAGCCCTACCGGCAATGTATAATGCGTGTCGGTAGAAATCATTGTCAGGGCGATTGCGTATTCGTTCCAGTAGCCCAAAACCGCCAGAAGCCCCACCGTGAAAATCCCCGGTTTTGCCAGCGGCGCTACAATTCGCCACAGGTTACGGGTGTACGAGCAACCGTCCAGCATCGCTGCCTGTTCATAGTCCACCGGAATGGACTTGACGAAACCCGACAGCAAAAATACCGAAAACGGCATGCGCACCACGGCATAAATCATCGCCAGAACAACCAAATTGTCCAGCATGTGGATCTGGCTCAGCTGTAAATACATCGGCACGAGGATGTATGGTTCCTGGATGAAAATGCATGCGGTAAGCAGCCCGAACAGCACGCCGCTCCCCATAAAGCGATAGCGGCTCAGCGCATAGGTAATGGGAATCACAAGCAGAAGGTGCAAAGCCGTGGCCAACACGACAACCATGACCGAATTCAAAAAGTAATCACCCATACGCGCTTTTTCAAAGGCCGAAACATAGTTCTGCCATTGGAACGTTTCCGGCAGCGCCCAGGGGTTCTCCATAATTTCGGTGTTTGACTTCAGTGATGAATACAGATTCCATATAAGAGGATATACCACCGTGAGCGACAGCAGCATCAGCAGCAAGCGTATCGGCAGGCGGCAGAGCATCCCGCTCAAATCAATTCTTTTTGCGTTCATTTCTGTTTCCCGCCTCCGTTATTCCTTCCTTGTCAGGCGATTGCTCAATCTGGACAGAAGAAAAGCAATCATCAGCGTAATTACTGCAATTGCCATTGCATAGCCGAAATTGGCATTGGTAAAAGCCTGCTGGTACATATATTGCAAAAGGACGCTGGTTGCCCCGGCGGGCGCGCCATTCGTCATAACCGTCACCAACACAAAACTGGACGAAAGCACTGTGGAAATGCACAACACGATGGTCGTCTTTATCACACCCCGCAGAAGCGGAAGCGTGATTCGCCAGAATTTATTCAACTCCCCGGCGCCGTCTATGGTGGCGGCTTCGTATATGTCGGGGGAAATACCGTCGATCCCGGCAATGTACATAACCATATAATAGCCCGCATTTGTCCAGATCAGGACCACCGCCACAGCCAACAACGCCACTTTCGGGTCGCCCAGCCATGCGTGTGCCCAAAAATCAAGCCCGATGCGGTCCAAAAAGTTGTTCAAAAGCCCCATATTGGGATTATAGATAAAAGTCCACAGCATGCCGATAACCGTTGTTGAAAGAATACTCGGCAGAAACATGACCACGCGATAGAATTTCTTTTCCCGCAGATGCCCTTGGGTAATGATCACGGCCATCAGCAGCGCAAGTACAAGCGTAACCACGGGCACGCCTACCATCAATTTCAAAGTGTTGAAAAGCGCCTGTATAAAGTATTAGTCCTTCAGCAGATAGATGTAATTTTCCACTCCGGCAAACGTGCGGTTGGAGGA
>CANRZX010000003.1 GCA_947644575.1 uncultured Clostridia bacterium | reverse complement strand
CAAAACTTGTATGGGAACGTTTCCGTGGAAGAACTATAATTTTTGAATTAAAATTGTGCGTTATGGAAAATCCCCCTCATCCGTCATTTGCTTCGCAAATGCCACCTTGCGGCGCTGTCCAAATCTTTGATTTGGGTAACAGCGCCCATGCAAGGGACGCCCACGAATAGGAGCGCATCGCGCGATCTATGAGTGGCTGCGGCCTACTGCTCTCCCCCAAGGGGGAAGGCAAAGAGGTAAAACTTTTGGTGTAAAATCTTATAAAAAAGCCGCCACAGCCCCGCGGCAGCGAAGACCGTTTGGAAGGAGATGCGCCCCGCATGCAGACCGCGAAAATGAATCAGGAGCAAAAGGTATCCTACCTGACGACCGAGCCCATCCCGAAGCTGATCCGGGAGATGTCCGTCCCGACGATCATCAGTATGCTTGTTACCAGCTTTTACAATATGGTGGACACGATGTTCGTCGGCCGCATCGACACGCAGGCCACGGCGGCGGTGGGCGTCGCATTTTCCGCGATGGCGCTGATTCAGGCGATCAGCTTCCTGTTCGGTAACGGCTCGGGCAACTACATTTCGCGGCGGCTGGGCGCGCGCGATTACCGGGACGCCGAGCGCATGGCCGCCACGGCCTTTTTCAGCGTGCTGGCCGTCGGCGCCGCGCTGTGCGCGTTAGGGGCCGCGTTCGTTGTGCCCATCGCGCGCCTGCTCGGCTCGACGGAAACGATCCTGCCCTACGCGGTGGACTATCTGCGCGTCATCTTCTTCGGCGCGCCGTTCATCATGGGCTCGTTCGTATTGAATAACCAAATGCGCTTTCAGGGCAGCGCGTCGGTGGCCATGATCGGCATCGTCACGGGCGCGGTGCTGAATATCGCGCTGGATCCTCTGCTTATTTTCGGGCTGCGGATGGGCGTCGCGGGTGCGGCGTGGGCGACGGTGCTCAGCCAGGCGGTCAGCTTCACGCTACTGCTGGCGCTGAACCTGCGGCGCGCGGCGATCAAGGTGTCGCCGCGGAATTTTACGCCGACCGCGTATTATTATTACAATATTTTCAAGGGCGGCGTGCCGTCGCTGTGCCGTCAGGGCATCGGCAGCGTCGCGACCATCCTGCTGAATGTCGCGGCCAAAACCTGTGCCGGGGCGCTCGCGGACGCGGCCATCGCGGCAATGAGCGTCGTCACGCGGATCACGATGTTCGCCAACTCGGCGCTGATCGGCTTCGGGCAGGGCTTTCAGCCCGTGTGCGGCACCAATTACGGCGCGGGCAAGTATACGCGCGTGCGGGAAGCCTTCTTTTATTGTATGAAGCTGGGCGCGGCGGTGCTGGCCGTGCTGTCGATGCTGGGCTTTGCGTTTGCCGGGCCGTTGATTGGCCTGTTCCGCGACGACCCGCAGGTGGTGGAAATCGGGCGGCTCGCGCTGCGCGCCCAGTGCCTCGTGTTCGTGCTGAACGTCTACACCATCCTGTGCAACATGCTGCTGCAAACCATCGGCATGGCGCTGAAAGCGTCTGTTACGGCGTTGGCGAGGCAGGGGATCTTCTTCGTTCCGCTTATCCTGCTGCTGCCGATGGCGATGGGCCTGCGCGGCGTGCAGCTTGCGCAGATGCTCGCGGATGTGTGCAGCTTCGCGCTGTCCGTGCCGCTGGGCTGGGGCGTGCTGAAAACCATGACGCGCGACGCTGTGCCTGACGAAGCGGACGCCGGAAAACAGGCGGCCGCCGAACCGGCCAAAAAGTAGCGGCCGCCCCTTCCTTTTTTCACCGGTTTCGGCTATACTAAATACAAAGGACTTTGGCGAACGGAATCAATCGAAGGGAGAGTGGCCTCCGGGCGCGGCTCCTATAGACAGTGCGGAGGGACTATGATGGAATATACGATTGAAAATGATTATCTGCGTGTGCGCGTACAGAGTAAAGGCGCGGAGCTTTGCAGCGTTGTGAAGAAGGAGACGGGCGAGGAACTGCTCTGGCAGGCCGACCCCGAGGTATGGGGGCGTCACGCGCCGATTTTATTCCCGTACTGCGGGCGGCTGCGGGGCGGCGCGTTCACGCACAAGGGCGTTTCCTACGAGGGCGGCCAGCATGGCTTTGCCCGCGATTTGGAGCATACGCTTGTCGAGCAGGGCACGGACACAATCACGCTGTGCCTCGAGGCCAACGTGCTGACGATGGAAAAATTTCCCTTCGCGTTCAAGCTGTTTTCCACGTTCCGCCTCTCGGGCGAGACGGTGCACCATTCCATCCGCGTGCAGAACGACGGCGACGAGCCGATGCCGTTCGGCTTCGGCTATCATCCGGCGTTCCTGTGCCCGTTCGACGGCGCTCACAAGGCCGAGGACTATGTCCTGCGCTTCGAGCAGCCGGAATCGCCGCTCGTCATTGAAACGGGTGAGGACGACGGCCTTGTCACGGGCGAGACGCGCGTCTATTTTGACGGCCAGACAGACATCCCGCTGCGCGACGGCTTTTTCGACCATGACAGCACCTGCTTTTCCCGGCTGCGTTCCAAGACCTTTTCTCTTGTGGAAAAGGACACGGGACGCCGCGTGACGGTGGACATCGAGGGCTACCCCTATGTGCTGATGTGGAGCGCCAAGGGCCCGATCCGCTTTGTCTGCATCGAGCCGTGGCACAGCCTGCCGGACGCGCGAACGGCCACCGGTGTGTGGACGGAGAAGCTGGACACCGTCCGCCTTGCCCCCGGAGAAAGCTGGGAGACCGATCTCGCGATGACGTTCGCGCGGTGAATCTGCGGCGGGCGGCAAGGGGGCAGGCACTTTGTATAGAGAGATAAAGAACATGGAAGCCGATGACAGTGATTTTTGGGCGATGCTGGATTCCCTCGTGGAAAATTCGGAAATTGTGATCGACAGGCCAAAGGGAACGGCGCACCCGAGATACCCCGATTTTATTTACCATGTGGATTATGGATATTTGAAAAATACTTCCTCTATGGACGGCGGGGAAATTGATGTGTGGGTCGGCTCGGGCGAGAGGCGGGCAGACGCGATTGTGTGCACGATCGACGGGATGAAACGGGATTCCGAGATCAAAATTCTGATCGGATGCACGGAAGAGGAAAAACGGATCGTGTACCAGACCCATAACGAATCGCAGTATATGAAAGGCATTTTAATCAAGCGCTAAGCCGTCAGAGGCTCTTCGCCTGCGTCTGTTCCCACCCACGGCGGCGCTTGCCGCCTCATAAAGGCCTCGAAGGACGCAGAGGTTCGCTGCGGTTTTCTTTGCCGCGTTTTTTGACGGGGGCGAAAAGTCCGCGGGCGGCGTGATATAAACTTTACAGGATAAATGGGGAGATTTGCGTTATGCTGACAAAACAGAGCCGGCTTTCCGAAATATTTTACACGCCAATGGGGCGGGACATTGCCCACACGCTGCTGTTGCAGACGGGCCTGCCGGAATCGCTCATTACCAATCCGGCCGTGGGGAGCCTTTCGCTGGCGCGCCTGCAAAGGCTGTCGCGCGGCAAGCTGGACGACGGCCTGATGGATTCGCTGCTCGCGCTGCTGAATACGGACACGGGCGCCGCGCCCGTGCCAGACGGTCCCGCCGAACGCCGCTGGTGGAAGGAGGCCGTGGCCTACCAGATTTATCCGCGCAGCTTTGCCGATTCAAACGGTGACGGCATCGGCGACCTCGCCGGCATCCGGCAGAAGCTGCCCTATCTGAAGGAGCTGGGCGTGAACCTGCTGTGGCTGTCGCCCGTGTACGATTCGCCGAACGACGACAACGGCTACGACATCCGCGATTATCAAAAAATCATGGCCGAATTTGGCACGATGGAGGATTTCGACACGCTGCTCGCCGACGCGCACGCAAACGGCATGCGGCTCATCATGGATTTAGTCGTGAACCACACGTCGGACGAACATCCGTGGTTCCAAAGCGCGCTGAACGACCCGGACGGCCCATATCGCGATTATTATATCTGGCGGAAGGGGAAGGGGGAGAACGCGCCCAACAACTGGGTCAGCTTCTTCTCCGGCCCGGCGTGGAACTACTACCCCGAGCGCGGCGAGTGGGCGCTGCACCTGTTCAGCAAAAAGCAGATGGATCTGAACTGGGACAACCCCGCCGTGCGCCGCGATGTGTACGAGATGATCAACTGGTGGCTGGAGAAGGGCGTGGACGGCTTTCGCATGGATGTCATCAACCTGATCTCCAAGGGCAGCCTTGCCGACGGCAGCGAGACGCTGGGCGCGGCCGTCGGCCTGCGCGGCATCGAGCACTATTTTTACGGCCCGCGCCTGCACGAGTATTTGGCCGAGATGCGGCGCGAGACGTTCGGCAAATACGATTCCGTTACCGTCGGCGAAACGGCGGGCCTCGGCATGCAGGCGTCGCGGATGCTCACGGCCGACGGGCGCGGGGAGCTGGACATGGTGTTCAACTTCGACGCGCTGGAGAATCCCGGGAAAAAGCGGTTCGACGATTACCGCTACGATCTGCATTATTTGAAAAAATATTTGATCGACTGGCAGACGAATTACGGCGAAAACTGCTGGCCGAGCCTGTTCTTTGAAAATCACGACAATCCCCGCATGGTCAGCAAGGTGAACCCCGATCCTGCCGTGCGCCAGCCGCTGGCTAAGCTGCTGGCGACGCTGCAGCTGACGCTGCGCGGCACGCCGTTTATTTATCAGGGGCAGGAGCTCGGCCTGACAAATGTCGACTTCGCGTCCATCGACGAAATCAACGACGTTGAGAGCCGCAACCTCTATGAGGAGCTGTGCGCGGCGATGCCGCCCGAGGAGGCGTGGCGGCGCGTCCTCGCCGGTACGCGGGACCACGCCCGCGCGCCCATGCCATGGAACGCGGGGGAAAACGGCGGCTTCACGACGGGCACGCCGTGGCTGCGCATGGCGGCCGGCTGGGAGAGCCGTGCCGCCGCCGTTCAGCTGCGGGACGACGACTCGGTGTTCCATTACTATAAAAAGCTGATCGCTCTGCGCCGCGAAAACCCGGCGCTCGTGTACGGCGCGTTCCGCCCGGTTTTCCTGAAAACGAAGGCGAACGAGGATGTTTTCTGTTATTTCCGCATTTTAGACGGCAAAAAGTTTTATGTGGAATGTAATTTGACCGAGCGTACGGTCAGCCGCCCCGCGCCTCTCGCCGGGACGCTGGTCCGCCGCGCCGGGAACTATCCGGGAGAGACACCCCGCCTGCGTCCCTATGAGGCGAACGTCTACGAGGTGCTGAACGGCTGAAGACTGTCGACAAAGTCGACAGCCTTTGAGGGACACGAAACGCACATCAGAAACGGACTTCCCTATGTTCAAAACGGGCTGCTTTTTCTGTACAGGTGTTTGTATGCCCGGCTGCGGCCTACTGCTCATGTCCGTGCAGGCAAACGTGATTTTTCCCTTTTTCGACAGACTGCGCCGCCCCGCGCTCCAAGGAGCGCGGGGCGGTCGATTTTTTGGAAAGTCGAATTTTTCAAAAAACGGTCTCAGCGGCGGATGTCGAGTGTTTCCAGTGCCGCGCCGCCAACATCTTTTGTCGTGAATATGCCGTCCTCATAAATCATATAGCTGTGGGCCCCGTCGCCCTTGGGCAGCGCCATGCTGCCGGGATTCAGGAAGAAATAGTCCCCCCGGTCGGCCGCGGCGCGCAGATGCGTGTGCCCGTGGATGAGCACATCGCCCTTGCCGAAATTCGGCAGGTTTTCCTCGTTGAACAGATGGCCGTGTGTCACAAATACCATGCGCCCCTCAAGGAACAGCGCCATATAGTCGGCCATGATCGGGAATTCCAGCACCATCTGGTCGACCTCGGCATCACAGTTGCCGCGCACGGCCAGCACTTTGTTTTTCATCCCGTTCAAAATGGCCGTCACGCGCCTCGGGTCGTACTCGCGCGGAAGATCGTTGCGCGGCCCGTGGTACAAAAGGTCGCCCAGCAAAATGGTTTTGTCTGGCGCTTCGGTTTCGATCAGGCGCTCCAGAGCTTCGGCGTAATAGGCCGACCCGTGCAGGTCGCTCGCGAACAGCAGCTTCATAAAAACACCTCTTTATTATATTGGAGAAATACTTGAAAAACAAATCCGTGAGGGGCGTATCCAATGAGGAGTGAGCAGTGAGGAATGATGGTGTAACGCTGCGCGTTACAGATTTTTCCACAGAAAATCAAAATATCTACGCCGCATGGTCGGCACAGGGATCGGGCAGATGCCCCACGCGATAATACCCTGTCGCGCGCGGGCAGCCCGCCCCGGCGAGGCCGCCGGACTGCATGCAGTATTCCGCCGTCACGACGCTCTCGTCCACGGGGAATTCCAGCGCCGGCAGCCCCTGCTGCGCGCGCTCCGTCACATATTTCCACGCGGCGGTCGGCGCGTGGGTGCCGCCCGGCGTGTTCAGCGCGAAGCCCGAATCGTAGCCGTACCAGCAGGCCGTCACGGTATAGGGCGTCATGCCAACGAACCAATAATCCCGGTTGTCGGACGAGGTTCCGGTTTTGCCGACGCTGTCCATTTCGCCCGAAACGCGGTAGCCGGACGCCGTGCCGCCGCCCTGCATCACCCCAGCCAGCAGCCGGTTCATGATATATGCGGTGTCGGCGCTGATCACCCGCCGCGTCTCGAGTCGCGGCGCGAGGATCTCGCGGCCCTCGCCCGTCCGCACGCTGGTGTAGCAGTGCAGCGTGGTGAATTCGCCGCCGTTGCCGAGCATCATGTACGCGCCCGCCAGCTCATAGGGAGAGATGCCGCGCGTCTGCGAGCCTAACACCATCGGCCCCGCGTCGCGGTCCTCGGGCGTCAGCGACGTAACGCCAAGGTCGTTTTTCACAAAGCGGTAGATGCCGCTCACCCCGGCGCGCTCGCCAACGCGCACCGCGATGGTGTTGATGCTGCGCGCCAGCGCGTCCGCGACGAGCAGATTGCCTTCGGTGTAGGTGCGGCTGAAATTGGCGGGCCAGTCCTTCGGCTCCCCCGTGGCCTCGTCCTCGATCTGGCGGACGGGCGCGTCGAGCAGCGGCGTCGACCAGTTGATTTTATTTTTCTCCAACGCCAGCACATACGCGCCGATGGGCTTCATCGTGCTGCCCACCTGGCGCGGCACGGCGGCGCGGTTCAGCCCGCGGCTGACGCGCTTTTCCCCGATGCCGCCCACCATCGCGCGCAGGCTGCCGTCGTAGCCGACGCTCACCATCGCGGCCTGCGGCGTCTCGATCACGTCCTCCTTCACGGGGTTGCCGTCCGCATCGCGGACGATCGAGCCGTCGTCGTTGTACTTTGTCGCCTGCGTCGCCACGCCCAGCCCGCGCGTAGGGAAAAAGCTGCCGTAGCCCTCTGCCATCGCCTGCTCCATCACGGCCTGGAGCGTGGGGTCGACCGTCGTGTAGATGCGCAGGCCGCCGTTGTACAAAAGGTTGGTCGTCTCGTCCTTGTCCAAATGATAGCGCTCGGCCAGCGCGGCCGAGACCTCCGTCAGCACCTGATCGGTGAAATAGCTGGTCGTCGGCGTCTCGGCCACAGGCACATGCCCCGGCGAGAGGCCGATGTCCTGCGCGCTGGCCGCGTCGTACTGCTCCTGCGTGATATAGCCCTGCTGCCACATTTCATACAGAATGTAGTTGCGCCGGGCGAGGTGCTCCTCGGGATGGGTGCGCGGGTCGTACCGGTAGGGATTTTTGGTGATGGACGCGATCGACGCGCACTGCGCGAGGGACAGCTCGCTCGGGGGCTTGCCGAACAGCTTGACGCTCTCCGCCCCGACGCCCGCCGTGTTGTCGGTAAAGCTGATGACGTTCAGATAGGCCTCCATGATCTGGTCCTTATCATATTTCGCGTCGAGGCACAGCGCGCGCCACAGCTCGCGCACCTTGCGCAGATAGCCCGCGACGCCGCCCGCCTCGTCGTCGCGCGTCAGATTTTTGATGAGCTGCTGATCGATCGTGGATGCGCCCTGCTTGATGCCGCCGCCGAAATAGCTGCCGGTGAGCATTTTTTTCATTTCGTTCAGCACCGCGTAGGCCGTGCGCGTGACGGAAATGCCGTGATGCTCGTAGAAGTGCTTGTCCTCGATGGCGACAAACGCGTGCTGCATCTCGGTCGGGATTTCATCCAGCGGCGTCCAAAGCTTTTGCTGGGTGGATTCCAGCCGCGCGTATTCAACCCATTCGCCGCTCTCGCGATCCTGCGCGTAGAGGATGGTCGCCTCGCGGTGGGGCAGCTGCTCCAACTCCAACCACAGAAAATCGCTGCGCGTGGCAACGGCCAAATACCCGCCCAGCCCGACGCAGCCCAGCACAAATACGGCCAGCAGCCCGCGCAGCACCCTGCGCAGCAGCGGGCGGCGCTTGGCCGGGCGCTTCGTCCGCGCGGGCCCGGAGGTCTCGCGCGCCTCCCGGGATACGGCGCTCCCGCGCGCCATATGCCGCGCCTCGGGGCGCCGGACGCCCTGCTTTGCCTCGTATTGCTCCGGCAGGCGGATGTTCCGCCGCTGATTTTTGTCGCGCATCCCGCACCCCTCCTTTCTGCGCGATTTGATTGGTAATCGGGGAAATTGACAGGTGATGTGTGATTTTATCGTTCTTCTACGGATACGTTCCCATACAGATTTCGTAGGGGAGGGCCTTGGCCCTCCCGCAAGGATTACTGGGGCGTTTCCGGGCGGGGCAAGCCCCGCCCCTACGGCGTCTGGTGCAGGCTATGAAATTCCAATAATCAATAATTTTCTATAAAAATTTTTTCAAGGCCGCGCCGTTTATTCAGACGTGTGCCGCGTCCCTTTTTGTTTCAAACGCGTCCGATTTCCGTTCGCGTCGACGACGGTCGTGGCGTCCAGCTGGCTTTTCAGCGAGCCCTTGACCGCGTCGATGTAGGCCCGCCGCAGCTTCGTCTGCTCGGCCGCTTCCTCGGCCGTCAGGCCCTGCTCCCGGCTTTTTTTCGCCAGCGCGTTGATGCGCGCGATCATTTCCTGCGTCATCGCCATGCCCCTCTTTTCGGATTTTCTGAATGGGTTTTTTCTATTGTACCACAAACAGAGCGGGATTCCCATCCCCGATAAAAATATCATCCAAAGCAGAACACGGCGGCGGCTCAGGGGAACCGTGCCCCGAGCCTACCGCCGCGCCCTGTTCGTGAAAGGAATTCAAAAGAGGATAGGTCATCTGAATTTATGTAAACCCACGGGGCAAAGCCCGCGCGGGAATGGCGTTTGCCGCCGGGCGGCATCTCCGCGACCCGGCTGAAAGGCTGCTCCGGCCCTTTCGGCGGCCGGCCGCGCTTTTGGCGAAAGGCTTCTTTCCCCCTGCGCGCATCAACAAAAGAATCCGCGGGCGGCGCGTGCAGCGCGCGCCGTGCCGTGGGCGCCGTGACCGGCGCGTGTTCTTCCGTTCCCATACATTGCCGCACCGGCGGGCCGACAGGTTTTTTATTGGCCGTTCAGTGTATCTTCAGTATACCGGCAAGATGTGAATAAATTTTGAGCGCGGGGTGAACCTTTTTCAAATTTCCGTGTAATTGATTTCCGCATTGCATCCGCCGCGTTCGGGTGCTATACTGGTATCATCCTTTGGAAAGGGCGGTCTGCGCGATGGCGGTCAATTATCAGCTGGAAATGGAGCGCGTGCTGAAGCGCGAGGCGGGCAAAACGCCGCGCCTGCTGCTGCACTGCTGCTGCGCGCCCTGCGCCAGCTTTGTGCTGGAAAGCCTTTCCCCCTCCTTCGCCATCACGGCGTATTATTATAATCCCAGTATCGACACCGCGGCGGAGCACGCCCGCCGCGCGGGCGAGTTAGAGCGCCTCGCGCGCGAAATGCCGCTGGCAAACGCCGTCCGCGTGACGGTCGAGCCCTACGCCCCGTCGGAATTTTACGACACGGTGCGCGGGCTGGAATCGATCCCCGAGGGCGGACGCCGCTGCCTCGCGTGCTACCGGCTGCGCCTTGAGCGCGCCGCCCGGGCCGCGGCGGAGGGCGAGTACGATTATTTCACGACGACGCTGTCGATCAGTCCGCACAAAAACGCCGTGTGGCTCAACGAGCTCGGCGCGGAGCTGGCCGTGCGGTATGGCGTGCGCTGGCTGCCGTCCGATTTCAAAAAGAGGGACGGCTTCAAGCGCAGCACCGTTCTTTCGGCGCGGTACGGCCTGTACCGGCAGGATTACTGCGGATGCGTTTTCTCCCAAAAAGAAGCAGAGGCGCGCCGGGCCGCCCGGCAATGAAGCGGTCCGCCGCGAGGGCTTGCGGTCCGGCGGGCGGATATGCTACAATAAAAGGCGCTTCGCGGCACGCTTCAGGCTGCCGCAAAGCCCACGCAGGGGCCCGCGCGGGGTGAAACCGCTTCGCGGGGAAATTCGTTTTATTTTTTATCGGAGAGTTCGAAGCATCCCTCCCTTGTCAAGCGATGGTTATAAAATCTGAAATATAAGGATGGAACGCGCGAAAGCCGCTCTCCAAAAAAGGAAGTGCAGCAGAATGCAGCAGGATCAGCAGCCGCGGCGCGGCGCGGCACAGCCCGGCGCACGGCGGCCCCTCACGCCGCAGGAGGTCGCCCGCCGGCGGAAAAAACGGGAACAGCGGAAAAAGGCGCTGCGGCGCTACCATCTGTTTTTGGCGGGCCTCGCCCTTTTGGCCGCCGCCCTGCTCGCGGGGCTGTTCTTTACGATCAAGGGCCTTGTTTTGGGCGCACAGGACGCGAAAGCGCCCCCGAGCGCGGCGAAGAGCGCCGCGCCCTCCGCGCCGCCCGCGTCCTCGGCCGAGCCGGAGCCTGAGCCGGAGCCTGAGCCCGACCCGAACGCCCCGGCCGACCCCACGCTGTGGAGCCTTCTGCTGACGAACGTCAGCCATCCCCTGCCCGACGGCTACGCCCCGGAGCTGGCCAGCGTGGGCAGCAACAGCCGCAACGGCCAGCAGTTTATGGACGAGCGCGTCACGGACGCGATGCTGCAGATGGTCGCCGCGGCAAAGTCGGACGGCGTCGACCTCGTCGTGCGCTCGGCCTACCGCTCCACGCAGGAGCAGGCGTCGCTGTTCAACAGCATGAAGCAAAGCTATCTCAATCAGGGCCTGAGCGAGGAGCAGGCGCTCGCCGAAACGAAAAAATGGCGCAACGTCCCCGGCACGTCCGAGCACGAGACGGGGCTGTGCGCCGACATCGTGGGCGCGGCGGACCTCAACGCCGACCTCGTGCCCGGCCTCTCCGAGCGGGAGTGGGCCAAATGGCTGAAGGAACACGCCGCCGATTACGGCTTCATCCTGCGCTATCCCGAGGACAAGACCGGCGTCACCGGCACGTCGTTCGAGCCGTGGCACTACCGCTATGTGGGCGTCGAGGACGCGCGGAAAATCATGTCGCAGGGCGTGTGCTTAGAGGAATATCTCGGGGCGGCTGGGGAATGAAGCGCTTTTTCACGGCTTCTCCCCAAGCAAAAGCGCCGCCGCTTTCCCGGATACGGGCCGCGGCCCTCATTATGAATGAAAAAGGACGTGTCGCATGGAACGCATTTCCATCGCGCCGGGCGCGCAGATTACTGTGCTCCCGGCGGAAAAATTCAACCGCTGCCGCATCTCCATCAATTTCATCTGGCCGGCCTCGCGGGAATGGGCTACCGCCGAGGCGCTGCTGCCGCTGGTGCTCGAGCGCGGCTACCGCGACTGCCCGGATATGACCGAGCTGTCCAAGCGTTTAGCGCGCCTGTACGGCGCGTCACTGTCCGTCGACGGCACGATGAGCGGCCAGAGCCGCGTGCTGACGGTGACGGTGTCCGGCATCAAGGACAAGTTTGCGCTGGCCGGCGAGCCGCTGAGCATGGAATACGCCGGGCTGGCGTTCGGCGTCGCGTTCCGTCCGTATCTTGTGGACGGCGTGCTCGACGCCGAGGCCGTCGGTATCGAGCGCGAGCAGCTGCGCGAGCTGCTGGAGAGCGAGATCAACGAAAAGCGCGGCTACTGCATCCGGCAGGCACGCCGCAAATTTTACGGTGATTCGCCCGCGGGCATCGAGCGCAACGGCTATCTCGACGAGGTGGACGGCCTGACGGCGGGGAACGTGACGGACGCCTACGACCGGATGCTGCGCACCGCGCGCATTGAGGTATCAGTGCTGGGCGCGGACGTTGAGGCCGCAAGGACCTGCCTTTCGGCCGCGCTTGAAGGGGTGCGGCGCGAGCCGTGCGGGCTGCCCGGGCCCATCGTCATGCCCGTGACGGACACGCGCTGCTTCGATGAGCCGCTGCCCACCGTTCAGGGCAAGCTGTGCATGCTGTTCACCTGCGGCACGCCGTTCGCGGTGTCCGAGCTTTCGGCGCTGCGCGTGGCCGTGGCCGCGCTGGGCGGCCTGCCCACGTCGCGCCTGTTCCAGAACGTGCGTGAAAAGCAAAGCCTTTGCTATTACTGCGTGGCGTCCTATACGTCGCTCACCGGCGCGCTGTGCGTCGACAGCGGCGTCGAGCACGAAAAGGCGGTGCTGGCGCGCGATTCCATCCTGCGCGAGCTGGACGCGCTGCGCGAGGGCGGCCTTGCGCGGGCGGAGCTGGACGACGCGAAGCGCGCGCTGAAAAACCAGCTGGCCGCCGTGGGCGACACGCTTCAGGGGCTGGAGAACTGGTACTTCGCCGAGTGGATGCGCGGCACGGAGAAAACGCCCGCGCAGGTGGCGGACGAGATTGACGCCGTCACGGCAGACGACGTGCGCCGGGTGCTGTCGCGCTTTTCACTTTCGGTATGCTACACACTCACAAGGGGGGCGGACGCGGATGGTTGACGCTTCGATGCGCGCGGTGCGCGAGGCGGCCGCGTTTGAGGGCGCGGTACTGGAAAACGGGCTGACGGTGCGTGTACACCCGATGCCGGGCTTCACGGGCGTACACGCGGTGTACGGCGCCAAATTCGGCAGCGCCGACCGCGCGTTTGTCCTCGACGGGAAACGGGTGGATCTGCCCGCAGGGATCGCACATTTTTTAGAGCATAAAATGTTTGAGAACGAGGAGGGCGACGCCTTCACGCTGTACGCCCAGACCGGCGCGAACGCCAACGCCTACACCAGCTTCGACAAGACCTGCTACATCTTTTCGGCCTCCGGCAGCGTGGCGCGCAATTTGGATATCCTGTGAGGCTTTGTCTCGCGCCCGTACTTCACAGCGGCGACCGTCGAGAAGGAGCAGGGCATCATCGGGCAGGAGATTAAGCAGTACGACGACTCGCCCGAGTGGCGGCTGATGTTCGCCGTCAACCAGTGCCTGTACCACGCGCACCCCGTGCGGGACGACATCGCGGGCAGCGTCGAGAGCATCGCCGAGATCACGCCCGAGCTGCTGTATGCGTGTACCGACGCGTTCTACCGTCCGCAGAACATGGTGCTGGCCGTGGCCGGCAACGTGACGATGGACGACGTGCTCGCCGCCTGCGCGCGCGCCGGGCTGCCCCGGAAAACGGGCACGGCGGAGCGCGTCGCCTGCGCTGAGCCGCCGGACGTGGCGCGGCCGTATCAGGAGTTTACGATGGCCATCGCGAAGCCGATGCTCGGCGTCGGCTTCAAGGAGCGCCCGCCCGAAGACGACACGCTGCGCGCCGAGATTGTCTGCGACATCATCACCGAGCTTGTCTGCGGTAGCATGACGCCGCTGTACCGCCGCCTGTACGACGAGGGGCTGGTCAGCCCGGGCTTTGGGGGCGAGGTGCTCAGCGTGGCGGGCTCGCTTTCATTCCTGTTCGCGGGGGAGACGGCTGAGCCCGAGCGTGTGCGCGCGCTGCTGCTTGACGAGATCGCCCGGCTGCGTCGCGAGGGCTCGGACGAGGAGCTGTTTACGCTGTGCAAAAACCAGCTCTATGGCGAGATGGTTCAGGATTTGGAAAATGTGGAGGACGTTGCCGGCGCGTTAGCGTCCAGCTTTTTCCACGGCCATACGCCCGCCGACGAGATCGAGACGCTGGCCTCGGTCACGCACGGCGAGGTGAACGAGGCGCTGCGCGCCATGCTTGACACAAGCCGCAGCGCCACGGTCATCATCCGCCCGTCACAGCCGGACGAGGCGTAGGCCGGCCGGGCCGTTTTGTTCTCCCCTCCCGCAGGTGCGCCCCGCGGGGCGGCGGCCGCAATTCATCCGTCAAGCAATCGCTGATTAAATCGACGGGTCATCGGCCGCATAAGGAACGTGCGGCCGACATTTCCCCGCGGGAAGATGTGGGGGCAAAGATGCCGCTTGGATTTATTCAGTGTTTACTCAAGGAGATAAAATTTTATGAGCTATCATGTGCAGTTCCCTGGCCTTGGGCTGGAGTTCGATTTGAACCGCGTGGCGTTCACGCTGTTCGGGATGCCGGTTTACTGGTACGGCATCCTGATCGCCGCCGGTATGCTGTTGGCGCTGCTGTTCGCGTTCCACTACGCGCGCAGCTTTGGTATCGACGCCGACCGCATGGTGGACGTCGTCCTCATCAGCACGGTGTTTTCCGTCGTCGGCGGGCGCGTGTTCTATGTGGCGATGGCGCCGTTTGAGTACGAAAGCTTTGCCCAGATGCTCGATGTCCGCCAGGGCGGGCTCGCCATCTACGGCGCGGTTATCGGCGCGTTCCTCGCGGGCTTTTTTGTCTGCAAATGGCGCAAGGTGCCTGTCCTGCCGATGTTCGATCTGGCCAGCCTGGGCTTTTTGATTGGGCAGGGCGTCGGCCGCTGGGGCAATTTCGTCAATCAGGAGGCGTTCGGCACCAACACCGCGCTGCCGTGGGGCATGTACAGCGACGGCACCTACGCCTATCTGGCCGCAGTTCAAAGCCGTCTGGCTGAACAGGGCGTTGCGGTCGACCCCGCGCTGCCCGTCCACCCGACGTTCCTATATGAATCCGTCTGGTGCCTGCTGGGCTTTGTTTTGCTGTGGGCGTATATGAAGCGCCGCAAATTCCACGGCGAGCTGCTGCTTTTGTATATTGCGTGGTACGGGGCCGAGCGCTTTTTTGTCGAGGGTCTGCGCACGGACAGCTTGATGCTCGGCCGTTTCCGCGTCAGCCAGCTGATCGCGGCGGCCTCGGTGCTCGCGTCGCTGGCGCTGTGGCTGGCGCTGCGCAAAAAATATCGGGACAAGCCGCTGAGGATTGAGTATACGGTGCTCGAAAAGCGGGACGGCCAGACGGAGAGCTATGTCTGCACATGGCCGCTAACGCAGACGCCGCCCACCGACGTACAGATTAAGGAGCGGATCGCCGCGCTGCGCGCAAAACGAGCGCAGGAGCCCGCGGCCGACGGCCCGACCGCGTATTTCATCGCGTTCGGCGAAAAGGAGCCGGAGCGCACGGCGGATGAAGTAGGCGGGACGCCCGGCGCCGGGCAGGCCCCCGAAGAACCGGCTGAGACAGCCTCCAGCGGGGCGGCGGAAGAAACGCCCGCCGAAGCACCAAGAGAAGCTTTTGACAAAGCGCCGGTAAAAAAACCGGAAGAAACGCGGCAGGAGGAAACGGGCAATGGCACACCTGATTGACGGAAAAACGCTCGCGGCGGAATATAAGGCCAAGGCCGCGGCGGCCGCGGCGGCGCTGCGCGAAAAGGGCGTCGCGCCGCGTTTGGCGGTGATCATCGTGGGAGAAAACCCCGCCAGCAAGACGTATGTCGCGGGCAAGGCGCGCGACTGCGCCGAATGCGGCATTTTATCCGACGTGCTCGCGCTGCCGGAAACGACCGGCGAGGCGGAGCTGCTGAGCCGCATCGCCGCGCTGAACGCGGACGCCGCGGTGCACGGGGTGCTGGTACAGCTGCCCCTGCCCGCGCATATCGACGAGTCGCGCGTGATCCGCGCCATCGCGCCGGAAAAGGACGTCGACGGCTTCACGCCCGTCAACGTGGGGCGTATGGTGCTGGGCGAGCCATGCTTTCTGCCGTGTACCCCGGCGGGCTGCATAGAGATGCTGCGCAGCACGGGCCAGCCGCTCGAGGGCAAGGACGCGGTCGTCGTCGGGCGCAGCAATATCGTCGGCAAGCCGATGGCGCTGCTGCTCACCGCGCGGAACGCTACCGTCACGCTGTGCCATTCCCGCACGGAAAATTTGCGTGAAAAGTGTGCGGCGGCGGATATTTTGGTGGCGGCGGTCGGAAAGGCGGGCTTCATCACGGCGGATATGGTGAAGCCGGGCGCGGTTGTGATCGACGTCGGCATCAACCGCGGCGCGGACGGCAAGCTGTGCGGCGATGTGGATTTTGCCGCGGCGAGCGAAAAAGCCGCGTATATCACGCCCGTGCCGGGCGGCGTCGGCCTGATGACGCGCGCAATGCTGATGCAGAACACCGTTAGGGCCGCGCGGCTGCAAAGCGGCCTGTGACGTCTCTGAGGGACATCAAACGCACGTCGGAACGGATTTCACTTTGTTTAAAACCGGCTTTGCTTATAATACCAGTAGGCCGCAGCCGTTCACAGTTCGCCGCGCTGTCACGGGCTGCGTTTTGTTCAAAACGGCCTTGTGTCCGTTTCTCACACCACTCCGCCGTTCCGTCGCATCCCCACGAAAGGCCGCTTCGCGGTCCTTCCGCAGGAACCCCTTTTTGCTCCCGTTCACGGGCGTCCCTTGGCTGGGCGCTGTTACCCAAATCTTTGATTTGGGGCCTGTCCCGATTTATCGGGGAAGAGCGCCCTCGCCGAAGTCAATCGGAACGGACTTCGGTATTGCATCCGCACTGCGTCCGCAGATGCGTTTCGGATCGCAACCGAGCGGAGCGAGGCTCTTAGCGCGGAGATGGTGCGTCCGAGCGAGCAACCGATGCGCAGCATCGGCTCTTGGCGAGCCGGTGACCCCGCGGGAATATGCGGGGCGTGCAAGGGACGCCCGTGAATGAGAGTGCGAAGCACGAATCATGAACGGCTGCGGCCTACTGCCCATGTCCGTGCAGGCAAACAAAATTCATCTTTTTTGACAGGCTGAAGCGGCCCATGACGGCCATATTTTTGGAGGTGGGCAGGATTGCCCCTACGGCGCTTGGAAACAGATTCGCCCAATTTCAATAACTAATAGGGGAAAACAAAGCGTCATCTTATTCAACAACCGGGAGGTTTTACTATGCCGCGAACGATTCTTTGCGGGGCGCTGTGCGCGCTGGCCGCCTATCTGCTGGGCTCGCTGAGCTTTTCCATTATTGTGACAAAGCTTTTGTACCACAAGGATATCCGCGCGTTCGGCTCGGGCAACGCGGGTATGACGAATGTACTGCGTACCTTCGGCAAGGGCGCGGCGGCGCTGACGATCGCGGGCGACATCGGCAAGGGCGTGCTGGCGGTGCTGCTGGCGAAGTGGGCGTTCGCATCCTTCACGGCAGCCGAGCCCATCTACGGCGCGTACCTCGCGGCCATCTGCGCGGTGCTGGGCCACGTCTATCCCCTGTACTTCGGCTTCAAGGGCGGCAAGGCCGTGTCCGTGGCCACGGGCACAATCGTCGCCATCGAGCCCATTTTGATCGTGCCGCTGGCGGTGATCTTCTTCACGGTATTCTTCTGCGGCAGGATGGTATCGCTGTCCAGCATCACGTGCGCGGCGGCGTATCCCGTCGTCACTTTTATCTACTTCCGTTTCATCGACCCGCACGACGCGCTGCTGACGACGCTTTGCGCGGCGGCTGTCGGCGGCCTTGTGATCTGGCTGCACCGCGGTAACATCGAGCGCATCAAAAACGGCACGGAGTATAAATTCGGCAAAAAGAAGAAATAACGGCGCGCAACCCGAGGTTGCGCGATAATTGGTGGCGGCAACCGCTTTGGTGAGATAAGCTGAGGGCAAAAGGAGGTAATGCGATGCGTATATCCATCTTTCAGCTCTTCGTTCTGCTGATCCCCTTCTCCATGTTGGGGCTGAGCCTGTACCTGCTGATCCTGCTGATTCGGGCGCTGCGAAAATATCTGAGCGGCGCGCCGGAGACCGAGGCGGTCAGAGCCTTGCGCGGCACGCTGGCCGAGCGGCTGCGCGAGCACCGCGCCCGCTGCAATATGACGCAGGAATTCGTCGCCGGGGCGCTCGGCGTCAGCAGGCAGGCTGTCAGCAAGTGGGAAACGGGCGCGACGGACCCTTCTACCGCGAACCTGATCGCGCTGGCGAAGCTGTACGGCGTCCCGGCGCAGCAGCTTTTGGAAGGGCTGTGACGCCGCGCGGACGGCGCAGACAAAAACAGCCGCCGACCTTTTTTCGGTCATCCGTTCCGGACGCCCCGTAATAGACAGCCAGAACGGCACAAAAAGCTTTTATTTCTTCAGCGGTGCCTGCGAAGCAATAAAAATCGCCCCGCACAGCAAAGTGCGGGGCGAAGCTTTGTCCGGAATCAGACTGCGCGGATAACTTTGCCCGAACGCAGACAGCGGGTGCAGACGTGGATATAACGGGGGGAACCGTCCACCACGGCCTTCACTCGTTTCACATTGGGTTTCCATGTCCGGTTTGCACGTCGATGCGAGTGGGAGACCTTGATGCCAAAGCTAACGCCCTTCCCGCAGCAATCACATTTCGCCATTTTCCTGCACCTCCCTTTCATGATCCATACGCGCATTTCAAGTCGCTATAATAGTTTAGCAAAAAGCGCGAAAAAAAGCAAGGGCTTTTCCAAAATAAATCCCGAAATCCCGCAAAACCGCGCCGCGCCACCCCTTTTTACGCGGCGCGTGGCCCGCGCGCCGGAAAAAGCGGCGAAATGCTTGCCCGCGTCTTGCAATTTGTGTCGGGCTGTGCTACACTATTTTATAGTCAGTACACTTGAAAACAAGCGTTTTGTTTTCAAGTGGCGCGTTTTGCGCACCGCACGCGGTGCGTGCTGACTACAGAATCGACAGGAAATCGCCGCAGGCGACTTCCACGCGGCATGCAATGCCGCGACTCGAAAAGCATCTCTTTTCGAGTATGTCGATGATATAGTGTGGACGATTCCCGTCTGCGACCGGCCGGGACGCGCCGCAAAAACAGGAGGTTTCAAACATGGGTGCTTTAGAAATTGTCAGCGGCGTACTGCTGATTCTTTGCAGCATTGCGATCATTGTGCTGGTGCTGTTTCAAGAATCGAAGGGCAGCGGCCTTTCCGGCGCGATCGCCGGCGGCGAGATGATGGGCAACGAGGGGCGTTCCCGTTCCTCCGGCGCGGTTTTAGCCAAGTATACCAAATACGCGGCCATCGCGTTTTTTGTGCTTGCCGTTTTGGCCAGCGTCATCAGCGTTTATCTGAAATAAGGCAGAACGCCCACTCGGCCGCTAAGCCGGGCGGGCGTTTTGTTTTAGCGCGTGAAAAATTTGACATACTGATTTTATAATATCATAAGTCAACTGTCTTTTGCCGATGCTTCGCTTTGCCCTCAAACGAGAAGGGAACAGGGTAAGGCCTTTCAGGGGAATTCGCCGAAGCGGCCGCCGCGCGGAACCCGGCGGGCATGGCCGGGGCAAGAGCAGTATTTTTATAGATGGCGCGCCGAAGACGCGGCGCGCTGTGGGAATTGGAAAAGAAAGGAAAACTATGGGCATTAAATCAAAGATCCTGAAGGAAATCGAAAAAAAGCCGCGCAGCCTGCGCGAGCTGAAGGCGAAGCTTGGCAACGACAAAAAGGTATCGCGCGCGCTCGAGGAGCTGGCGGCGCGCGGAAAGCTTTCCCTGCGGGCGGGTCAATACGTTTTGCCGGACGCGCGCGCGGAGCGGGCCATGGAGTGTACCATCGTCAAGGTGACGGAGAAATTTGGCTTTGCGCGCCCCGCGGCGCAGCCCGCGCCGGACATGTTCATCCCGGGCAAGGCGCTGCGCGGCGCGCTGCCGGGCGACATTGTATTAGCGGCCCCGGCCGAACACCCACGCGACCCTGCCTCGCCCGAGGGCGAGGTGCTGTCCATCCTGAAGGAGGAAAACCGCTTTACCGGGACGGTTGTGAGCAGCGAGGGCCGGCTGGCACTGGCGCCGGACGCGTGCCCGTCCTGCCTGCTGCCGATCAAAAAAAGCGCGGACGGCGGCGCGCGCGCAGGCGAGAAGGCCGCCGTCGAGATCATCGAGCGCGGCGAGCGCCACGCCGACCATCGGGCGGGCGTCTCCATGCGCTTTGGCAGCGCGGACGAGGCGCGCAACTGCGTCAAGGCGATGCTGTACGGCGCGGGGCTTTCGCACCACTTCCCCGCGCGGGTGAAGGAGGAGGCGAAGCGCGCGGCGCGCGCCGTCACCGAGCCGGAGCGGGATGGCCGGCGCGATTTCCGCGCACAGCCCATCTTTACCATAGATTCGGCCGATACCAAGGACATGGACGACGCGGTGTCGATTGAGCGCACGCCGGGCGGCTACCGCCTTGGCGTGCACATCGCGGACGTCAGCTACTATGTGCGCCCGGGCACCGCGCTGGACGCCGAAGCGATGGCGCGCGGCACATCGATCTATTACGCCGACAGTGTCATTCCCATGCTGCCGCGCGCTCTTTCAAATGGCATTTGCAGCCTGAATGAGGGCGAGGACCGGCTGGCCTTTTCCTGCCTGCTGGAGCTGGACGGCGAGGGCCGTGTGACGGACGCGTCGTTTGTCAAATCGGTGATCCGCTCGCGCGTCAAGGGCGTATACCGCGAGATCAACGCGCTGTGGGACAGCGCGGCGGACGCGCAGATACAGGAGAAGTACGCGCCCGTGGCCGAGAGCCTTGCCGTGATGCGCGAATTATACGCCAAATTGGCTGCGCGGCGGGCGCGGCGCGGCGCGATGGAGATCGAGAGCGGCGAGGCAAGGCTGATCCTCGACGAGGAGGGGCGCTGTGTCGACGTACAGAGGCGCGCGCGGGGCGACGCCGAGCGCATGATCGAGGAATTTATGCTGCTGGCCAACAGCGCGGCGGCGTCTTTGGCGCGGCGGCGCGGCCTGCCGTTCGTCTACCGCGTCCACGAGGACCCGAAGCCCGAGCGCGCGGATGCGCTGCGGGCGGCGCTGGCCGCTGCGGGCGTCGAATTCCGCTTCGCGGGCGCGCTGCCCACGGCGAAGGAGCTGGCGCGTCTGCTGGACGAAACGCGCGGCACGCCGCTGGAGCGCATGGTCCACACCAATGTGCTGCGCAGCATGGCAAAGGCGAAATACGAGCCGCTGCCCAAGGGGCATTTCGGCCTTGCGCTGGCGGATTACGCGCATTTCACCTCCCCCATCCGCCGCTATCCGGATTTGGCGATCCACCGCATCCTGTCCGACGCCTGCGCCGGGGCGGACGCCGCCGCGCTGCGCGGGCGCTACGAGGCGTTCGCCGAACAGGCCGCGGCGCAGTCCTCCGCGTGCGAGGTGCGCGCGATGACCGTGGAGCGCGACGCCGCCGACTGCTACAAGGCCGAGTATATGCGGCGCTTTGTCGGCGACGCCGAGCGCGGCGTATTCGAGGGCGTGATCTCCTCGGTAACGCAGTTCGGCGCGTATGTGGAGCTGCCGAACACCGTCGAGGGCTTGGTGCGCGCGGCGGCGCTGTCCGACCATCCGCTGACCCTGACGGAGGGCTGCGCGCTGAGCGACTCGCTGACGGGGCGGAGCTGGTGCATCGGGGACACGCTCCGCGTGCGCGTGGCGGCGGCTGACGTTTCGGCCGGGCGCGTCGATTTCATTCCAGCGGAGAAGGAGCGGGATTCCTGAGGGACCACTGAATCAATCGTCAGGCACATCTTGGCGGCATCTTTGACCCCGTATCCTCCCGCGGGGAAATGTCGGCCGTGCGTTTCAAACGCGGCCGATGACCTGCCGATTGAATTAATGCTTTCCCAATGCTCCTTCCTGAGGAAGGAG
Source organism: uncultured Clostridia bacterium (assembly GCA_947644575.1). Lineage (GTDB taxonomy): Bacteria > Bacillota > Clostridia > Oscillospirales > Ruminococcaceae > Ruthenibacterium. Next base: position 12,568 of record CANRZX010000003.1, on the reverse strand, counting down.
CGCGTTCGCGCGCATTCTAACACGAGCCTTGTCCGCATATGCTGTGGCGAGGTGAGCTACCATGATTTTCGTGCAGACAATCGCGTTGTTCGCGGCGTTGCTGAGCGCCGCCGGTGTGGTGTGGGCGGCGGCCAAGGCGAAGCACCCGATGCGCCGCGCGCTGGGCAGCGCGGTGTGCGGCGCAGCGTCGCTGGGCGCGGTCAACCTGATGGCGGGCTATACGGGTGTATCCATCGCGCTGAATTACGCCACGGCGTTCGTGGCCGTGGTGCTGGGCGCGCCGGGCGTCATTCTACTGCTTTTGCTGCGCGTGCTGCTGCTGTTTTGAGCTATACGGCAAAGGCTTTTCCGTCAGGGCGCGGCGGGTAAAAAGGATGAAAGCGTCTGCCTTTGCAGGCGTTTCAGCCTGTTGAAAAAGAGGGGCAAATTATGTTTGCATGCACGGATATGAGTTGGGCATGCAAACACCTCTACAGAAAAAACAGGCAATTTTGTGTGCGCAGTCCGACTCGCTAAGTGCCGATGCTTCGCATCGGTTGCTCGCTGGATGCATCTGCCGACGCAATGCGCAAAATTGCCCGTTTTTTCACCGGACTACGTTCGCACTGCGTCTGCAGACGCGTTTCGGAGCCGGGGCCGAGCGGAGCGAGGCTCTTGGCGCGGAAATGGCGCGTCCAGAGGCCAACTGCCGCGCAGCGGCGGCTCTTAGGCCGTCGGAAAAAGGGTACTGAGGGAAACCAATAAGCGGCTGCGCTGCGCAGCCCGTGACGGAGTGGCGAACTGTGAACGGCTGCGGCCTACTGGCATTATAAGCATTGCCCGTTTTGAACAAAGTGAGGTCCGTTCTGACATGTGTTTGGTATCCCTCAGAGATTGCTTTTGCAGGCACTCAAAGGGGTGGAGACTTTTATGCAATGGATTTGGTTTTCGTTCGGCGACGGCGCGCGGATGCGCGAGGCCTACGCGCTGCGCCGCGCCGTATTTGTGAACGAGCAGGGCTTCACGGAGGAGGACGACCGAGACGAGCGGGACCAGGACGCGCTACATGTATTAGGAATAGATGAAACAGGTGCGGCGTGCTGTACGGCGCGTCTTTTTTCCGCCGGGCGGGGCGTTTGGCACGCGGGGCGCGTCGCCGTATGCCGGGAGCTGCGCGGGCGGGGCGTGGGACGTCTGCTGATGCGCGCCGTCGCCGAAAAGGCGCTCGCGCTGGGCGGCCATACGCTGGAGCTGGGCGCGCAGCTCGACAAGCGGGGCTTTTACGCCGCCGTCGGCTTCGAGCCCGTTGGCGAGCCGTTTTTGGACGCGGGCTGTCCGCATATCCTGATGCAAATGCCGCTTGGCGGAAGGATTTCCGGATAGGACGGCGCGTGCCTGTCCGGCGGCTGAAAAGGCGGCGGAAGAGGACAGGCACCGCCGTTTTGCTTTCTGGTAGAGCCGCCCGTACGGGCCGGGCCGTTCGGCTTTTCGCGCGTCTGCCCGGTTCGCGCTTTGTGGGGTGGAATTCCCGCCGAAAATCTGCTATCCTGTATTTGCCGAGTTGCAGGGAGAAGGGGTAAAACGGCCGGGGCGGACGGTTCCGATGCGCTTTCCCTGCGATATTGGGAAATTGGATTGTGGGAGGCGGTCGGATGGATCCGGTCAAAATGGGAAAATTCCTCGCGGGGCTGCGCAGGGAGGCGGGCTTGACGCAGGAGGCGCTGGGCGGGGAACTCGGCGTCACAAACAAAACGGTTTCCCGCTGGGAAAACGGCAATTATCTGCCCGACCTTGACCAGCTTGAGGCCATTGGCGTGCGCTTTGAGGTCAGTGTGGACGAGTTGATCCGTGGGGAGCGCGCCGTCCAAGAACCCGCGCGGGAGCGGGCTGAAGCGGACGCCGCGCGGGAGCCCGGGCAATTCGCGCTTGACGAGCGCGTCGCCTATTGGAAACGGAAATGGCGGCGGGAGCATTTCGCGTCGCGCGTCGCACTCGCGCTGTTTTCCGCGCTCGTACTGGTTTACAGCGCCGCGCACCATCTGCCGATGCCCGCGGGCGGCGCGTTTCTGCTCGCGGCGCTGCTGCTGTGCGGCGAGCGGAACCGGATGATGGCGTATGTTGAGAAGCGTGCGTTCCGGCCCTAAGAACCTGTTTCGTCCTGTGCGTCCGCTTTGCTTTTAGACAGTCTGAAAAGTGTGTTCAGAAATTTCCGTCGGGCTTTCGCATGGCCGTGTGGACGCGGGAGGGGTGTCCGTTTTACATTGCTTTTTTGAAAGTCTCGTGAAAAGCACGCGTCCGGACATTCCCACGCGGGGCGTGGGCTTGTTTTTCTGTTGTGTATTTCAAGAAAACTTGACGAAGAGAGGCGCCAAAGGGCTCGTTCAAACGGTGCGCCAGAGAGTTTGAACAGGCTCTGATTTTATCCGGCGGGGAAAGGAGGGCGCGGGATGGACGTCCGCTATTTGAAGGGCGTGGGCGAGAAGCGAGCCGCGCAGCTCGCGCGGCTCGGCATCCGCACGGTCGAGGAGCTGCTCGGCTTTTATCCGCGGGATTACAACGATTATTCGAAGCCTTACGCCGTCGCCGCCGCGCCGTTCGACGTCAAGTGCGTCGTGCGCGCCGAAGTATACGAAAAGGGCGGTATGGCGCGCCTGCCCGGCGGGCGGCAGATGCTCCGCGTGGCCGCTGGGGATGATACCGCGAGTTTAACACTCACCTATTTCAACAATCCGTATGCGCCCAAAAAGCTGGAAATCGGGCGGACCTACCTGTTTTTTGGCAAGGTGGGCGGCGTGCTGGCCGCGCGCGAGATGGTAAACCCTGAAATGCTGACCGAGGCGGCGGCCGCCGCGACGCCACTGGTTCCCGTTTACCCGCTGACGGAGGGCGTCAGCAGCGCGTATCTCGCCAAGTGTATGCGCACGGCGTTGGCCGCCGCGCCCGTGATCGACGAGCCGCTGCCCGAGGCGCTGCTGCAAAAATACCGTCTGTGCGGCAAGGCCGAGGCGCTGCAAAAAATCCATTTCCCGCAGGACGCCGGCGACATCCACGCCGCGCGGCGACGGCTGATTTTCGAGGAGCTGCTGGCGCTTCAGCTTGGCCTTTTGCTGCTGCGCGGGCGCGAGGCGGCGCGCACAGGCGCGCCGATGCGGCCCGTTTCGCTCGAGCCGTTTTGGGCGGCGCTGCCCTTCGCGCCCACGAACGCGCAGCGGCGCGCCGCCGGGGAGCTGCTCGGGGATCTCACGAAAAAGACGCCGATGAACCGCCTTTTGCAGGGCGACGTGGGCAGCGGCAAAACGCTGGTGGCCGCCGCGGGCGTCTATGCCGCCGCGCAAAACGGGTATCAGAGCGTTCTGATGGCGCCGACGGAAATCCTGGCCGCGCAGCACGCCGAAACGCTGGAGCGGCTGCTCGCGCCGCTGGGCGTGCGCACGGCGCTGCTGACGGGCAGCGTCAAGGGCAGGGCGAAAAAGGAGCTGCTGCGCGCCGTCGAATCGGGCGAGGCGCAGCTTGTGATCGGCACGCACGCGGTGTTGGGCGAGGGCGTGCGCTTCGCGCGGCTGGGCTTTGCCGTCACGGACGAGCAGCACCGCTTCGGCGTGCGCCAGCGCGGGCAGCTCGCGGCCAAGGCCGACCATCCGCACCTCTTAGTCATGAGCGCGACGCCCATCCCCCGCACGTTAGGGCTTCTGATGTTCGGCGATTTAGACATCTCCGTATTGGACGAGCTGCCGCCCGGACGCACGCCCGTCAAGACCTACGCCGTCACCGGCAAAAAGCGCGCCGATCTGTACGGCTTTCTGCGCCGCCAGATTGCCGCGGGGCGGCAGGCGTATCTCGTGTGCCCGGTGATCGACGAGGGCGAGAGCGATATGTTGGCCGTCACCACCTATTACAGCGACGTGGCGCAGCCCCTGCTGGCGGGCTGCCGGGTCGGGCTGATGCACGGCCGACTAAAGGCCGCTGAAAAGGCCGCCGTGATGGACGATTTCAAGGCCGGGCGGCTCGACGCGCTGGTCTCCACGACGGTGATCGAGGTAGGCGTCGACGTGCCGAACGCGAGCTGCATCGTCATCGAAAACGCCGAGCGCTACGGGCTCTCGGCGCTGCACCAGCTGCGCGGGCGCGTCGGGCGCGGCGGCGGCGAGGCGTACTGCGTGCTCGTCAGCGACCATGTGACCGACGCGGTGAAAAAGCGGCTTTCGTTTTTATGCCATACGAACGACGGCTTCGCGATCGCGAAATTCGACCTTGAGACGCGCGGCCCGGGCGATTTCTTCGGCAGCCGGCAGCACGGCCTGCCTACGCTGCGCATCGCCGACCTCGCGGCCGACAGCCGCGTGCTGTACGCCGCGCAGCAGGAGGCGCTGGCGCTGATTCGGGACGACCCGGCGCTGCGCGCGCCGGAGCACGCGGGCCTGCGCGAGCTGGCGGAGGGGCTGTTCGACGGAGAGACGGCGCTGAATTAAGTTCGGCAGAGACGCCCGGCCTTTTGGGGCGCGGCCTGCGTCGGCCTGCCGCCTTTATTTTGTTCTATTGAAAAGCCGGGCGCGGCTGCGGCGTCCGGCAAAATGGGGAAAGAGGGAACGTATGACGGGAACCCTGATTAACGCCGCGGCGGTGGCCGCGGGCGGCAGCGTCGGGCTGCTGCTGAAAAAGAGCGTGGCAAGGCTCGATTCGGATTCCATCAACAAGGCGATGGGCATCGCGGTGATTGTGTTGGGGCTGAACGGCGTGATCTCCTCCATGTTCACCGTCGGCGCGGACGGAGGGCTGTCCTCCTCGGGCGAGCTGCTGCTGATCGTCAGCCTGGTGCTCGGCGTGATCGCGGGCGAGGCGCTGCGCATCGACGACCGGCTCAACGGCCTGTCGGGCCTTGTGGAGGAAAAGCTGCATCTGACCGGCTTCGCGCAGAGCTTTGTGAACGGGACGCTGATCTACTGCGTCGGCGCGATGGCCATCATCGGCGCGCTGAACGACGGCCTGCGCGGCGACGCGTCGGTGCTGTACGTCAAAAGCCTGCTCGACGGCATCTCCTCGGTGGTGCTGGCCGCGACGATGGGGCCGGGCGTGATTTTCGCGGCGGTGCCGGTGCTGCTGTATCAGGGTGCGATCACGCTGCTGGCGGGCGCGATCGAGCCGCTTTTGACCGGGGCGCTGCTCGATCAGATCTGCGCCGTAGGCTATTGCCTGATGCTGTGCATCGGCGTCAACTTCCTCGGCGCGGCGAAAATCAAAACGGCGAACCTGCTACCCGCGCTGCTTGTGCCGGTGATGTGGCATTTTATCGCGCCGCTCTTCGCAGGAATCCTGTAAAATGAAAGCACTTTACATAATAAGACCTTCCCTTCGAGGGGGAGGCGAATTAGGGTATATTTTCAAATAAAGCGGGAAAGGAGCCCCTATGGAACAGCAGAATTTTTTCAGCGCGGGCGGCGACCGGGAGGCGGGCCGTCCGCTGGCCAGTCGCCTGCGCCCGCAGACGCTGGACGAATTCGCCGGGCAGCGGCACCTGCTCGGCCCGGGCAAGGTGCTGCGGCAGCTGATCGACGGCGACCGCGTGCCCTCGATGATCTTCTGGGGCCCGCCGGGCGTGGGCAAGACGACGCTGGCGCGCATCATCGCCCATAAGACAAAGGCGAACTTCATCGATTTCAGCGCCGTCACCAGCGGCATCAAGGAAATCAAAGAGGTCATGCAGACCGCCGAGGCCAACCGCCGCTTCGGCGAGCAGACCATTTTATTTGTGGACGAGATCCACCGCTTCAACAAGGCGCAGCAGGACGCGTTTCTGCCGTTTGTCGAAAAGGGCAGCATCATCCTGATCGGCGCGACGACGGAAAACCCGTCGTTTGAGGTCAATGCGGCGCTTCTCTCGCGTTGTAAAGTATTTGTACTGCACACGCTTTCCACCGAGGAGCTAACCGGGGTGTTGCGCCGCGCGCTGGCCGACCCGCGCGGCTTCGGCGACCGCGTGGTCGTGATGGAGGACGACATGCCCGAGCGGATCGCCTCGTTCGCGAACGGCGACGCGCGCACGGCGCTGAACACGCTGGAGATGGTGGTGCTGAACGGCGAGCTTCAGCCGGACGGCAGCACCGTCGTCACGCGCGAGACGCTCGAGCAGTGCACCTCCAAAAAATCGCTGCTCTACGATAAGCACGGCGAAGAGCACTACAACCTGATCTCCGCGCTGCACAAATCCATGCGCAACAGCGATCCGGACGCCGCAGTCTACTGGCTGGCGCGCATGCTGGAGGCGGGCGAGGATCCGCTGTATGTTGCGCGGCGCGTCGTGCGCTTCGCCAGCGAGGACGTGGGCCTCGCCGACAGCCGCGCGCTGGAGATCAGCATCGCGGCCTATCAGGCGTGCCATTTCCTCGGCATGCCGGAGTGCAGCGTCCACCTGACGCACGCCGTGATTTATCTGTCCGTCGCGCCGAAATCGAATGCGTGCGACGTCGCCTACGCCGCCGCGAAGGCCGACGCGCTGACGATGCTCGACGAGCCGGTGCCGCTCGTCATCCGCAACGCGCCCACAAAGCTGATGAAGGAGCTGCGCTACGGCGAGGGCTACCAGTATGCCCACGATACCGAGGACAAGCTGACGAATATGCAGTGCCTGCCGGATTCGCTGGCCGGGAAAAAATATTATGTGCCGACCCGCCAGGGCAGTGAGGCGCGCTTCGCCGACCGCCTGGCCCAGATCGAGGCGTGGCGCGCGGCGCATCAAAAGGATTCGTGACAATCCGGCGCTTTGTTTGTCGGCGCTCCGGTCTCTTTCCTTTCCAAAAAACCGGGAAAATACGGCAAAGCCGCGCGGCTGCCGCCAAGTAACCACTGAATAAATCGTCAGGCACATCTCAGCGGCATATTTTCCGTCTGTTTGAGTCAACACACTTGAAAACAAGCATCTTGTTTTCAAGTGGCGCGCTTTGCACGCCGCACGCAGAGCGTGCGTGTTGACTCTATAATCGACAGGAAATCGCTGATAGCGATTTCCGCGCAGCATAGAATGCTGCGCCTCGAAAAGCATCGCTTTTCGAGTGTATCGATTTTTTTGCCTCAAAATCTTGAAATACACAAAGTATTTCGGCGATTTTGGGGCTTCAACAGCCACTGCGCCCGCAGGCGCGTCCAAAGGCCAACCGCCGCGCAGCGGCGGCTCTTAGGCCGAGGAAAAAATCTGCTCGCCAATCTGACCTGCCGCTTTAATCAGTGATTACTCAAAAGCGCTCTTGGCGTTTTTGGCGGTCCGCGCGGCTTTTGGATTTTCCGCTCCGCGCTCCGTCAAAACGGGCGCGGAGCGCGGGGAAACGCAGGGATTTCATGATTCCTTCAAGTGACGTCCCGTTTTCGGTACACCTCGATCGCCACCCGGCAGGAGCCGAGGAAGCAGAGGAGAGAAACCGCGAGCACCGCGAGGAACGCGGGCACAAGGTGCGTCTTCACCGGGATCAGCTGGTTGATGAGCACCACAAGCGCCGCGATGATCCCCGTCGATACGAGGAACGACAGCATAAAGACGATCTGCGATTTTTCCGGATCCATGCAATAGGCGAACGGCAGGCTGATTCCCCCGGAAAGCAGGGCCGCGCTCAGGCCGAGCGCGCCGTACAGCCAGAGGGACTGGGGCGAAACGGGGCGGCCCGCCAGGGCGAGGGCTCCGCAGGGAAGCAGTGCGGCAAGGGGCCCCAGCGCGGCGAGCAGGCCGTATAAGAGATATTTTTCGCCGACGAGCTGGCCCCTGGAAAGGGGCATGGTGAGCGCGTTTTTGTTCCATTTGGAGCTTGCGTCGCCCGCGATGCTGATAAAAACCGGCGTCACGGCGGCGGCCGGGGCGAGCACGAGGATCGCGCCGGGATCGAACAAAAACGAGACGCCGAAGCCCAAAACGACCAGATTGCCCACGACCACTAAAAGATTGCTTTTTGTGATATACAAATCCTTCAAGAATACGCCCTTCATTGGGTTTCCCCCTTTACATACAGCAGCATGATTTCGTCGATGGTCGCCGGGACGACCATCGCCTTGGGATATTTCCGCCGCGCCCGGTCCCGGTCCGGCACAAGGACCTGCCGCTCGTACTCCATTTCGCGGTATGCGATCCAATCCTCCCGTTCGAGTGCGTCAAACTGCGCCGTACCGCATTTGAGGATGCCGTACCGTTCCGTCAGCTCATCCTTCGCCTTGGAAAAAACCACCCGCCCCTCGTGGAGAAACACGATGTAGTCGGCGATTTTTTCAAGGTCGCTTGTGATGTGGGAAGATACCAGCACAGAATGCGCCTCGTCCTGAACGAAATCCAACAGCATATCCAGCAAATCGTCCCGCACGATGGGATCGAGCCCGCTGGTGGCCTCGTCGAGAATCAGCAGCTTGGGATGGTGGGCCAGCGCGGCCGAGAGCGCCAACTTCATCCTCATGCCCTTTGAAAACTGCCGCAGCGGTTTGTCGACCGGGAGGGAGAATTGCCGCAGCAGGCTGGAATAGGCCGAATCATCCCAGGTGCGGTAGATATGCTTCAGTACCCGCCCGATCTTCGCCGGAGAAAGGCTTTCCGGATAATTGTCGCCGTCGAACACGACGCCAAGCTGTTCCCTGACAGCGTTGTCCATCGCGTCGCGCCCGAGCAGGAAGACCTGCCCCGCGTCGCGCCGGATCAGCCCTAGCGCCGCGTGGAGTGTGGTGCTTTTTCCTGCACCATTCTCGCCGATCAGCCCCACGATGGAGCCGCTTGGGACGCAAAGGGACACCCCGTCCAAAACAAAATCCGGATAGGTTTTCGTCAGCCCGGAAACCGTCAAAGCATGATTCATGATCAATCCTCCTCATACAACAGGGTTAATAGGCTCTGCAGCTTCTCCAGCGGGATGCCGCCGGCGCGGGCGATTTCGATTGCCTCATTGAAGTGCCCTTCAATCTTCTTTTGCTGCTCCTCCAAATAAAAATCCTGATTTTGGGCTGAGACAAAGCAGCCCTTTCCGGCCGTCGTTTCGATGAAGCCGTCCGCCTGCAGGACATCGTATGCCTTCTGCACCGTCAGCACGCTGATTTGCAGGGACCGCGCAAGCGCGCGGATCGAGGGGAGCGCCTCCCCGGCCGACAGATCGCCGCTCATGATCTGGGCCTTGATCTGCGCGGCGATCTGTTCATACAACGGGCGGCTCACCTTATTGCTTACGACAATTTCCAAATCTGTACCGCCTTTCTGTATTATGCTGTATTGTATCAATAGGTACAGTATAATACGGATGGCTGCGCTTGTCAAGTGTTTCGTGAAAAATCTAATCTTTTTGAGAGCCCGCGCCGACCGCGGAACAACGCCGCTTTCATCAAAAAATACCCCCTGCCTTTTTCAAAAGAGGCAAGGAGTATTTTTACCGCAAGAATCACGGGATATAGACATTGACTTGCCGCACGCCGTGCGCGGCGGATTCGGCGTAGGTTTCGTAGAACAGGTCCACCTGCATCGGGTTCGTGCGGGCAAATTCACCCGTGTCCGTCGCAATGGCCCAGCCGTACACGAAGCGCCCGTCTGGCGACGCGATATAGACCTTCGTCCCATAGGGGATCAGCGACGGGTCGCAGGCGAAGGTGCCGTAATACAGCCCCAGCCCGCTGGCGCCGCGCCCGCGCGGGGAATAATAGCCCGTCGACTTCATCGAATACACCGTCGTATAGCTGCTGGGGACGTTGTCCACCACGGTGATGCCCTCCGGCGGGGGCAGCGGGCTGACGGCGTCCGTGTTGAATTTGTGATGAATCTCCGGCTTCATCTCCGTCACGGTCTGCGTACGGACCGTCTGTGTCTCCGTATAGACGCCGTCGACATACTTGCGGCGGTACGTCACCCGCGCGAGGCCGTCCTCGCCCGTCTGCTCCAAAATTTCGCGGGCATAGCGCCCGGTCGTCGTTTCGCTGTCGTCGATGTACTCCACCTCGAACGGGAGAATTTTCTCCTCGGTGTACTCCTGATAGGTTATGCGGGCGACGCGGACGGCATCCATCCCCTTTGTCACGCGCGTGGACAGCGCGGGTGTGACCTCGTCGTCCGCGCCGAGCTCAACGCCCGCGTCCGCCAGCAGCTCGGCCACCGTACCGCGGCTGGCGACAACATCGAGCTCCTTCCCGTCGACGGCGACCGTCACCGGAAAGCCGCGCTGCACCGAGACGAGCAGCGAGCCGTCCCCCTGCGGCAGCAGCGAGACCGTATCCTCCGGCTGCTCGGGCGCGATGCCGGCCATCGCGAGCAGCGCCCGCGGCTCGGCCCGTGCCGTCAGCAAAACACGCTGGGGTCCGTCGGAATCACGCACCGTCACACGCCGCACAAAAAAGAGCAGCGTGGCACAGACAAGGAACAGGCTACCCGCCGCGACGGCCAGCGCCGCCATGCGCGGCGCGGCGCGCACGAGACGCCGCCGGATGTGCTCCTGCCGCTTGGTCATTCCGACACCTCCTTTGCTTTCCGTTCCCTCTTGAGCTTCGCGCCCCTCGGCCAATCGCTTCACAACACACTGTCCGTATTATAGCAAAATCAGGCCTCAGCGTCAAATTGCGTCTGTAAATTCGACGCGTTTTTATACGATTCGTACTATTCTATGCCTGATGCGGCTGCTGGAAAGGAGGAAGCCTTTCCAGCGCGGCGGTAGGGGGATGGGACATTTCGCCGCGCGGTCAGTAGTGGTAGCGCTGCCGATGCCGCGCGAACATCCAGACGGACAGCGCGAGCGCCATCAGCTCCGCCGCCGGTGTCGCCAGCCAGACGCCCGTCACGCCCAGTGCGGCGGGCAGGACCAGCATGGCGATCATCATAAAGACAAATGAGCGCGAAAACGCGAGAATGGCCGAGACAAGCCCGTTGGACAGCGCGGTGAACATCCCGCTGGCAAAAATGTTGAAGCCAATGAAAAGCAGCGCCAGCGTGCAAATGCGGTTGCCGGTCACCGCCAAAGCATATACCGGGTTGTCCGGACGGGCGAAGATGGCCACCAGCGGCCTCGTGGCGGCAAGAGAAAGCGCCACCGTCGCCACAGAGATCACGGCAATTACCCGCAGGCTCAGGGAGACCAGCTTTTTCAGCTTTTCGTGGTTCTGCTCGCCGTAATAGAAGCTGAGCATGGGAGCGACGCCGTAGGAATAGCCGGTATACAGAGAGCTGGCAAACATCAGCACATACATGATGATGGTCACGGCGGCGACGCCGTCCTCGCCCACATAGCGCAGCATCGTCCAGTTGAACATCATGGTGATGATGCCGGTGACAAGGGCGGTCGCCATCTCCGAGCAGCCGTTGGAGGCCGCGCCCAGCAGCACCCGAAGCCGGAACGCGGGCCCGCTTATAATGAGGGTGTAAGGCCCGGGCGCCCCGCCCTTCGCGGGGCGGCTTCGGGACGCCTCTGCCCTATCATCATAAACCGTACAGTTACTGTACGGTCAAGTAAGTGCTGAATAAATCGGAGCGTACGAAGCGGCGAGCAAATTTTTCGTCAGACAAAACAAAAAACGCAGGCAATACTTTGTGTATTGGCGAGTATTTTTGTAAAGTTTGAAGGAACAATTTGCCGTCGATGCGTGCGCTACGATTTGTTCAGTGCTTACTCAGGAGGAAAATAACACAATGGAAAAGCCCAATAAGCTGCTCACCATCGGCCAGTTCGCGGCCCTGCACGGCATCAACAAAAAAACGCTGATGTGGTACGACGAAATCGATCTGTTCCATCCGGCGAAGACCGACCCGGAAAACGGGTACCGGTACTACAGCTACGCTCAAAGCTCCGTGTTGGAGACGATTCTGCTGCTGCGGGAGCTGGACGTGCCGACCGAGGAGATCCGCTCGTTCCTGCGGGGCCGGTCCCCCGCCACCCTGCGCCTGCTTTTGCGCGAGCAGATCGGTCATGTCGACCGCGAGCTCGCGCATTTGAGGGCGGTGCGCGGCGCGCTGTCCCAGCAGCTGCAAAATATCGAAACGCTGCTGACAATGGATCTGTCGGAGATCCGCATGCTGGAGAAAAAGGAGCGGCGCGTCGTCACCGTGGACATCACTCCGGAAATGACATTTGACAGGCAGGTGGAGCTGATTACCGCCGAGACCGCGAAATACGGCCTGCGGCGGCTGCACGACGCTTCTTATGGAACCATGATTTCGGTTGAGCGCCTGATGCATGGCGATTTTGCGGCATACTCCAAGCTGTTCATCGAGATTCCGTTCCGCGTCCGCCGGGCCGGGCTTCATGTTCAGCCCGCGGGCTGTTATCTTCGCGCCTTTTATCAGGACACTGCGTCCAACGGCGCGCGGTGCTACCGGCGGCTGCTTTCGTTCGCGGCGTCGCGCGGCCTTGTTCCGTTCGGCTTTTCTTATGAGCGCATCCTCAACGAAACCGTCATCGAACGGACCGAAGATGCCCTTGTACAGATCGACGTGCCGGTGCGGCCGACGGAGGCTCTATAGCAAAACCGGGTGCTTTGTTGGGAGACCGCCAACGCATAAATCGGCGGGGGGGGAGCCGCGGGTTTTAAGCGCCGCCGGGGGCCCGCCCCGGTTGTGGGGGGGGTTTGTTAAATATAAAAAACTCTCCAAGCACCCCCG
>CANRZX010000002.1 GCA_947644575.1 uncultured Clostridia bacterium | reverse complement strand
AATTCCACATAAACCCGCGTACAGGCCTTTTGCCCGTACTTACGGACGCACTGAGCTCTGCGACATATCCCCACACGGCGGTCACCGCCGAGACGGTGGTGTCGATGGCGGGCGGCGCGCTGGCCATCACCGAGAAGATCACGCAGGCCAGCGCAATCACCGCGCCCTCCAAGCATACGCCCGCATAGCTTTTGAGAAAGCTTCGCCCGAGGTTCGCGCTGGGCTGTCCGGCAAAGGCAGCCAGCGGGATCGGGGCAATGGCGGCAAAAATGTAAAGCCGAAACATCCGGCCATAGACCGTCAGGATCATGACAAATGACAGCACGGTGATGAACAGCCCGCCCAGCAGCGTGACCGCCCAGAGTGGGATGCTCTGCCAGAAGCCCACCTGCGCCACCTTGTCGATGATCTCCTGCGGCAGCGCCGCGCCGGACAGCCCGCCCGCGCCGGACGCTGCCATGACGCTGGACACGATGCCCTGCGCGATCTCGAACACCGCCAGCATGAGGTCGAGGCCATACTGCACGGCGGCTTTTGCCAGCACGAACCGCACGAACAGCGCGAGCGCCCGCTCCGGGCGGCGCGTCTCGGCAAGGCTGCCGCAGGTTTTCACCACGCCAACCGCAAAGAACAGCACCAGCAGGCCGAGCCCGATCCCCTTGAGCGCGCCGTGGATACCGAGCACCGCCTGCCAGATCTCGCCGCCCTTGAAGTCCTGCGGGCTTTGCGTCAGAAGCTGCCAGAGCTCGGCAAGCTTTGCGTTCCATGTGCCGAGCGCCGCGTTCAGGTTATCAATGATCCATCCGTTGTCGCCCACAGGCCATCACCTCTTTTCTCAGTACCGATCTCATACTGCTGTGCCGGTGATCAGTTCGAGGATCTCTTTCGCAAACGTCACGACAAGGCCGCCCGCCAGCGTGAGAAAGCCCTGCGAGCGCTGGCTGGGGTCGTGACTCTGGAACGACAGGCCCACCTGCACGATCCCCCAGCCGAGCAGGATCATGCCGACCGCGCGGATCAACGAAAAGATGAATGCGGACAGGTTATTGATCACGGCGAGCGGGTCGCTGTCGGCGGCAAAGGCCGGGACTGCCAACAGGAACGCAAGCACCAGCGAGAAGGACAGTGTCCAGTAGGCACGCCTGACCGCATCCGCTCTGCGGCGCATCGGCGTGGGCATTTCTGCGGGGCTATGCGGAGCCGCCGCTTTCCGCTTCGTGTCTGTTTTTGCATGACAGTTTTTCTTCTGTTTCAATCTGTACCTCCCATTGTTTGATTCCCGTTCCTATGAACGGAAAGATTCAATGCGCCCGACCGGGACGCATCTGACAGAAAATCGTCCATATTGAGCAGCTCGTAATCCTCCGGCGTACCGGCGAGGTCGCCTTTAGCCTGCCGCGCGGCGGTGTAGTCGTAGGGCGGCGCGCCGCCGTCCTCGGTCTCGCGGATATGCGGGTGGCGCATGAGGTCGTACTTGTTGTCGAGCATCGGCCGCTCGCCGCGCACAAATAGAATTGCTTTGCGCGGGCCAAGCATCCGCACCTCGTCGGGCGTGAGCAATTCGCGCCCGGCCTGCTGGTCGTTGGTACTGTAACTGCCGCTCCTGCCGCGGGTTCTGCCATAGGTGTTGGTGTCCAGCGTCTCCTTGCCCATGAGTTCCGAGACATACCTGTGGGTCTCTTTCTCATTGCCGCCGATGTAAAGAAACTCATCACACAGGCCCACCAGCGATTCCCACTGATCCTTGAATTGCCCTTTGAGCTGCGCCATGTTCTGCGCGATGTAGCTTGTGAAAATGTTGCGGCTGCGCATCGTGGCGAGCCACGGCAGGTAGCTGTCAGTCGGCAGAGCGATGTTCGGAGCCTCGTCGATCAGCAGATGCACGGGAACCGGCAGGCGGCCTTTGTACTTGCGATCCGCCACAAAGTAGAGGGTCTGGATGAGCTGCCCGATCAGCATCCCGACGAGATAGTTGAGCGACCGGTCGCTGTCCGGGATGCAGCAAAAAAGAGCAATTTTCTTCTCTCCCATTTCCTCGAGGTGCAGTTCATCCACACAGGTGAGGCGTGCGATCTGTGGCAGGTTGAACGCCGCCAGCCGGACGCCCACGCTGATGAGGATGCTCTTGACCGTCTTGGCCGCGCCCATCTTGAAGATGCGGTACTGCTTGAGGGCAATGCTCTCCGGGTCGCGCATCTCGAGCCGCGCAAACAGGATGTCGAGCGGGGACTCAAACTCCTCATCTTCCTCTTTGACTTCAGCAGCCGCCAGCATCTCCATAACGGTTCCGAAGTTCTGTTCCTCGAGCGGAGCGTAGTGCATGAGGTACAGAACAAGCGCCTGCAGCAGCGCCGTCTCGGATTTCTGCCAGAAAGGGTCGCTTGTCTGGCTGCCGGGCGGGGTGGTGGACTGGATGAGCGTTTCGATCAAACGCAGGACGTCCTTGTCGTCTCGGACATAGGCGAGGGGGTTGTAGCAAAAGGAGCTGTCCGGGTCGATCAGATCGAACACACGCACCTCGAAGCCGTGGTTTTCGAGCGCCGCGCCGGTCTTGCGCAGGATCTCGGCCTTCGGATCGCAGACGAGCATGGAGCAATCTCCGCAGGTGAGCACGTTGGGGATAGCGTAACTGCGGCTTTTTCCCGCGCCGGAGCCGCCGATCACGAGGACATGGGTGTTATGCTGGTGCTTATGGCCGTCCATGCTGATCTGGAAGTGCTGCGTCAGAATGAGGTTCTGACCGGGGTGTTTGCGGTCGCGATACTTTTTGGAAATAGCGAACACGTCGCCCCATTTGGCCGAGCCGTGTTCTTCGCCGCGGCGGGTGTTTTTTGCGTTGGATACGAATGCGGCCACCGCCACGCCATAGGCAAGGGTAAAGCCGAGCAGCGCACGGGGTGCCTCCGGCGTCCAGCGGACGGCAGAGGGCTGGCCAAGTGCCGCCGTGATCCTTTCCATCTGGTACAGGATGCTTTCCCCCGGCCGCCAGCTGGCGGCAAAGCACAGCGCCGCCCACCAGACAAGCGGCAGAGGCAGTAGCCATGCCCACCACGGGTTTTGTTTGCGGTTTATCTGCTGTCACTACCTTTCGTCACATTGTTTTGGGGATCGAGCCTCCTATGCAGGGCGGTATAAAACGGCCTGCCAGTGATTGGCAAGCCGTTCCTGATCCGTTCTTCTTCCAGTTGGAAACGCTGTTCAAGCTGACGCACTGAGTAGTCTTTGCGGTACTGCCGCCATGTGTGTGCATCCATGTACTGCAGCTTCTCCCACAGGTTTGGAAAATGGCGGCGCAGCTTGCGCAGTTCTTCCAGTGATTGCAGCGGGCAGCACCAGCAGGATACCCGCTTGAAAATGTCATACAAGCCGCCCCAATCGAATCCGCGCTCCCGGCAGTATCGCAGGCAGTCGGCTTCGGTCATACCCCATTCGACAAGGGGATACTGTTTATCTTTGAGGCGCTTTGGCTCGTCTGCGGCGAACCCAATGTATCGGACGAGTTCATCCTGTCCATATCGGCCTTTCAGATAACGGTCAATGACCCTTGTTTTCAGTACTCCGGTACACCATCGGTTCATCGGGCCGGGCCAGCTGCGGCCGCGCTTGCCGATTAAGGCAGGGTTTTTGCGCTGCGGAGTGTACTCGTAAAAGTGGTACTCAAACGGATCGGGCGCTTTCAGCCGGGTGATTGGTCTGCCGATGTACCGTTCCAGCCGATCGATGTGCTCATACATCTGCGGGAATTCCATACCTGTGTCACAAAAGATGATCTCATCCAGCGGCCGTTTTTCTTCCAGTAGGCGCAGCACCATCGCGGTCGAGTCCTTACCGCCAGACAGGGATGCAATATACCTTACTCTTTTCTCAAAGACCCCTCCTCATAAAATATAAAGCCCCCACTTCCCGGCTGGGAAATGGGGGCGCATATTACAGATAAAGTTTCAGGCGTTCACCGCGCAGGCGCGCGGCGGTATTTCGTTTTCATGAGTTTGAGCATGACCGCATCGATGCCGTCGCTATAGTGGCCCGCCGCCATGTAGTCTGTGCGCAGCTGGTTGAGGCCGTGCAGTGCCTGCCGGTATTCCTCGCCGTCCAAATAGAGCCTGCGCTTCGGCGCGTTCGCCGCGCGGCTGGCCAGCGTGCCGCCATTGCTTTTCAGCGCCGCCACCAGCACACACTGCTCGGTTTCCGTCATCTTGAACAGCCGCTCTTTCTCCATGTCGTATCCCTCCGTTTCGGTTTTTGAGCCCGTTTTCTCTTGAGTCAACCCTATCACAAAGGCTGCGATATAGCTATCTGGAAATTGAAAACAAACTGAAAACTCTCAGCGGCTCTCATTGTCCTTGCTTTTCTCCGCCTTTGTTTTCGCGGGCTTACTGGGCGCGGGCTGCGCCTCGACCGAAAACTCGTCCGGCTGGAGCTGCTGCTCCATCTCGCGGAAAGCCCTGCGGACGCCGCGGCTGACCGTATACGCGGCAGCTTTCACATCGCTGAGGAAAGCGCGCGTGCCCTGTGCGTCCAGCTCCGTGCCGAGTTCGCACACCTTGTCAAACCGGAATGCCGAGGTATCGATCCCGAACTTCTTGGCTGCGACGTAGGCCGCGCAATAGCCTTTTGCCGCAAACGCCTGTCGGGTATAGCCCCGGCCCACCGCATCAAAGCTGGCATGGGCCTGTTCACGTGCAATGGCGCAGAAGGCCGTCGCCGCATCCATGTTGTTGCGCACAAAAATCGTGCGCTGAACCGGCACATACTGCGCCTGCACGCGGTCGGGCAGCTGGTCGGAGAGCTGCAGCCGGACAGGGCTTTGCTCAATGAGCGCGGCCAGCAGTTCCTCCGGCGCACGGACGGTATCCACCATAGGCTGCGGCCCACGCGTCTGCGAGATGTCAAACGCCTTGGTCAGCGTGTAGCCGGCCGCGGGAGTGCCGTCCTCGCGGGTGTAGGTCTGCTCCGCGAAAAAGGTATAGCCTGTCTCTCCGCTGATGACCGAGCGCCCCGCCTTTTTCCATTTGTCGAACGTGCGCGGATGGTGAATCTCCGGGTCCTGCTCGTAGAGGATGAGCAGATTGCGTGTGCTCTGCGGGGTGCATGTGGCCACAAAATCGAGAAACGCCTGCATGGACGCACCGTCCTTGAACACAGCATCAGCGGTGGCGTCTACCCGCGCCCATACATCTTCACGCTCGGCCTTTTTCAATGCAGCGTATTCCTCTTTTGAGAGCTGCAGTGCCGCAGCCTCGGCCTGCGGCTGCTCGACGGCCTTACCGATCAAATTGGATAAATCCATTCGCGTCATCTTCCTTTCGATTTTTTCTTGGTTCGCGTTCTCGTCTGCTGACGCGCGGGCCTTGCGCGTTCTTGTGTTTTACGCTTTGCGTCTGCCGCCTGCCCGCGCCGAATCTCATCGAGCTCAGCGCGCACGGACGGGCGCTCGTCACGTCCCCCTGCGGACGGCGCTGGCGAAGAGCTTCTGCTGGGCGAGGAAGACTCGGACGGACTCAGGTTTCCCTGCGGGCCAGCCGAAGGATCGTCCACCGGGCCTTTGGTAAAATTTCCGGCGTCCTCTCCGGCAAGGCCAAAATCATCCTCGAAGCCTCCGACCACAAACTCCACCTTGCCGTCCGGCGTCTCGACCGTCTCGGTCTGCATGGGCGGCGCGGGCAGCGCATCCACGGCTTTTTCAGGCGTCGGTTCCGGCACAGCCTCGCCCGCGGCCGCCCTGACAAAGTCGAGGCACAGCCGATCCATGATCCGGTTGACCTTCGCCGCATCCTGCGCAAACACCGCGATTTCAATCACGCCCGGACGGTGCCTGTCCCGCATCGGGACAAACAACAGGCCGTGGCGTCTGGCCTCCTGTGCAAACTCCCGCATCCTGTCCTCCGGGATCGTGAAAAACTTGAGCGGCTTGCCCTCTTTCAGCATCCGCACCAAGTTCGTTTTGCCGCGCGTCTTTTTCTGGTCCTTGAGGACCGTATACGCGAAGATGGCAAAATTCTTTGCGGCCGCGCCGGTCAACTTAAGCGCAACCTCCGTCCCCTCCAGCGAGTACCGGACGATCTGATCCGCGGGTTCACTCGTATAGCTCATCGCGCGTCACCGCCTTTCGCGCGCTGCGGCGCATCGATGCGGGAAAACGAATCCACGCCCGGGATCAGCGCAAGGCTGCGCCCGTTATCCCATTGCATCCCGATCTGGCCCATATCATCCACATACTTGACCGTCCCGGTCATGCCGGACGGCACCGCGTCGGGATCGGCCATGCTGTGCAGGCGGATGCGCGTACCGACCGGGTACTGATTTCGGATGCGCTCCACCTGATCTCTGCTCGGATATGTTTCGATGTTACATCAACTCCCTGTCTCTCTTTTTTCTGCCCGGAACAGGGCGGGCCTGTTCCTCTTTCAGTCGCTGCGCTGTCTGCCGATCCTCCCGCATCCGTCGCTCCATTTCCTCCGACTGCACGGTGATGTCTTTGCAGAGCTTGACCGTGCGGCGCAGCGTTTTGAGCCGCGCGTTGATCTGCTCGATGCGCTCCCCCTGTGGCGCGGTGCGATAAAGCTTTTTGCGCTCTTTTGTCAGCGCCGCGATCTCGCTCTCCGCCTGTGCCTGCAGCGCGGCAAGCTGGCCCCGGTCGTCGATGCCATGCTTTGTCAGGAACGTCATCTGCTCGATGCGCCTGTCCAGCCTGCGGATGTCCTGCCGCACCTCGTAGCCCATGTAGGACGGCTTGCGCGGCAGCACACCCATGCGGTAGAGGTACACATAGTAGAGGGCGCGCAGGCTGGAGCGGCCAAACAGCGGCTTTCCCCCTGCACGCAGCTTGGCGCGCCGGACGGGTTTCGTTCCAGCCGGTGGGATCGCCTTTGGTTCGAGGATGCGCCGCTGGATACTTTCGGGCGTGTACCGTGGGCCGAGCGTCTTGAACCGAACGCGCCATTCCTTTCCGGGCGGGGTGAGGGACGGATCTCTGCGCTCAAAGTGCAGCGTATAACCCTTGCGCTCCAGCGCCGCCAGAAACTGCCGCCATGTGAACGCGCCCGCGATGGCCGCATCCACATCCTGCCGGATCGGGGCTTTCCAGTCCTCCCCGCGCTTTTGTGCCTGCCACAGAATGTACGGCTTTGCCACCTGTTCCGACCGCTCCGTCTGAATGACCGACAAACCGTATTTCCGGCACAGCTCATCCGAGATCCCGCGCACCTCCAGCACATACGTCTTTTTGCTGCTGTGGTATTTCATCCCGTTATCCATCGCCACCGAATTCCAAACGATGTGGTTATGGATGCATCCCGTATTGAGGTGGGTGCCAATCACTGCCTGATATTTCCCGCCGAGCAGCCTGTCCGCAAGCTCCAAGCCGATCTGATGCGCGAGTTCCGGTGTAACCTCGCCCGGCGCAAAACTCTGCACTAAATGAAACCCCTGCACCCCATCCAGCTTGTGCCAGACTTCTTTCACCTTGCGCATATCTACAAACGCCGATTGCGTTGCACAGCCGAGGCCCGTTTCAAACAAATCACGCTCCGTCTTGTCCCGGTTGAGCGCATAGTCCACCGCCTCCTGCAGCGAACCGGCATTTTGAGCACGGGAGGTTTTTGCTTTATCCAGCACATACGCCACGCTGTTGTCGAGGCGGTGGACGGGGATAACGGACGTATACGCCATCTACCAACGCTCCCTCACTTCCTCCATGACAGCGCTCGCGATGCGGAGCATCTCGTCCACGCTCTGCTGGCTTGCCTGCCCGGTGCTGTTGGCGGTGTGGGCGAGCTGGTTTGCATTGTTGCAAAGGCCCGCCACCTTGCGCATGAGGTCGGCGTGATGCGGGCAGGGCTTGGCCCGGAGCTGTGCGCCCATGATGAGCGAACGCAGGAATTCCTCCCGCGTCCAGCCGCTCCGTTCGGCAAGATCATTGAGCCGTTTCAGTTCCTTTGCATTCAGATGCAGCGGTACGATGTGGCTGCGTTTGCGCATGGTGATCCCCCCTTATCGCTCCCCGCCCCGGCTGCGGCGCCGAGGCATCTTTTCACGCGGCGGCCGCGCCGGATACTCATACTGAACCGGAACCTCCCGCAAACGCAGCCGCGCGCAGTCCCGGACATAGGCCGCATACCGCGCATAGGAGTAGCCCTCGGCTTCGACGAGGATTCCGTCCCGGCTGGTTTCTCCTTTCACGAGCAGGCAGTGCCATACCCGTTCGGCGGGGTCGAACCACATCTTATCCAGATTGTCAAAAAGAAAAAGTTTGTCTTGGAGCAAACCGCTGCGCATAAAGTCAGCAAACTTTTCGTCTGACAGAACAACCACCGTTTCAATGACAAACGCCGCCTTGCGCTCCGCGATATTGCGCACATAGTCGATTCCCGTAATGTCCTCTACCCCGCGCGGCTTATGGTAAAAGACCGCGCTCGTCTGGATGCGCGGGAGGCTGCTTTGCGGGATTTGCTCTACGGGAGTGGCGGGATCGACTCGGATCGCATGGACATCTTTGGCATATGCGGTATAGAGCTCGCTGCCCTGCAGCGCAAACAGGATGCCCTCCTTTCCCGTTTCTGTCCGCGCCAGCACGCAGTTGAACCGGCCGCCCGGATCGGCAGACATGAGATCACGGTTTTCCTCTAAAAACACATATTCTGCCGAGAGATCGCCTGCCAGTGCTGCGAAGCCATCCTCGCTCAACACAATCACCTTTTCCACAACAAACGAGCCCGGCACATAGCTGATATTCCTGCCATGTCGAAGCTGGTCTAAAGTCAGGGCGTTCCGCGCGAACGCACCATATTGCTTCTCATCCAATTTCTGTTCACCTCTTTCGGATTCGATGAAAATCTGCAGCGGGGGTTTGGGGTTCTCCCCGGTTGGTGCGTCTGGATATCCAGACGCGATGCTTGCAAAACCGTTCACCGGCTGCTCTGCCTCGCATTGGGTCAATGCAGCACCGGGGCGGCTTCGGCATTGCGGATCGAAGCGAGGCCGCCGAGCGTGGTGCAGACAAGATGGCGCTTTTCGGCAATGCCGATCTCGGCTAACATCGTGCTGGTGATCTCGCGCCCGCACACCACCACCATCCGGCAGCGGGCCAGTTTCTGCCGGGCAATCTCGTGGTACGCTTTCTTTTCGTCCGGGATGTCGAAATCAAGATACTGCCCATCCCCAAGGCGCGGGCAGATCGGCACATAGCCGAGATCGAATACCGCGCGGCAGTACCGTTTGAGCTGGCGGACCGAGGTTTTCTCACTGGCGCAGACATACGCAAAGGCTTTTTCCATTGTTTTTTCTTCCTTTCTCTTTTCATAAATCGAGGTGGACGCCCTATTGGACGCCCACCTTTGTATTGATCGATCTTTAGACCGATTGCATTAGGAAAGTGGACGCCCTATAGGACGCCCACATTGGGACAACACGACGTCAATACCGGCTGAGACGGAAAAGTGGACGCCCAATTGGGCGTCCAACTTGCGTTCAAATTCGGTGTATGGTATCATTACAATAGAAATCATCTGAATCATGTTGAAAACAGCACGAAGATGAACAGCTGGGGGGAGCTTGGCGATGAACGAGATCAAAACAACACGTTTTCACTTTGTGGAATTGGCGGAAAACGTCTACGCTGCCATCGCCCCTGCCGAGGGTCTGGATATCACTGACGCGGGGCTGATGGATAACTTTTCCAACGCCGGACTCGTCCTGCGCGGCGGCGGGCTTGTCTGCGACACTTGCTTCGATCTGCCGCACGCAAAGGAATTGCTGGCATTCAGCGAGGAGAAACTGGGCCATGCCCCGCAGACCGTTGTGAACACCCACGGTCATTGGGATCACTATTGGGGCAATCAAGTGTTCACGGGCGCGCGGATCATAGGCCATCGCGATATGAGCAAGGACTGCGCTGGCGACAAAAACAAAGTACCTGTATTCAAACTGCTGCACGGCTCACGCTTCGTACAGAACCTGTTGAGCCGCTTGATGGGAGGACAGTTTAAGGGCTTTATCCCGGAGGGCAAACCGTTTCAGATGGTGGTGAAGCAGACAGAACATGATTTCGACCTGACCGGTGTGATTCCTACCCCACCCACCGAGTGGATCGATGGCAAAACCGTGCTGGATTGCGGCGGCACTTCCGTGGAGGTGATCCCGGTCGGTGCGGTGCATTCCAGTTCCGATACAGTCATTTGGCTCCCCAAAGAAAAGGTGTTGTTCGCGGGGGACATTTTTGCGGACTGCAGCCTGCCGATGAATTTGGATGCGGCGCGTCGGTGGCTGAAAGTGCTGGACTACATTTTGGACGAGCTACAGCCCGCATTCATCGTCCCCGGCCACGGAGAGGTTTACGATCCCGTCAGAGCTGAAAGCCAGCGCAGCTATTTCCGTGCGCTCATAGATCGCTTCGAGCAGTCCTATACCGATACGATCACCGAGCAGGAGCTGCTGAAAAAGGTGGATTTGAGCGATTTCGTGGACCATCGTCCCCGTCTGGCATGGATCATGGCGGTAAAAACCATGCTGAAAGAAAAGCGAAAAGCAAAATAGCACAAAGCAACACAGCTCTTACAGAACACATCGCCCGGTCTTTTGGCCGGGCGATGTTTCTACACGCTGCGCTTGATTGGTTATTGCTGTTCTTCCAGCTCCCTGCGGATGCGTTCCACGCTGCGCTGATAGTAGGCGTCGGTGACCTCGATGCCCACAGCCTCGTACCCTTCCAGAACACCCGCAAGCACGGTCGTGCCCGCTCCCGCAAAGGGATCGAGGATGCGCCCGCCCGGCTCGCAGATCTTCACCACGTCCCGCATGACCTGCAGCGGTTTTTCCGTGACATGGATGCGGTTCATCGGATTCGTCTGGCGGAAGACGCCCGGCAGACAGCCCACCTTGCGGCTGATCGGCATCGGCCCGTTCGAGCCCCAGACAATGAATTCTGCCTGCTGGCGGTAGCGGCCCTTCTGCGGGCGGCACGTCAGTTTGTCCCATACGGCGATGCCGCGCCAGATCCAGCCCGCCCACTGCAGCGCGTCCGTGATGCTCGGCAGCTGCCGCCAGTCGATGAACAGCACGACCGGTGCGCCGGGCTTGCAGGCGCGCCGCACATCCGCGAGCCAGCCCGCCATCCAGCGCGTCCAGCTCCGCTGGTCTTTCTGGTCGCCGTCAAAGTCGGGCAGCGCCTTATCCTTGTCCATGCTGCTGTACTTCTCGTTCGTCGTGCGGTTCTTTTCACTGGCCGTCGCACCGCCCGATGCATACGGCGGATCGGTGATCACGGCGTCAAACGCACCCGGCACAAAATGCTGCACGATCTGGATGGTGTCCCCATGCAGCATTGTCCAGCCAGCGCCGCCGCTGTGCTCGGGCAGTACAAAGTCGGGTTTCAGAATTGTATTGTTTTCCGTAGTATTGTTCAGTGGCATCCTCCCTTTCCTGTTTGAATTGCGTATTGTTGCGCGGTCAGCGCTCCGGGCCGCCGTTCCTTGCCTTTTTCGCTGTGGGCGTCGAAATATTTCGCCCTTTGCCCCTGATGCGATGGAGCATCGTCTGGCCGTCCCTGATCTCCAGCACATCCAGCGTCGGCATATCGATCTGCATGCCGGGCAAAATCACCGAATTCCCGCTGACCAGTACAGCCCCATAGACCTTGCCATAGACCGCAGCCTGCCCGGTAACGCTCGGCGCTTCATCGGTTTGCCGGTTGCCTGCAAGGACGGCATTGCCGCTGATGAAACAGTCGCCGCCAACTGTACCGGCCATGACGATTGCCTGATCCTCCACCACAGCATTGCCGCTGACCTGCGCCGTACCCGATACCAGCGCGCTGCCGCGGAGCACCGTCTGATCCGACATCCGCGCATCCTGACTGACCAGAGCACCTTCACAGGCAATGGCATCCCCAAAAAGCCAGCAGCTGCCCTCCTGCGAGAGATTATCAGCAGTCTGAACGTACCCGCCCCAATCTCCTGCATGTACATCCCTGCCCACGTCCCGCAGAGCACGGATGCGGTGCAGCCACGGATACTTCGGGTGGCTGATCTTCGTGATCTCATACTTCAGGTTTGTGCCTTTGTTGCTCATCGTGCATCGCCGCCTTTCTGTTTTTCCGTCTTGGCCTGCCTTTGCTGACCCGGTGCGGACAGCTCTGTCTCCACATACTCGCTCACGATGAACAGTGCGTCATGATAGCTGTGTGAGGCCGTCACACGTTCTGTCATCTCTTTTGCGCGATCTTCCTGCCCCACGCGGCGCAGAAGTTTGGACGCCCTGCCGAGAATGGCGTAGATGTTCCCATCCTCGCCCACAAGGTTCATCTTCGGGCGCGCAGATGCGGCGGGCTTCTGCTCCTGCTGCGGCGCTTCATTCGAATGCCGGTCGATCTTGATGCCAAACCGATCGCTGTTCCAAAAACGGATGAACAGCGCTCCGTCGCTCACCTCGATCTCGCGCTGTTCAAACCCCTCGCCCCAGCCGTCCGAATACTGGCCGGTCAGGTATTCCCTGAGCGCGGCGGTTTGCGGGCCGTTTAGCAGCTCGCGCAGCTTTACAGTGGCGCAGCCCATCAATTCGTCGTCCACGATCTCTACGGACGGCAGAATACTTAGTACCTTCCCGTTCAGCACAGCGGCCCTGTCGCCGCAGATGTACTGCGCCAAATCCCCGGTATCCTCATTTTCCTTTTGGGCGGCGGCACGAATCGATTCAGCGTATTCGACAAGGCTTCCCCCGTCCAGTTCCATCGGCCCTTTCCGATCCATGAGATACGGATCGTCATACACATCCTGCGGGAAAAAGTCCGCCCGCAGGGGCGAGTAGCATTTCCATGTTGTTTCCTGCATTTTTCACCTCCATATTATCGGGCAAGGGCCGCCCGCTGCCGAACGGCTCTCTCATTCCAGTATTTTTGCATCTGTTTCTGCGCTACATCCGCCCAATCCAGCCCCTCGACAGGGGGCAGATTGAGAGAAACACGGTATCTGTCCCTGTACGCCTTTTGGATATGCTCTGCCGCCCATCGCCCCGCGTGGTCGTTGTCGGTGCAGACCTCGATCTCGCGGATTTCCGGGTGGCGGGCAAGGAATGCGTCCAGCGCGGGCGGTAGTTTGCCATCCCGTGAAACGACCCCCTCTATCGGCGCATAAATGCCGCCAAGCGACAGCCGGTGTTTGTCCTGCGGCCCCTCCAGCGTCCAGTGGGCCAGCAGATCGATGGCAGCTTCATAGACAGCCAGCTTCTGGCTTTCACCGGCTGACCGGGCACAAAAGCTATACCGCTTGTCGCTCCCGGCCTGCTCCATGCGGAAAGGCTTGCCCTTGGGGTATGTGCCGCGCAGAAAAGCATACCGGGCCTTGCCGGTTTCATCTTTGCCGACGAACACCGCATTGTGGTACGGCTCGCTCTCATAGAGGATGCCCTGCCGCACACACGCCGCGATCACCTCCTTACTGACCCCGCGCCCCTGCAGATACGTGAATACCCTTGCATTGTCCGGCGCGGCGGGCGGCAGGACGAAGTCCTTCTTTTCCCGCGCATACAGAAGTGATACCGGCTGGAAAGACGGACTTTCCGAACACAGCCGCTCGACCGCATCGACGAAGCGGACGCCCTCGACATACACAAGATAATCGAGGGCGCTCTTCCCGCCGATATCCCGGCTTTTCCAGTGCCAGACGCTGCTTTCCCCGTTGATCTTGAAGCTGTCGTGGCTCTTGAGCTGAAATTCTCCGGGGCTGCCTGCTCTCTCCAATTCCTCGGGCCGGTACCGCTGCAGGAACTCCAGCGCCGTCATCCGTTTCGCCGCGTCGATCTGCTCCCTTGTCACACCGGGCATTTGCAAACACCTCTCATTCCGCCACTGCGTCCAGCAGCGCTTTGATCTTGTCGGTGCGCTCCCACGGAAATTCCCTGCGCCCGAAATGCCCATATACCGCCGTCTGCGCAAAGCGCGGGGCATATAGGCCGAGCACCACATAGATGGCGGCGGGTGTCAGCTGGAACACCTGCCGTACCGCTTCAGCAAGGCAGTCGTCCGCGCAGGCCGTGCCGGTGCCAAAGGTATCGACTTCCACCATGACCGGCTCGGCTTTGCCGATGGCATAGGCCAGCGTCACCTGACAGCGGTGCGCAAGACGCGCCGCCACGAGGTTTTTCGCAATGTACCGCGCCATGTACGCCCCAGAGCGATCCACCTTGCTCGCATCCTTGCCGCTGAACGCCCCGCCGCCGT
Source organism: uncultured Clostridia bacterium (assembly GCA_947644575.1). GTDB lineage: Bacteria > Bacillota > Clostridia > Oscillospirales > Ruminococcaceae > Ruthenibacterium. The sequence continues at coordinate 23,008 of CANRZX010000002.1, read as the reverse complement.
GCGGCGCGAACACGCCGTAGCTGTCCACCATGAGCTTGCGCCCGGTCAGGCCCGTGTCGGCCTCCGGCCCGCCATACACAAACCGCCCGGACGGGTTAATGAGGACAAGCGTATCCTGATCCGGCGGCAGGTCTTTCAAAGCAGGAACCAGCACCCAGTCGGTAACGATCCGACAGACAGCGTCCCGGTCGAGCCGCGGGCTGTGCTGGGTCGACACCACCACGCTGTCCAGCCGCAGCGGGCGGCCGTTCTCTGCGTATTCTACGGTGACCTGCGCCTTGCCGTCCGACTCCAGACCGAATACTTCGCCGCTCTTGCGCACGACGTCCAGCGTTCTTGTCAGCCGGTGGGCCAGCACGACCGGCAGGGGCAAAAACTCCGGCGTCTCGTCGGTAGCGTAGCCGACCATGACGCCCTGATCCCCCGCGCCGAGTTGGTGGGCGCTGCCTTCGGCGACCAAACCGTCGCGCTGTTCCAGCGGATGATCGACCCCCGCCGCGATGTCCGGGCTTTGCCAGTGGGTCAGATCATGGATGGCAAATCGCGCGGGATCGTATCCCACGCGGGAAAGCACGCTCCGCACAATGCCGGGGATGTCCGGCCGGGCGACGGTGCTGATCTCTCCGGCCACGACGATATGCCCGCACGTTGCCAGCACCTCGCAGGCCACGCGCGCCAGCGCGTCATGTGCAAGACACGCATCCAGCACACTGTCCGCGATCCGATCGCACAGCTTGTCGGGATGCCCCTCCGTCACAGATTCGGCGGTGTAAAACAGTTGCATGGTTATCGTTCCTCCTGTTGTTTTTTGGGATGATTAGGCGGGATCGGCTTGCCGTCTGCGCCATAACGCACAGGGTCTGCGCCGGGTGTATCCCACCCGCAGAGCGAGCCGAACAGCATGGCGGATGCCTGCGCCTTGGATACGCCCAATCTTTCATTGAGCGCATCAGCGCACTCTGCCCCGGTTTTGTAACCGGGCTGCAGCGGGATGGGGTAAAACCCGGCTTCGCCATACCGCAGCATGACCACCGTTCCGGTGCTGGGCGCCGCTGCAAAGCACAGATCAGGCAGCCCTCCGCGCTGTTTGATCCGCTCGGCCACTTCCTGCGGCGCGCCGGGCAAGTGCGGATCATCGTGCTGAACGCGGGTAACCCCGTCTCTGTAACGCAGGAACAGTTCCGGCTTCTCGAACATTTTCCGATACCGCTCGGCCTGTTCGTCCGTCAGGCTGCAAAAGTCATCCTCCGCAATGCCGCAGACAAAGAACGGCCCGGAGATGGGCTGGTAATCCTCCACATACCGGTTGAGCGGCATCCCGTTGATGAGCCCCTCGTCGTTGGCAACAATACACACCCTTTCCTCCCACGGGTACGCGCAGGTAATGAGGCCGCCGACCGCCTTTTGCTTTGCCTTCAGCGTATCCTCAAGTTCCGTGATCCGGGCGTACCGGCCCGGTTCCACCATGACGACTTTCAGTTTCTCTTTCAAGCACATCACCTCACAGTCAGCTGAAACGGTTTGAGGCTGTCCTCGATCTGCTCGTAGCTCTCGAAACGGATGGGACAGCCCAGCAGAAAAGACACAGCCTCGCTCCATGTTTTGAGCGGGTACCGATCCTTGCCACGGTATGAACACATCTGCCCCAGCGCCGCCCACTTGCGTTCGGGCTGGCGGCGCAGATTATCCGCGTAGGTCTGCTGGCTTTTTGCCAGTTCTTCGATCAGTTCATTGCGGAAAATTTTCCCTCCTTTTCTGGATGACGACTCCATGACATTTGCGAAATTGGGTAGTTGTTTTTTGGATATACGTTCCTTTCTCCACCGCAACGACAACGACTCTTGCATCCGGCCATGAGTACGAACACGTCACCAACACCAGCAGGTGGCTGTCGGCGGTGATGGGGACGCCGGTTTTTACAGTGGAGGCATCAAGCAAACTCTGCGCTTGATCCAAAAAGCCAGCGTCATTCTCAAACATGGTGCGGTTGAAGGGCACGCGGCTGATGTCGGTTTCCAGCACCGCCGCAACCGTGTATTGCCGGACACCATCCATCGTCTGCAATGTGATTTGCTCATGTTCGCCGCAATAGGCAGCATCAAGATATTTTGTCAAGCATCCGAACATGGTACCGTCGGCCATGTTGTGGCCGTAAACGATCAGGCACCGGCTTCCCGGCGAGCAATCGGCCTGAAAGAACAAGCTGCCCGCCATGCGGTATTCGCCCTTGTAGTTTCGCCGGAGGTAGTATTCAGAGCTTTCCGGGCTGCTTTGCAGGACGGGATAGTCCACCAGTGTGCCGGGGATTGTGAGCCATGCGCAGATGTCCGGATAGTCTGCCCGGAGCGCGGCGAAATCGAGCGCTGGTGCGTCCTCTTTCTCAGCCGGTAAAGAATCGGCCCCGGGGCTGTTCGCTCCGGGGCCGGGCTGTGTGTATGCTGTTTTCAAAACGTCCGCTTCATGGGTGGTGAGTTTCGGTCGAAGAACGCACAGCAAAACAAGAGCCAGCACGCAAACGCAGACAGTGCCGATGAGAAAGCCTTTGCCGAATGCCCGCATCAGCGATCCCCACGGCGTTTGTCACGATGCCGCCACACAGCAAGCCCAAGCAGTGCCGCAGCCGCGATGCCGCCCAGCATGGCGGGCAGCCACGGGATGTCACCTGTCTTGGGGACGGGCGGAGTCGGCTGCTGGGGAACAGGCGTTTCGGGTGGGGCGGGGACGCGCTCGTCCTGCATCACCACGCGCTGGATCTCGCCGGTTGCGGCCACCTCAAAGGTGATACTTTCGGCCACTAAATATCCGGCAGGGGCGCTTGTCTCGGTGAGCGTATACTTGCCAACCGGGAGGCGCTCGATGCTGTGCGGCGTATCGGTCGAAACCCATTCCGCCACAATCTTGCCGTCCTCATCCATGATCTGGAGCGACGCGCCGGGGAGTTCTTCGCCGGTGGCAATATCGGTTTTTCTGATGCTCAGTTTCGTGTAGTCATCCTGCATGAAAACCGTCTGTACCTTGCCGTCATCCTCGACAACAAATTCGATAGATGTGGCAGGAACATAGCCCTGTGCAGTCGGAGCAAGGGTTTCGGTCAGGATATAGGTTTCGCCTGCAATCAGCTTGCCCTCGATCAGATGCGGTTCCTCTGTGGAAATCCATTCTTCGATGGTCTTGCCGTCCTTGCCTGTGATCTGCAAAGCAGCGCCTACAATTTCCTCGTGCGTCGTGATGTCGGTCTTGCAAATGCGGATCACCGTCAGCGCGTCCAGCATCGTAACGGTTTCGCAGAGCGTCCATTCGGCGGTGTAGGTAATCTCGGTATTTTCCGGTTTATCCTGCACCTGTTTGTCTGCAAAGAAGCTGGGCGCAGTGCCGTTTTCAAGGAATACATGGCTGAACTCGTATGCGGCAAAGTCGCTCTCGCGCAGACATTTTGCGATAGCGGCGTCCGTGGCTTCTTTGGTAAAGGAAACAATCAGCGTGCCGCCCGCGATCTGCCAGTCGGCAATTACGTCGGCCTGCTGGACGGTTTCGGCCGCGACAGAATTTTCATCCGCCGTGCCGGTCAGCTTGTTCACAAAGGAGAGCACCGCTCCTTTGATGCTGGCAAGGATGCCAGTCTGCGGTTCATCGTCCGCAAACGCGGCGGGGGAAATGATGCTGCCGGAAATGATGTCCACTCTCGGCGTTTCTTCCAATACCCACACTTCCGTTTTCTGGAGATACCCGCCTTTTTCATCCCGTGCCTGCACCAGCTTGAACCGGATGGAGCGCGCGGTCGTGTAGCCGTCTGCGGGGCGTATCTCGGTCAGCGTGTAGATATGGCCGAGGTCGTCGTGCCCGGCAAAATCGTGATCCAGCGCCAGCCCACGGATGATGTGTACGGTATCACCGCTCGTCCACTCATCTACCACCTTGCCGCGCCAGTCGGTTACCGTCAGCGTTGCGCCGGGCAGGGCAAAGCTGTCGGCGATGTCGCCGTCCGCAAAGCCACGCTTGTCGATCTCGACCTCAGTAGCCTTATCTGTGTGCAGGCAGTCCACGATCTGCCAAGCGATTGTTTGCCCCTCGTAAGTGAACTCTACGGGGATGCAGCTCTGCTCGATGAGATAGCCCTCCGGGGCAGACTTTTCGAGCAGGTAGTATTTGCCGCTGTTGGTGATGGCATTGTGCGCATTACTGACACCATACTGCTCGCCGCGGATCGGGACGTCGATGCCGAACGCCGCGAGGCCATCCTTGCCTGTGGTGACCGTGCCGAGCAATGTGTCGGCTTCAGCCAGCAGCTTGCCGTCCGCACTGTAGATTTCATCGGCGGTATACAGTTCATAGACCGCGGCCTCGACCGGAACCGCGCCCGCAGGGATCTTTGCCTTGTTGCTGCCGCCTGCAAGGAGGCTGGCGTCTGTTTTCAGCCCATCCTTAAACGGCCGGTCATCGGTGAATCCCACCGAATCTCGATCCAGCTTGTAGAGGCCGACGCCGACACGCCCTTTTTCGATCACGGGCAAAACGCGGTCGTTTTCAAATACGAGCTTCTGGCCGCCAATCTGCTTGTCCGAAGCGTCCTTGACATTGATGATCCTGTACACGGTTTCCTTGTCCTTGCCGTCCGCATGGCTCACGATGGTTTTCGCCAGCACCAAATCATTCGTCTGGTTGTCCCAGCCAAAGGTCACGGTGTAGCTGTCGCCGCTCAGTGTGTAGCCGTAGGGGGCCTGCACCTCGCGCACATCATAGCTGCCCAGCGGGAGGGTGATCGTCACCTCGCCCTTTGCGCCGGTATGGGTAACGGAAAGGAAATCATAGGTCGCCTGCGTGCGCGTCGGCGCAAAGTCAACCTCGTCAATTTGCCCAGCGTCGCCGGTTGTCACCGTCGCCACAAGATCGCCGTCCGCATACCAGAGGGTTCGATTGCCGTTTGCGTCGGTCTGGTGATCACCCGTATAGACGTCGCCGTGCGCCCGAATCTCGTAGACTGCCCCGGCCAGCGGTTCTGTCTCATAGATAAAGCGGCCGTTCTCAAAACCGGTCAGCACCTCGCCCAGCTTACGAATCGTGAGCCGGCCCAGCGTCTCGCGGTTGACATACCGCTCCGTGGCGATATAGTCATCCATGCTGTCGGCGCTCGACCCGATCACCTCATAGATGCGTTCGGAGGTAATTTCAAAATCCACATGGTAGGCTTCATCGTTGAAAAAGCCCTCCGGCCCCTGTACCTCGACTACGCGGTAGCGGCCCAACGGCAGCTTTTCGGGCGTTTTCATCAGGCCGTCTGCATCCGTATAGAACACACTGGTTTTGGCGGTGGCATTGCCGCTGGCTGGATCGTTCATCTTGATGATTTCAAGGCTGCCGTCCTCCAAAATACTGAAAATAGAGAACGACGTGTGTGCCAACATCACGGCCTTGCCGGTTTCGGCATCCACCTTGATGAGCTGCAAATATCCCTCAAGTTCTTCGTCTAAAATATTAAACGTCATGTAGCTGCCGCTCGGCATGGTGACGCTGCCCTGCGGCATACAGAACACGCTCTGCGGGGCTCTGGCATCGATGGTGACCACAAAGGGCGCGGCTTGAAACACGTCGCGCGGCACGGTTGTCTCGACCACTAAATATTGCCCGTAGGCAAGACCGTCCACACGCAAGATGCCCTCATCGTTGGTGAAAATCTCGCTGAGTTTGTACTCGTTCGGCCTGTCCGTGGCCACCCAGCCTGTGCCGCTGCCGTTTGCGTTGTCTGCGGTGGAGGTCAGGCTGCGGTTGTAGCCGTCCACTGCCGCCTGACTGCCCTCATACATGGTGGCAATGGCCTGTGTCTCGCTCGAAAAATCGTACTTGGGCGTGTCCTGATCATAGCTGTCCGCACGATAGGCGTCGAGGATGCTCTGCACCTGATACGTCCCATCGGGATTTTTCTGGAACAGCGCCTCTTTGCTCAAGTCTGACGCGCGATAGACCGTAAAGCCCGCGCCGTCCAGCTTGACGGCAGGCCCCGGCTGGCCGGTGGTGCTGACCACCTTGTTGATCGAAAAGCCGGATTTCAGCACCTCGTCCTCGCTCTGCACGGTCTGCCGAATCACAAGGCCGGATTCGCTGCCGTAATGGAGTGTGACATAGTGGTTGACCTCATCGCAGAGGTAGCCGGTGGCAAACGAAAGATAATAGCCATCAAAGGTGCGGGTGCCATCCAATGCCCGGCCCTCGGCCACGGCGGAATAGCGGTTGCGGTACACATAGTCGGTGTATTCGCCCGCGCCATTTCGTGCAAGCGGACGTGTGTTGCCGGTCGGCTGGAGCTGCCTGTTCAGAATGGGATAGCTTGCTGCCAGAACAATCTGCCCGCTCCCATCCAGCGGCAGGACAAGGCCGGTTGCCCGCTCGACCAGATAATACTTGCCGAGATAGAGATTGGCAAACGCCAGTTTCCCGTCCTTGATAGCTGCGCTTGCCACAAGGTGATCTTTTTGCAGTACAGGCAGATAGCTGTTGTCCCATCCACCGTTTGTCAGCACGGTCGTGTGCCAGAGCGGTGTGCCGCTCGCCTCCACAATCTTACTGTAATCCACGATGCCCGTCACGCCGTCCGGGTGGCGGATGTCCTCGGCGGCGTAGAGGTCATACACCGCGCCCTCCAGCGTGGAATTGCCGTTGCTGCCTGCCGCGAGGTACCGCATGGCATCAAGGTCTACTTTTGAGAGGATAATCTCGCCCAGCACGCGGTCGTTGAGAAACTGATCCTCGACCGGCAGCACCGTGCGCCCGTCCTCATTGGCGGCGATCCCGCTCTTGTCCGTGATGTAGGTCTTGCTGCCGGGCAGAGGATTGTCGCTGATCGTTACTGTCACAACGCCCGCGCCGGTATCGAGCAGCGTGCCGCCGTTGTCGGTAATACCAATGTCGGCATTGTAGGCCGCATTGTCCAGCCAGATCACGCTGCCGTCGTTGGCTTTGCTAATCTCGACGAAGTACGCGCGCTTGCCTTTGGGCGAACCGGCCGCGCCGGGGTACGAAACATCCGTCCAGTCTCCGTAGTAACCGGAGGGCGTGTTCGTTTCCACGATGATGAATTTGCCCTCGTTGCGCTGGGTGTAGTACATCGTACCGTGCGCAGGGTCGGCGGCCGCATAACTGCTGTGGTTGATAACGGCATAGGTGCCGTCGCTCTGACGCTCCACGGCATACTGGTTGTACCCGCCATAGGGGATGTACCGCTGCAGCGTGGTATCCCACTCAAACACAGTAAAGGACGCCGCGCCGCGGATGCGCTCGCCGGTTTCGCTGTCGCGCTTGTCAATTTTGATCTGCAAAGACCATTCATCGTTACGCATGATATAGTCCTTGCTGACATTGGCCGGGACGCTGATCGTCTGCTCGCTGCCGAAAGGACCGGCATAGAGTTCAAACCCATGCGGCACGCCGGTTTCGATGTACTCAAACTGCAGGCTCGCAAGCTCCTCTTTTGCGCTGCTGATAGCGTCATCCACCATTCTCTGCGCTTCTTCTTTGAGCTGGACAATGGCCGCGGCCTTTGCGCTCTCCGCCGCCGCGTCCGCCTCCGCCTGCGAGCGATACGGCCCCGCGTTTCCGCTCAAAACGGTCGTCGAAGTTTTTTCCACGGCGTAGTGCAGGCTCCAGCTTGCCGTGCCGTCACCGCCATTGGCATGGTAGCTGTTGTCTATTGTGTGGCCGCTTGTCGTGATGATCTGCCGCCCCGCGGGGCTGATCGACCAGTTCCCGCCGCTGATTGTGCCGGAGGTGATAACCGGCTCGATCTCGATCACCGCGCCGTCCACTTTCTCCTGTGTCACAAGCTGCTGTTTGTCGGCCTGCACGGTAAATGAAAAGTCAAACTCGCCATTGGCGGTCTGCGGTTCGGCCTCCCAACTGGCGTAAAACAAACTCGGCACCTCCGGGCCGATGACGGAGATGCGCTGCCAATCGAGGCCCGCGGGCGGGGCATAGACGTAGCAGTAATAGTCTGACGCGGTGGCGTAGGGAACTGCGCCGTTCGTCAGGGAATCGACGGCGTTCCGGTATGCCTGTGCCGCTACGCTGTCGGGATAGTGTTCCATGATCCAGCGCTGCACATCGTCATAGAACGTATTAGCGTCATCTATCGAGAACAGCGCTGCATCTCCACGTGCAAGGTCGAGGGAAAGCTGCCCAAGGCCGCCCCAGATCTCGACCTGATTTTTGTAATGGTCGCCGGGGGTGTACTGCGAACCCGCGACAATGGAGGTGTGCGAGTAGGTGTAAGTCGGACAATTCGCCGGAGCCGCCCATTTTCCGTGATCGCAGCAATATGCCTCGATGCCATTGAACCACACGAGCCACGTACCATTTACCTTTTGAACTTGCGTGACCTTGCCGGTCGTGACGGCGGGCGTAGGCCGCTCGGCGTAGGTGCTGCTGCCGGTCGGCAAACCATAGAGGGTGACGTCCTGCGCATTGTCCTTGTCGATGTGGACAGTGAGGTTCTTTTCCAGTGTCGTGCTGTCAGACGCGGAGTAGATGAACCGCACCGTAAAATCCTCCGAGGCCCGGACAAAAAATCCAGACACGGCGGCAGACGATTCGCGGTACGTCTGATTGAGGATGCGCGTCGTTTCCTCCGCGCCGGCGTCCCTGCCGCTGCCGTCCTGACTGAGCAGCGTTACGCCCTCCGGCAAAATCACCGTGGACGAGCTGCCGTTGGCCGGGTATTCCACCTGCATTAAAATGGGAACAATCGCATAGCTTTCGCCCGTCTGCATGGGGACAGTAACGGCAAGACTGTCGCTGTTCAGCGTCTCCATGTCCAAGCGATACACGGTATCGGACAAAAGGTTTTCTGTCCACTCGCTGATACCGATTTTCGTTTTCCCCGTCGCAACGGGCAGGCCATAGCTGCCGAGATAGCTGCCGGTCGGCGCATCGGGCAAATCGCCATATAGGATGTTGGCGATCTCATCCGCCGCGGGCGGTTCGTCGCCGCCCTCCGTGCCGGGATCTGTCGGCTCCGTGGGCGCGGTCGGATTATCCATTGCAAGGTGCATGGCGGCGATAATTGACATTAAGGACAGATATGCCGCCTGCACCGCTTCGGTTTCCTGTTCGTCCTCGGGTATTGCATAGAACAGATCCTCGGCGGCATAGAGCGCGGCGGCAGCCTCGTCGGACGCTGCCACGGCCACATCCAACGCGGCGGTCAAATCGGGATCGTCTTGATTCTGTATCCATGCATGGTGCGCCAGCCCCCACGCATTGGCCGTGGACAGGATTGCGTCGCGGTCGAGTGCGGACACAGCGTCCACAAATGCCTGCGCTGCTTCGCTTAAATTGGCCTCTACTTCACTTTTACCGGGGTTATCCCCCTCTTCCCGAACACTTTCGGCAGGCTGTTCCCCCTGCGGCATATCGGCGGAAACGCTGTCACCGCGCGGATTTTCCTGTTTTTCTTCGTCCGCGTTTTGCGCGTCCTCCGCGCCGGATTCCACATTCGTGGAATTTTCGTCCAAAAATTCCACTGATTCTGGGATTTCTCCGTCCGCTCCCGCCGCGAATGCTGCCGGGCTTCCCACACAGGAAAAACACAACAGCACAGCTAAAAGCGCCGAGAGAATCCGTCGGCTTGTTTTCGTTTTCTTCAATGCCTTACCTCCAAACAAAATAGGGGGCCGCCCGTTTGGGCAGCCCCCTTGCGTTGATTGTATGTCTTATCCGAACGTCACCGTCCAGTAGGTGTACCGGTTGCCGCCCTCGTCGCAGAACCAGCACCCGACGCCCATGCTCGTGATGTCCGTGCGCATGATGTTGGCATAGTGCGTCTCGCTCGCCTGCCATGCGGCGCACGCGGCGCTGGCCGAGCCGAGCGGCCCCGCCGCGCAGATTTCGCTCGTTGTCACCATGCCGCTGTGGTCGAACGGCCCGCCCGCGACGAAGGATTCGCACCGGCTGCTCGCGATGGCGGACAGATTTCCGTCCATTGCCAGCGCGGGCAGGCCGCCCGCCGCGCGCACCGCGTTGATCTGTTCGGCCATCGCCCAGTATGCGCTGTCGCTGGAATCGATGCTCCACCATCTGCCTGTCCCCGCCGCGAGGTCGAACGGAATCGCGCCGTAGGCCGGAGCGGGAGCCGGTTCGGGTTCTGCCGCGGGCTCTGGTGCGGGTGCGGGTACGGATTCCGGCGCGGGTTCCGGCGTGGGCTGCGGTTCAGGCTCCGGCGTGGGCGCAGGAGCAGAGTCACTCTCCGGAGCCGGATCGGGATTCTGTATGGGCGTTTGCTCTGCCGGGGCCGTTGACGCTGCCGTCTGCTCAGGCTCATCCTCTTTGGGCGGCGTTTCGTCCTGCTCCGTCTGGCCCGCGCTCTCCGGCTCTGCTTCTTCCTCAGCCGGTTCTTCCGGTGCGGCGTTTAAGGCTTTCTTGAGGGGAATGGTTTCCGGCTTCTGCGCCGCAATCGCGGGCGGCGCGTCCTCCGTTTCAGCCGCGGGCAGCTGTGTGTGCGCACATCCCGCCAGCGCGAGGGCGGCGAGTACCAGCGCGGCAGATCGGGTCAGGCGGTTTGTTTTTCTCATTGTCATGGTTCATGCTCCTTTTCATTTTCTCCCTCTTGCGGGGTAAGCAAAGCATACCGTGACAGTGCCAAAACATCCATTCACACGATCCAACAAAGATGCACCCCTGAAAGCAGCCAAAACCAACAATCCCCGACTGTTTACCGCTCCGGCCCTTTGCAGCGCTTACCACCGCATTCCTGCTGCCTCATCACTTCTTTTTCCGTGAGTTTCAACGCATCAAAGACATGATCCGTATCCATGCCGTTCTGCGTACAGCCCTCCACGATCCCATACAAATAGGGAATGCTGGGCATCGCCCGCTGATCCCGATACGGCGCGTTCATGGTGTACGCCATGACGGAATGCTCCCGCCCGGCCTCGTCCCTGACGGTGACGGTTTCTTTGCCGTACAGACGGGGAAATCCCTCATAGACATCCAGCTGCCTCTCGTCCGCTTCGCTGATCTCCCACAGCACGCCGTCCACATGGCTGCCGGTTTCGGGCAGGATCGTCGCAACGCCGCTGCCGCCCGCAAAGCTGAGGCGGTATCCCTCCAGCCGGACGGTTCCGACCACCTCGGCGTCCGGACAGCGGTAGGCCATCTGGTCAAGATTCATGTTCGATCCATATGCAAAATATTCTATGCTTCTCACCTCGTTTCTTCCTGTCGATTGGCTGAATTCAGACAAGGATATTGGCTTTTGTCATACCGCCACGCCCGGTCGCCCGGCAGATTCTCCAGCAGATGCTCGCGCACGTTTTTGTACTCCGGTCCGATCAGGCCAAGCCGCAGGAGAAAGGTGCGGAACGTAAATGCCGGGTTTTCCGTGATTTCCGTCCGGCGCATGACCGTCCGGCTCTGGTTGATCGCCTGTGCTGAGATCGCCAGCGCCAGTGTGATGTTCGCCCGCACCTTGCCCGCATGGAGCGTACTCTCGAAACACCGCCATTCCAGCGTTCCGCGATAGAACACTGAGTGGAGGTTCAGGGCATAGTAGCGTGTCTCATTGTAGTGGTAGGATGGCTCGTCATCCGTATCCGAATACCACAAATCCCGCATTTGCCGCATATCTGCACCGGACGGCAGCTTACGGATGCGCTCCAATTTTTCCTCCTTGACCTTTTTGCACCAACGCTGCACGCGGTTTGGGTTGACCTTCAGCGCCTTGAACAGAATGTCCTCTTTGGAGTACATGATCGAGAGCGCGTTCTTGAGGCTCTGCGCCGTATGCTTGGAGGCGTCCACATGGACGTGCATCCCGCAGCTTGTGTTGACCACCGCTCCCGCATGGCGCAGTGCGCGGACGACCTCCTGCAGCTTGCCCATCTCGCTGTATTCGAGCTTCGGAGAATTCATCTCGACCTTGTAACGCCTGTCGTTGATGGCAATCTGCTCATTTCCCACCTTGTGCGTGGCACGGATGCTGCCGTCAGACACAAACCGCCATATCTTGCCGTCCCGGTCTTTCACTTCCCACGGATCATAGGTTTGAGATTCGCCCGTTTGCCGTGCGGACGTCCCGAACAGCTCCGCGACAGCCTGTGCCGCCTGTCCGCGCGTCAGGCCGGTCATCTCTATCTCACAACCAAAATACTGATCCTTGAGGTCAAGCGCCATCCCGCACACCCCGCAGTTCAGTGTCCGCCGCCGCGATTCTGCGCCCGATGGCCTCTACCACGGTCACCGTCACGCCGTTGCCCGCCTGCTTGTACGCTTGGTTGTCCGACTGAATCGCCAGTACCTTGTCGATCTGGGCGTCCCGCCAGCCTTGCAAGCGCAGACATTCGCGCGGCGTCAGGCGGCGGATGCGGCCATACGGTGACATCCCGTTCTCCTCCGGGCAGAGGATTCCCTGCGTGCAACCCGAAGTCAGCGTATGAGCGATCCCATGTCCCACCCTGCCGCGCCGGGTGTTTGTGGTCGCGTGGCTGAGCTCGATGCTGTCGCCGGGGTAGGCCAGCTTGTAGCCTTTCTTCGTGGCGTTTTTGATCGGCATTCCCGTCACGTCGTAAAGGCCCGTGCGTCCGGCAAAGCCGCCCGCGCCGGAAGATAAGGTGCAGCTTACCCCTCTGGGGGAGTAAACCCGCTCGCCCTGCTTTCCGGCGCGTACTTGTACAAGAGACGTTCCTGTTGTTTCTGTGAAAGGAAGTATCTTTCCGGCACATCGTCCGTCAAGATATCCGACAATGTACACCCTGCGCCGGGCTTGCGGAACGCCGAAATCCTTGCTGTCAAGCACCTGCCATTCCACGCCATACCCCAATCCGTCCAGCGTATGGAGGATCGCCGCAAATGTCCGCCCGCCGTCATGACTAAGCAGGCCGGGAACATTCTCAAAGAGCAAATACTGAGGGTGCCGCGCTTTAACCAGCCGGGCAAGTTCAAAGAACAGGGTGCCCCTTGGGTCGCCAAATCCGCCCCGGCGTCCAGCAATGCTGAAACTCTGGCACGGAAAGCCGCCGCAGAGCAAATCGAAGTGGGGCATGGCGGCGGGGTCGGCCTCTCTTGCGTCGGCACAGAACCATTCTCCGCTCGTGCCGAACAGAGCGCAGTAGCTGCGGTCGGCGGCGGAGTCGATCTCGCAGTGTCCGGCGCATGCAAAACCTCCGGCGCGGGTGAGGCCCTCCCGGAATCCGCCGATTCCGGAGAACATATCGATGTATCGAATGATGTCATTGACCACTTCCTCTCATTGTGTTTTGGATGTTTTGATGGGTCAAGCGAACACAAGCAAGGGCATTCCCCCTTTCCGTGATGCGTTATTCGTCATACAAAAAGCCCGCCAGATTCCTGCACGGATGGCTGGGTTTTGGCGGGCTTAAGGCGGCTTTGATTGTTATGCTCTTTTTTCTCTGTGGCGGCTTGTTTTTTGTTCGGCGGGCAGTTTCCCCAGCCGCGCCCGAACCGTGCTACACAGGGCCGCACAGCCGCGCACAGGGGCGATGCGGGCCGCTGACCGACGTAGGGCTTTGCGGCCCGTCCATCTCCCGTCCCTTTTACCCGCATGAGAACGAAAAAAGCCCGGCGGAGCTTTTGGTTTGCTCCACCGGGCCTTGCTGCATTGAGTCGTTATTCTGCCGGGTCGCCCTCGTTCTCATCATCCTCAGGATCGGTTTCGTCCGCATCGGTATCATCAGCATCTTCCGGGGCGGCTTCATCCCCGTCGCTGTCCTCGGTTTCTTCAGGATCGTCGCCATCCTCGTCGTCGCGCTCAGCATCCTCCGGGTCAACACTGTCATCATCAACATCTTCGGTCTCCTCCGGCCCGGTTTCTTCCGCATCGGATTCCTCCGGCGCTTCTTCCAGCGCTTGCTCGACCAGCCCGATCACGAACTCCTTCTGCGTCAGCCGCCGATGGTACACCCGCTCGTACTCGGCCAAATACTCCTTGATCTTCTGGAACAGTTCCTCGCTGATTTGAATCGCCATTGTCCTCGTCTTGCCCATGACCTGATCCCCTTTCTCTTTTTCCTCATAGAATGCGTTGATCACCATCTCGATGAATTTGCCCATCGTGCTGCCGCTGGCCCGGATTTCTTCGCTGATCCGGTTGTGCAGCTCCAGCGGGATTTTGCACGTTACGCCTTTGGTTTCCATCACTTTCGCGCTCCTTTCTGCCTCTTGCGGCAAGTCAAAGGATACCCGAAAGCCGGTCGCAAAGCTATTCACAAGAGCCAACAAAGATCGGCGAACACATTGCCCAAAGATTGTCACAAGCAACAAGGACTCAATCCTCCCGCAGCAGACCGTCAAGAAAGGCCATCATCTCCTGCGGGATGGGCGGGGCTGCGCCGGGTTCAGAGACAGTGCTTTGCTCCACAACTTCAGGAGGCGGGCCGGTCTGGAGAGAAAAGGCCTGTAATTCTTCCCGCAGGATCCTTCGGAGTGTTTCTTCCAGCACAGCATCTTCCTGCATCCGCAGGATCGCGCGGACGAGGAAATCATTGCGCTGGCCGTCCGGCACAGCCATCAGATAGGCCCATGCCCTCCGGTGGCTGTCCAACTGGCTGCCGGGCCGGAACGTGAACCGTGCTCTGCTCACCTCTGGCTCTCACCGCCCGACATCTGGCCCATGATCCGCTCATAGCCCTCGGCGTTGGCACGGGCGTCCGTCAGTGCCAACACCCGACACAGGCGATCCTGCTCGCGCACGTTGCGCGTTACCACTGCTGCCCCGCCGCCCATCAGGATCACCGGCAGCGCCTTGAGGTCGAATCCCGCCTCCATCGCAGCAGACAGCAGCCGCTCTGTATAGATTCGGCCCTGCTGCTGGATGATCACACTGGCCGAATACCCCTGCGGAAACAAAAGCACATCCCGGATCATTACCTTGTACGCTTCACCCTCGAATTTGAAGCACACCGGCTGGGAAGAGCGGAGAAGATACTTGCGGAACGGCTTTTTCTCGCGGCCGTAGGTCGTCAGCGGCAGACCCGCACCGATCACCACCGAACACTCCGGCTTTTCTCCGCGCTGCCTGATTTCCTTTGCGATTGCAGCCAGCGTCAGCAGGAAGTAGTTGTCATTCCCGGTCTTGTCCCGCAAAATCGGCTGACGGCCTGTCCCGCAGACGTAGAACCGGCCCTCGTACTCCAGCGTGTCCTGCAGCGTGTAGGGTTCGTGCGAGTAGGCCGTGATACCGGCTGGGAAAGAACAATGCCTTGTCTTGATGGCGTAGTAGCCGTGGTCGATGCCGATGTTCATGTTTGCTCATCCTTTCTTTTTGCCTGTTGATTGATCGTTGATCTCTTGCTGATGGCTTGCAGATGCTGATCCGGGAGGGAAACTTCTTCTTTCCCAGCCGGTAAAGAGTATTAGGGGAGAGGTGTGGAGAGGGGGAAGAGAGCCAGCCCCGGAAAGGGGCAAAAGAAAAGCGCCCGGCCTGTTGGCTGGGCGCAGGGAACAGTGTATTGCCGGGTATTTTCTCAGCATCCTGTCCTTTCCTTTTTTTAAAAAAGGGTACACTTCTCCCTTGTACTTTGGGCTTTGAAATTAAAATAGCCCGGCTGGTTTTGTTCCAGCCGGGCAGAGTATCAACTTATGAACCCATATATGGTGTGAATGTCCGGATAAAATGGAAAATGTCCGGTCAAATTGCTTCGACCGGACATTTCTGGCTCCCCCTGTCTGGCTCGAACAGACGACCCTGCGGTTAACAGCCGCATGCTCTACCGACTGAGCTAAGGAGGATCATATATTTTCCGCTTGGGGTGAGGAGGCGATTGATTTTTTGTCCTTGATGGATAAGCTAATGAACTTTTCTCTCTCCTAATGTTCAAATAGGAAGGAACGCTGTGTTCCATTAGTTTTCCATTAAGGATTGAATGGGTTGCGCTCTCTTAACCGTTAGCGGGAAAAAACAAATTTGCGATTTTGCAGTGATTGTCGCGGATGCAAATTCTATTTGCATCCGCGAATTCATCACAGACAAGTGATGGATTCGCGGCGAAATTTTGGAAGAATAGGAAATTTTGGATTCAAGTGCAAGTGGTATCCAAAAATCGCACAATCACTATCAAATTCCATGCTCAGTCTTTGGGTTACCTATGTGCCATATGCTCTACCGACTGAGCTAAGGAGGATTATTCCGTGTTTCCCACATTCCGTGGAAACCGCTTATTTATGATACACCATTTGCCCGAAAATTGCAAGGGCTTTTTCAAGGTTTTTTAGATTTCCCTCAAAATTTTCCGCGGACGCGGACGGCGCGGGCCGCCAAACGCCCCGGCAAAACGGCCTCCTGCCGGGGCCGCGGCGAAAAAAAGTCTCATCCGGGAAACTGCGCGCTCCGCTCAGGCCGCGGCGAAAAAAGACTCGTCGGAAAAGCCGCGCATTTCGCTCAAGGTGCGGCGGATCCCGCGCTTGCGGCTGCCGTCTCCTCGGGCCGCCATGCCTTGCAGACGTCCACCCACGCGTCGAAGCGGGAATATTTTTCCAGTTCCGGCAGCGTCAGCTCGATGGCGCTGTTCGCGCTGCCGCAGGCGGGATAAACCGTCTCAAATCGCTTCAGCGATTCATCCAGATACACCTGTACGCCCTCTTTTACGGCGAACGGGCACACCCCGCCCACGGCGTGGCCGACGAGCGCCACGGCCTCGTCCGGTGTGAGCATTTTTGCCTTGGTGTGGAACTGCGCCTTAAAGCGGGCGTTGTCCACCTTTGCGTCGCCCGCCGCGACGATGAGCACGCAGTCCTCGCCCACGCGGAACGAGAGCGTTTTGGCGATGCGCGCGGGCGCGCAGCCCAGCGCGTGCGCGGCCAGCTCCACGGTGGCGCTGGATTCGCCAAACTCCAATATACGGTTGTCAATGCCGAAGCCTTCAAAATAGCGGCGCACCGCTTCCAAAGACATCGTACACGCCTCCTTCTCTTCATAGCGTTGTTTCCTGGCTTGTATTTCCAAAGAAACGGCGGCACGGCGATTTTGCCGTGCCGCCATGAACATGCGATTATTTGCCCTGCTTTGCGGCCAGATCCGCCAACGCGTCCTTGCGGGACAGATTGATGCGGCCCTGCTGGTCGATTTCGGTGACTTTAACCAGCAGCTCGTCGCCCACGGCGACGACGTCCTCGACCTTCTCCACGCGGCGCGTGTCAAGCTTGGAGATATGCACAAGGCCCTCTTTGCCCGGGGCGATCTCGACGAACGCGCCGAACGTCATCAGGCGCGTGACCTTGCCCTTGTAGATGGCACCGATCTCGGGATCCTCGACGATCGTCTTGATCGTGTGCATCGCGCGGTTCGCGTCCTCGATGTCGATGGCGGAGATAAAGACGCTGCCGTCCTCCTCGATGTCGATCTTGGCGTTGCAGTTCGCACAGATCTCCTGAATGACTTTGCCGCCCTTGCCGATGACGTCGCGGATCTTGTCCACGTCGATCTTCATCGACAGCATCTTCGGCGCATATTTGGAGAGCTCGGCGCGCGGCTCGGCAATGACGGGCGCCATGATTTCGTTCAGGATATACAGGCGGGCCTTGCGGCACTTGTCGAAAGCCTCCTCAATGATGGCATATGTCAGGCCGTCGACCTTCATATCCATTTGAATGGCCGTGATGCCGTCGCGCGTGCCGCCAACCTTGAAGTCCATATCGCCGTGGAAATCCTCCACGCCCTGGATGTCGAGCATCGTCATCCAGCGCTCGCCTTCGGTGATGAGGCCGCAGGAAATGCCCGCGACGGGCTTTTTGATGGGCACGCCCGCGTCCATCAGCGCCAGGGTGGAGCCGCAGATGGACGCCTGGCTGGTGGAGCCGTTGGAGCTGAGCACCTCGGACACGCCGCGGATGGCGTAGGGGAATTCCTCCACGCTGGGCAGCACGGGCAGCAACGCGCGCTCGGCGAGCGCGCCGTGGCCAATCTCGCGGCGGCCGGGGCTGCGCGGAGCGCGCGCCTCGCCCACGGAGTACGGCGGGAAGTTGTAGTGGTGCATATAGCGCTTGGTAGCCTCGGTGGAGAGGTCGTCCATGATCTGCGCGTCGCGCAGGCCGGAGAGCGTCACCGCCGTGAGCACCTGCGTCTGGCCGCGCGTGAACATGCCGGAGCCGTGTACGCGCGGCAAAATGCCGACCTCGGCGGCCAGCGGGCGGATCTCGTTGATGCCGCGCCCGTCCACGCGCTTGCCCTCGTCGAGCAGCCAGCGGCGTACGACGAACTTCTGCATCTTGTACATGATCTCCTCGATCACGCCCGCGCCCCACTGCTCGGCGTATTTCTCCTCGAACTCGCTGCGGATGGGCAGCAGGCGGGCGTCGCGCACCGTCTTGTCGTCGGTGTCCATCGCGGCCTTGAACGCGTCGAGGTAATCGCGCTTGACCTCCTCAAGCAGGTCGTGGTTGAGCTCCATCGACTGGAACTCGATCTTCGGCTTGCCGATCTCGGCCACAATGCCGTTGATGAACGCGATCATTTTCTGGATCTCGTCGTCGCCCGTGTGGATGGCCTTGAGCATGGTGGCCTCGTCCACCTCGTTCGCGCCCGCCTCGATCATGACGATCTTTTCGGCGCTGGCGGCGACGGTGAGCTGCAAATCGCTCGTCTCGCGCTGCTTCTCGGTGGGGTTTACAACAATCTCACCGTCCACAAGGCCGACGAACACGCCCGCGATCGGGCCCTTCCACGGAATGTTGGAGATGGAAAGCGCGATCGACGTGCCGATCATGCCGGCGATCTCCGGGCTGCAGTCCTGATCGACGCTCATCACGGTCATGACAACGGAGACGTCGTTGCGCATATCCTTCGGGAACAGCGGACGGATGGGGCGGTCGACGACGCGGCTCGTCAGAATGGCCTTCTCGCCCGGGCGGCCCTCGCGGCGCATGAAGCTGCCCGGGATGCGGCCCACGGCATACAGCTTCTCCTCAAAATCGACGGAGAGCGGGAAGAAGTCGATACCCTCGCGGGGTTTTTCGCTCATGGTGGCGTTGCACAAAACGACGGTGTCGCCGTAGCGGACCAGGCAACTCCCATTGGACAGGCCGCTCATCTTGCCGGTCTCGACCTTGAACGGACGGCCGGCCAGCTCGGTCTCAAACACACGGTACTTGGGGAAGGTCTCCCGCTTGGACGCGAATTCCAATGCCATTTGTTTTACCTCCTGATAACAGGCGGGGCGGCCGGTGTTTTAGCAATAAATCCAGCGTTTTTCGCTTGGGCGCGGCCGCTGTCGGACGGGGCCCGGCGGCCATGCCGCCGTCCCTGCCTGGGGCAAAAAGCGCTCGATTCATTGCTAACAACACGCGGACGGCAAACAATCCCAAACGGGCGGACGCGCCCTTCGGGACAGCTTGACAAAAACCCCGCGGCGGATGATCGCGCCCGGGCGGGCGCGGCGGACGTTTCGGGCGGCCGGAGAAAAAAGGCCCGGCCGGCACCCGAAGCTGCCTGAAAACAGAGTGGACGCGGTTTTTCGGACGGTTTGAGCCCTACAGAATACGCGGAAAGGCAGACGGTTCCTTGTACCGCCTGCCTTTCCGGATTTTCTTACTTGCGCAGGCCAAGCTTTGCGATCAGGGCACGATAGCGTTCGATGTCCTTCTTCTGCAGATAGGTCAGCAGATTGCGGCGGCGGCCGACCATTTTCAAAAGGCCGCGATAGCTGTGCTTATCGTTCTTGTTGGCCTTCAGGTGCTCGTTCAGATGGTTGATGCGCGCGGTGAGCAGGGCGACCTGAACCTCGGGGGAACCGGTGTCGTTCTCGCTCAGGCGGCAGGATGCGATGATGTCTTGCTTGTTCTGCATGGTGCAACTCCTCTTTCTGTTTCAAAAATATGCCTCGAACGCCGTGCCGGTATTCCTGCGAGGGATGCGCCGCGCGCCGCGTCCGGGTAACGCCGCCTTTGCAAAGCAGCGCTCATAGTATAACACACGGGGCTGGAAAAAACAAGAGCTATTTCGGATATTCGCACGGGCGGCTTGCAGATAAAAAAGGAGGAAAATATACCGCCGAAATGTGTGCGGCGCTTGATTCAGCGCTTGCTTTACGCGTAGGGGCCGGCGGTGACGAACTGGGCGTTGTAGGCGCTGTACACGGTATGCGTCAGCAGATAATCCGCCCACGCGGCGTAGCCCGTCGGGTTCATGTGGATGCCGTCTACCGTGCCAGTGTAGTCGGCGCGCAGGTTGCCGTCGGCGTCTGTCAGCGCTTCCTGCGCGTTCAGATAATACAGGCCCTTTTCGGTGGCCATGCGCGCGATGGCCTCGTTGACAGCGCGGATGTGGCCGTTTTCCAGTGGGGGCTGCTTTGCGCCCTGCGCGGCGGTGGTGGGCGTAATGCTCTGCACATAGATCGGCACGTTGGGAAAGCGCTCGCGCAGCTTATCCAGCAAATCGCCGTAATATTTTAAGAACGCTTCGTCCGACTGCGAGATCAGCGCGTTTGTGCCGTACAGGACGTAAATATTGCTCGGGTTCTGGATTTTAATATCGTCCCACATTTCGATGCGCGAGCCGTCCGGCCGCTGCCCTACAAAGTTTTGCAGCACCTGATTCGGACTGGTGCTTTTATAGGCACAGACCGTGGCGACGCCGCGCGTCGGTTCGTACAGGGCGAAGCCCTGCGAGAGCGAATCGCCGACGAACATCGCGGTTCGAAAATATTCGCTGCTCAGGCGGCCGTTTTCCGGCACAGCGAGCATGCGCGAATCGCTCTCGGAAAGGTCGCAGGGCAGCGTGCGCTCCTGCAAAGCGGCGGTGTTCCACGCCTGAAGCGCGGGCGCCTGCGGCTGTGCGGGGCCAAGCACCGCCTGCGCGCCGTCCGGGGCGGAGGAAGCCTGCGGCTCAGACGGCGCCTGCGGCACGGGCGCGCTTTGCGGCGCGGAGGCTCCGTCCGGCGCGCCCACCGGAGCGGCGGATACGGGCAGGACGGGCTGCCCGTGGACAATGCGCACGCACGCGTAGGAGATGCCGAACAGCAGCGCCACGATCAGCACGCCGAGGCACCCCTGTGTCAGCATGGCCCGGCTGCGCCGCCGCCGCTGCTGCGATTGGTAGCTCCGCGCCTTTTTTGTTTTTGTCCTCGCTTTTGCTTTTGCCAAAGGACATCCTCCCTTAGGTAAGAACGGATTGTTTTCCGCGCCGGTTTAGCTGTACGCGCCGCCGTCCGGCTGCGCGAACTGCGCGTTGTGCGCGCTGTATACGGTGTGCGTCGCCAAATAGTCCAGCCACACGCGGTACTTGCTGCCGTCAAGCAGGTGCAGGCCGTCTCCGGACAGGTCTGCCCGCAGATAGCCGTCCCCGTCGGCGAGGGCCTCCCACAGGTCGACATAATACATCCCTCGGCTGAGCGTCAGCCGCGCGACGGCCTCGTTGACGGCGCGCAGATGGTCGCGCGCCAGCGCGGGCTTTTTCTGCCCATATTCCTGCGTCGTCGGCGTGAGGCTCTGGACATAGATGGGTGTTTCGGGAAAGCGCTCGCGCAGCTTATCCAGCAAATCGCCGTAATATTTCAAAAAGGCCTCATCCGACTGCTGCAGCAGCGCGTTCGCGCCGAGCAGGATGTAAATATTCTCCACATCCTGCTGGACGTTGATGTCGTCCCACATTTCGATCTGCGTCACGCCGTCCGCCCGGCGTCCCACTAAGTTTTGCAGGATCTGCTGCGGATTGACGCCCTTATAGGCGCAGACACGCATCCAATCCTTGTAATCCGCGTACCAGCCAAAGCCCTGCGTGACGGAATCGCCGATGAACAGCGCGTCGCGGAAATAATCGTCGGACACGCGCCCGTTTTCCGGCACGGCCAGCAGGCGGGTGTCGCCGACGGTGGGGGAGGCCTGCGCGAGCGGGGCGGCGGTGTTCCACACGGCGGAAAGCGTTTGCGCTTCGGCGGGAAGCGGGGCCAGCGCGGCCAGCGCGGCCTCCCCTCCGGCGGCTGCGGAAAAGCCGCCGTCCAGCCGTGCCTCGACACCGGACAGCGAGGACGGCTGCGCGGGCTGTGAAAACGGCGGAAAGCCCCTCAGCGAGGGCAAAGCGGGCAGCAGAGGCTGCCCTTGCACGATGCGTAGCGAGGCATAGCCGACGCCGGCGGCCAGCGCGGCCATTGTCACGCCCAGCCCGGCATGGACAGCCAGCGTCCGGACGCGCCGCTTCTTTTGAAATTGTCGATTGGTGCGCTTTGTCAAGATAGTCTCCTTTGAACGCTGCGGATGCCGCGCGGCGGATGAAATCGCGCCGGGCGCCCGGCATCACCCAGCAGTTACGTAATAGGGGGAACCGGGCAAATAGGGATTCTCCTTCCGGTAGGCCGTGTGCGTGATGAGGAATTCCCGCCACAGGCTGTAGCCGGAATCGTTCAGATGGATTTCGCCCGAGGCGATGTCCGCGCGCAGCGCGCCCGTTTCGTCCGCGAGCGCCGAGAACAAGTCCAAAAAATACATCCCTTTTCGATAAGCGAGCCCCGCGAGACTTTCGTTCAGGCCGCGGATGCGCGCAAGGGAAAAATTCTCGTCCGACTCCATTTTCGCCGCCGTCACGGGCGGGATCGCCTGCAGATAGTAGACGGTGTCCGAAGGGAGCTGCGGCATCAGAAAATCGAGCAGGTCCTCATAATATTTCAAAAACGCTTCGTCCGACAGCGTAGCCATCGAATTTGTCCCCAGCAGCAGATAGACCTTTTTGGGCGCGGCGGCAAGGATCTCGTCGATGGCCGCTACCTGCTCGCCGGCGCGGTTCTGCACAAGGCCCTCCATGAACTGGCGCGGCCCGACGCCGATATAGGCGGCGTATTTCGCGCCCGGGATGCCGCTGGCGTATTCCTGAAAGCCGCGCGTGAGCGAATCGCCGATAAACAGCGCGTCGTCGAAGTAGCGCATATCCACGCGCCCGGATTCGGGCAGCGCCAGCAGAGCGGCCGAAGGCGGCGTGTAGGCCGTGTTTTCAGCCAAAGCGGGGCCGATGCCCGCGTGCGGCTGCGGCGTGCCGGTGGAGACGCCTGCCGCGCTGGCCGCCGCGAGGCTGGCCGCCTCGGCG
>CANRZX010000001.1 GCA_947644575.1 uncultured Clostridia bacterium | reverse complement strand
GATCGGCTCGGTGGGGCCGACGACGAGCGGCCGCATGGACGCCTACGCACCCACGCTGCTGCGCCTGGGCCTCGCGGGGATGATCGGCAAGGGCGCGCGCGACGCCGCGGTCGTGGACGCGATGAAGGAGACAGGCGCGGTGTACTTTGCCGCCATCGGCGGCGCGGGCGCGCTGATCGCCTCGTGCGTCGAAAGCGCGGAGCTCGTCTGCTGGCCGGAGCTCGGCAGCGAGGCCGTGCGCCGCCTTGTCGTGCGCGGCCTGCCGCTGACCGTCGCTATCGACAGCGCGGGCGGCAATCTGTATGAATCGGGGCCGAGGGCGTACCGGGAAAGCGCGCAGGAGCAGCCGTAGGCGCGCACATTCGGGACAATTGGGGGACTGCGGGGTCATTTTGCCCGCGGATTCTCCGATTATCTCGAAATTTCCTCTTGCATATTGGTCAAAACTGTGGTAATGTATATATTGTACGATACTGAATGGATGAAAGAGTGGGCCGGGCGGCCCGCTCTTTCCTTCATATTGGGAGGGTTTTGATGGCAAACGGCAAGGGCGGCTCGACCGCCGCCGAAGTGGAGGCTTTGGTCTCGCCCGCTCTGGCGGAGCTGGGCCTGCGCGTGTGGGACGTCCGCTTTGAAAAGGAAGGGCCGGACTGGTTCCTGCGCGTTTATATCGACCGGAACGAGCCGCTCGATCTCGACGCCTGCGAGGCCGCCACGCACGCGATCAACCCGATTCTGGACGCGGCCGACCCCATCGACCAAAGCTATTTTCTCGAGGTCGGCAGCCCGGGGCTTGGCCGCCGCCTGACGCGGGATGCGCACTTTGAGGCGCTGCGCGGGCAAAAGGTTTGCGCGCACCTCATCCGCCCGGACGGGCGCGGTGTGCGCGACGTGGCGGGGACGCTCCTCGGCAAGGAGGGTTCCCGCGTGCTGCTCGGGCTCGACGGCGGCGGACAGGCCGCCGTCGAGGAAAAGGACGCCAGCTATTTCAAACTGTGCGACGACGAGGACCTTCCCTGCTGAGGCCAGCGCCGAATCAGAGCGTTTCCCCACGCGGGGCCGTCCGAAGGGCCCGTGCGGAAAGGCTTTCCAAATAAATAATAGAATGGATGATAGGAAAAATGAACGCCGAATTTTTTGAAGCGCTGTCCATGCTGGAAAAAGAACGCGGCCTGCCCGCCGATTACCTGCTGGAAAAAATTAAAAACGCGATTGTAATCGCCGTGAAAAAGGACTATAACGTCGAGGACGAGAACGTCAGCGTTTTGATCGACCCGTCGATCGGCCAATTCAGCGTTTCGCTGCTCAAGACCGTCGCCGAGGAGGTCGAGAACCCCAGCACGCAGATCTCGCTCGAGGAGGCGCGCCAGAAAAAGAAAAGCTACCAGCCGGGCGACGAATACGCCATCCCGCTGAAAACGAAGGACTTCGGCCGCATCGCCGCGCAGACGGCCAAGCACGTTATCCGCCAGGGCCTGAAGGAGGCCGAGCGCAGCCAGATGTTCGCTGAAATGCAGTCGAAATCGCACGAGATCATTTCGGCCGTCGTCACCAATATTGACCCCGAGCGCGGCGTCGTGACATTAGAATTAGGCAAGGGCGGTGTGGCCACGCTGCCGCGTTCCGAGCAGGTGGCGGGCGAGCAGTTCACCGAGGGCCAGCATGTCAAGGTCTACGTCGTGGACGTCATTGAGGGCGAGCGCGGCCCGCGCATGATGATCAGCCGCACACATCCGGGCCTTGTCAAGCGTATGTTTGAAATGGAGGTACCCGAAATCTTCGACGGCACCGTCGAGATCAAGGCCATCAGCCGCGAGGCCGGGGCGCGCACAAAGCTGGCCGCCTACAGCCGGGACGAAAACGTCGACCCTGTGGGCGCGTGCATCGGCCCGCGCGGGCAGCGCGTGGCGAAGATCGTCGAAGAGCTCGGCGGCGAAAAGATCGACATCGTCCGCTGGAGTGAGGATCCCGCCCAGTTTATCAGCGCGGCGCTCAGCCCGGCCACCGTCGTGGGCGTGGAGCTTTTGGAGGGCGAGACGCGGTCGTGCCGCGTCACCGTGCCCGACCACCAGCTCTCACTGGCCATCGGCAACAAGGGGCAGAACGCCCGCCTGTGCGCCCGCCTGACGGGCTACAACATCGACATCCGGCCCGAGAGCGGCTATTACGGCGAGGAGCCGCCGGTAAAAAAAGCGCCGGAGAAGCCCGCCGAAGCGCCGGAGGATGCATCCGCAGCCGAGGCGGAATAACCGGGTCCAAGCGAAGGAGGAAACGCGTATGAAGCCAAGGAAGATCCCGCTGCGGCGATGCAGCGGCTGCGGCGAGAGCAGGCCCAAGCGCGAACTGGTGCGTGTGGTGCGCGCGGCGGACGGTGCGGTCTCGCTGGATCTGACGGGCAAAAAGCCCGGGCGCGGCGCGTACGTGTGCCCCCGCGCCGCGTGCCTTGCCAAGGCGCGCAAGGCAAAGCGCATCGAGCGCGCGCTGGAGGTGAGCATCCCGGAGGACGTCTACGACGCCATGACCGCGGAGATCACGCGGGCCGAGGCCGAAGCGGCCGAGGCGCTTGAGTAAGCCCTGAACAAATCGCAGTGTGCGCATCGGCGACGCGTTCCAACCGCGACCGGTGCGCGCGGCGATGGATTCAGTGGTTACTGGAGCAGATGCGGCTTTTCAGGCGTCTTGAGAAGGGAGAGACGGATGCCGGGCAACATTGTTTTCGCGCTGTCCCTGTGCCGCAAGGCCGGGGCGCTCGTTACGGGCTTCGACGCGGTGAAGGACAGCGTTTTCAAGGGGAGCGCGCAGCTTGTGCTGTGCGCGGGGGATCTTTCCGAGGGCACGCGCCGGCGTGTGGGTTATTTCTGCGAGGCGCAGGGAGTCCCGCTGTACGCGCTGGCCGAAACGCAGGCCGCGCTGGCCCCCATCTGCAAAAAGCCCGCCGGCGTGTTTGCCGTCACCGACCCGGAGCTCGCGAAGCTCTGCAAAAAGAATCTGCCGCCGCCCGACGGAGGGCCGGATTCAAAGCGATCGGCCGATACGCAGGCCGAGCATAAGAAACTGTCTAAAAACAAAGCGGATGCGCAAGACGAGAGCAAATTTTGCATCAGATGAAACAAAAAGCGCAGGCAAGGCTTTGTGCCTTAACGAGCATTTTTGTGAAATCTGAGGGAACAATTTGCCGAAGTTCTTGGCAGACGCGACTTTTTAGACAGTTTGATAAGGAGGAACGTCCATGCCAGTAACCATCAAATACAAGCTTGGAGACGTCGCGAAGGATCTCGGCGTCCAAAATAAAGAAATCATCGAGCTGCTCGGCGCGCTGACGGGCGAGGCGAAAAAACACACCTCCCCGCTGAGCGAGGCAGAGCTGAACCATGTGTTCGAGCACTACACGCAGGCGCGCGCCGAGGAGAGCCTCGACGCGTATTTGGCCAGCGCGCCCGCGCCTAAGGTGGCCGAGAAAGACGTGCTGAAAAAGGCCGACGGCACCGTGGTCGCGGCCGGGCCAGCCAAGCGCCGCGACCGCATCCGCCCCGCGAAGCCCGAAAAGGCCGCGAAGCCCGCGCCCGCGAAGCGCGAGGTCGTCACCGTCACGGTGGACACGCGCACGACGGACGTCAATCTCGACAAATTCAACGAAAAATATACGGAGCTGGCCTCGACCAAAAATGTCGAGAACCGCCGCAAGCCCACGCCTGCGGGCAACAAGCAGAAATTCACCGGGCGCAACAACCGCCGCCAGCAGCCGTTCCAGAAAAAGCGCGAGACCGAGGCCGAGCGCCTGCAGCGTATCCAGCTGGAGAAGGCGCGCAAGGCGCAGCTCAAGGTGTCCATCCCCGACGAGATCACGGTCGGCGAGCTTGCGAGCCGCCTGAAGGTGAACGTCGCGCAGGTCATCAAAAAGCTGATGGGCCTCGGCGTGATGGCCGCCATCTCCGAGACGGTCGATTTCGACACCGCCAGCCTCGTGGCCGAGGAGCTCGGCGCGAAGGTGGAGCACGAGGTGCATATCACGATCGAGGAGCGCCTGTTTGAGGTGGACGAGGACAAGGCCGAGGATCTGGAGGAGCGCCCGCCCGTCGTCGTGGTCATGGGCCACGTCGACCACGGCAAGACGTCCATCCTCGACGCTATCCGCAAGACGCGCGTCACCGAGGGCGAGGCCGGGGGTATCACGCAGCACATCGGCGCGTATCAGGTGGTGATGAACGGCAAACCCATCACCTTCCTCGACACGCCGGGCCACGAGGCGTTTACCTCGATGCGCGCGCGCGGCGCGAACCTGACGGACATCGCCGTGCTGGTGGTGGCGGCGGACGACGGCATCATGCCGCAGACCGTTGAATCCATCAATCACGCCAAGGCTGCGAACACGACGATCATCGTCGCCATCAATAAAATGGATAAGCCGACCGCGAACGCCAACCATGTCATGGAGCAGCTGACGCAGTATGAACTGGTGCCCGAGGAGTGGGGCGGCGACACGATCTGCGTGCCGGTGTCCGCGCTGACGGGCGACGGCATCGGCGACCTGCTCGAAAGCATCAACCTTGTGGCCGAGGTCAAGGAGCTGAAGGCCAACCCCCGCCGCCGCGCCAAGGGCGCCGTGGTCGAGGCGCGCCTGGACAAGGGGCAGGGGCCCGTGGCCACGATTTTGGTGCAGAAGGGCACGCTGCATCAGGGCGACGTCGTCATCGCGGGCACGTCCGTGGGGCGTGTGCGCGTCATGCGCGACGATCAGGGTAATGTCCTCAAGGAAGCCGGGCCCTCGATGCCGGTCGAGATCACCGGCCTGACGGAGGTGCCTGCCGCGGGCGATCTGTTCGACGCGGTCGAGGACGAGAAACTCGCGCGCGAACTGGCCGACCGCCGCGCCGCCGAGCAGAAGGAGCAGCAGTTCAGCACGTACAAGAAGGTCACGCTCGACAACCTGTTCAGCCAGATCGCCGAGGGCGAGCGCAAGGAGCTGGCGATCATCGTCAAGGCCGACGTGCAGGGCAGCGCCGAGGCCGTGAAGCAGAGCCTCGAAAAAATCTCCAACGACGAGGTGCGCGTGCGCGTGATCCACGCGGGCGTGGGTGCGATCAATAAATCCGACGTTATGCTCGCCAACGCGGGTGGCGCGATCATCATCGGCTTCAACGTCCGGCCCGACCCCGTCGCCAAGGAGGAGGCCGCGCAGGCCGAGGTGGAGCTGCGGATGTACCGCGTCATTTACGACGCGATCAACGACGTCACCGACGCTATGAAGGGCATGCTCGCGCCCAAGTTCCGCGAGGTGGAGCTGGGTCGCGCCGAGGTGCGCAGCGTGTTCAAGATCTCCTCCGCGGGCACGATCGCGGGCTGCTATGTGCTCGAGGGCAAAATCACGCGCGCAGCAAAGATCCGCCTGGTGCGTGATGGCATCGTCATCACCGAGGACGAGATCGACAGCCTGCGCCGCTTCAAGGACGACGTGAAGGAGGTCGCGCAGGGATACGAGTGCGGTGTGGGCCTTGACAAATTCTCCGACATTAAGGAGGGGGATATTTTCGAGGCGTTCGTCATGGAGGAATACCGCGACTGACGCCCGGCGGACCCGAGCGACGGGAGCAAGCCGAAAATCACCGAGCAATGACGCCGGCCCGCGGGGCCGGCCGGAAGGAGCATTATGCCGCAGAGCAAAAATATGGCGCGCCTGACCGAGGATATGAAGCGCGAGCTGATCGCCGTGATCGGCGCGATGAAGGACCCGCGCGTGCAGGGCTTTTTAACCGTGATGCGCGTGGAGCTCGCGCCCGACCTCTCCCTCGCGCGGGTGCATGTCAGCCGCATGGGCGCGCCCGACACGACGGCCGAGGCTGTCGCCGCGCTGAACCGCGCCGCCGGGCATGTGCGCAGCGAGATTGCGAAGCGCATGCACATCCGCAAGGCGCCGGAATTCCGCTTTATCGCGGACGACGGCGCGCGGTACGCGGCGCACATCAATGAGCTGATCGCGGAGCTGGACGGCGAAAAGGGCTGATCCGCAGCTCCGGCGGGGGGCGGGAGGCGCGGCGTATCGTGCCGCGCGTCGAAAGAGCTTTTTTCGAGCGCGGCGGCGATGGCGCTTTGGCGCCGCCGCCGATGGCCGGAGCGCGGCGGTCGGTTTCGTGTTTACTTGACAAGTGAGGAGCGGTTATGAGCGAGATTTTGGACATCGCGGCGGCCCTGAGCCGTCTGCTGAAGGCGGAAAACATTCTACTGATCTGCCACAAAAACCCGGACGGGGACACCGTCGGCAGCGCGGCGGCGCTATACCACGCCCTGACGGGCCTGGGCAAGACGGCGGCCGTGCTGTGCGCCGACCCAATCCCCGCGCGGTACGGTTACATGGACATCGGGCTGTATACGGGCCAGTTCACGCCCGGCTATACGGTGGCCGTCGACGTGGCGGGGATCCAGCTGTTCGGCGACGCCATCGCCGCGTATACGAAAAACATCGATCTTTGCATCGACCATCATCCGTCCAACGCGGGCTATGCCGACTGCATGCTGCTGGACGGCGACGCGGCCGCCACGGCGGAGATTGTCTATGAGCTGCTTTCGGCGGCGGGCGTCGACATCACGCCCACCATCGCGGACTGCCTGTACACCGGGCTGTCCACCGATACGGGCTGTTTCCGCTTTTCCAACACGACGGCGCGCACGCACGAAATCGCGGCGAAGCTGATCGCCGCGGGCGCGAGCCTCATCCAGCTGAACGGCATTTTGTTTGAGAGCAAGAGCCGCAGCCGCCTTGCCATCGAGCGCCTCGCGCTGGAGAGCCTTGAGTACAGCTTCGGCGGACGCTGCGCGACGATCTTCCTGACAAAGGAACAGATTGCCCAGACCGGCGCGGACACCACCGATATCGAGGGCATCACCAGCCTGCCGCGCAACATCGAGGGCGTGCAGGTGGGCATTACGATCCGCCAGCAGCCGGCGGGCAGCTATAAGGTAAGCGTCCGCACCGTGCCGGAGGTGGACGCGGCGGAGATCTGCGCCCATCTCGGCGGCGGCGGGCACAGACAAGCCGCGGGCTGTGAGCTGCTGGGCAGCCTTGACAACGCGAAATCGGCGCTTTTGACCGAGGTGGAAAAAGCTTTATGCAAGGAATAATCGTCGTCGATAAACCGGAGGGCTTCACCTCCTTCGACGTGGACGCGAAGCTGCGGGGCATCTGCGGCACACGGCGCATCGGGCACGGCGGCACGCTGGATCCGATGGCGACCGGCGTGCTGCCTGTTTTTGTTGGCGAAGCCACCAAGGCCGTGGATATGCAGCTGCGCGTGGACAAGACCTATACCGCGCTGATGCAGCTGGGCCTGCGCACCGACACCGGCGACATCACCGGCCGGACCGTGGAGCAGGCGGCTGTCCCGGCGGCGGTGGACGCCGCGGCGGTGGCGGCCATGCTGCCGAATTTTGTCGGCGATCTGACGCAGATCCCGCCGATGTATTCGGCGGTCAAGGTAAATGGGCAGCCGCTGTACAAGGCCGCGCGCGCGGGCAAAACCGTGGAGCGTGCGCCCCGCCCGATCTCCGTCTACAGCCTGACGCTGGAGAACAGCCCCGCGCGGAACGCTTACCGCCTGCACATCCACTGCAGCAAGGGCGTGTATGTGCGCGTCCTGCTGGAGGACATCGGCCGCGCGCTGGGCGTGCCCGCCACAATGGCGGCGCTGCGGCGTAGCGCCTCGGGCCCGTATACGCTGGATATGTCCCACACGCTCGAGCAGCTGCAGAGCGCGAAGGAGGCCGGTGCGCTGGAGAGCATGATGCTTAGTGTGGAAAGTGTATTCAGCGAGCTGCCGGCCGTCAAGGTCAATGAGGAAACGCGCCGGAGGCTGATCAACGGCGCGCCCACCTACCGTTTTCCCGCCCGCGACGGGCGGTACCGCGCGCTGTGCGCGGGCGAATTTTTAGGCGTCTGCCATGTGGAAAAGCACGTTCTGACCGTAGAAAAGCTGTTCTGCGCGAGGAGTTAGAAAATGACGGAAATCAAACGGGATCGGAAAAAGCCCGGGCGGGGGGACGGCGCGTCCGCCCCCAAGGATGGCGGGAGCCGGAGCCCCGCCGGCTTTGCTGCCCTCGCAGAAACGGCGGCACGGCGCTATGACACGCTGGAAAAGCTGAAAACCGCGTCCGGTGTCTGTGTGGCGCTGGGCTACTTCGACGGTGTCCATGTCGGGCACCGCCTTGTTTTGGCGCACGCCGTCGAGCGCGCCTGCGCGCTGGGCTGCGGCAGCGCGGTGTTTACGTTCTCGCCGCCCGAGGGCCGCGCCGTCAAGGGCAAGGCCATTCTGACGCCCGGCGAAAAGCTGCGCCGGATCGCCGCGCTGGGCATCGGCCACTATATCTGCCCCCCGTTCGAGGCGTTCTGCGCGCTCTCGCCGGAGGAATTTGTCCGAGATGTCCTGATTGAACGCCTTGGCGCGCGAGCCGTATTCTGCGGGGAAAACTTCACCTTCGGCAGAGGGCGCGCGGGCGACGCGGAAACGCTGCGCCGCCTGTGTGCGCGGCACGGCGTTGCGATGGAGAGCCTGCCGCTGACGGAGCGGGACGGCGCGCCGGTGTCCTCGTCGCGCATCCGCGCCTGCCTGACGGAGGGGGATGTCGAGACGGCGAACGCCCTGCTGGGCGAGGCGTACGGCATCGATCTGCCTGTGCGCCACGGTAAACGGCTGGGCACCGCGCTGGGCTTTCCGACGATCAATCAGGTATATCCGGACGGAATGCTGCTGCCCCGGCAGGGCGTGTATGTCACCCGGGTGCTGCTGAACGGGCGCTGGCTGCCCGGGGCAACGGGGCTGGGTACGCGCCCCTCCGTCGAGAGTGGCGGCGCGGGCGTTACCTGCGAGACTTTCATCCCCGATTTTTCGGGCGATATATATGGCGACACGGTCCGTGTGCGCTTTTGCCGCTTTTTGTGGCCGACGCAAAAATTCGGTAGCTTGGAGGAGCTGGCCGCGATGGTGCGCCGCGCGGCCGACGCCTCGCGCGCGTGGGACAAGGACGCCTGAAAAAACGGAAAGGAAGGGATTTGGATGGCCGGAATTTTTGACGAGGAAAACATGCTGCGCGTTTTGGGAGAATGCGTCCCCGAGGGGGAGACGCTCTCCGCCGCCGTTCACGGCGTAACGCTTCAGGTCAACCGGAAAAAGACGTCGCGCTTCGACGTCTATGTCGGCGTCACCGAGCGTTGTATGGTCGTGGCCGAATGCGAGGAGCGCAAATATCTGAATGCGTTTTACCGCGTCCCGGATCTGCGCAAAACCGTGGCCGAGGACGTGGGCGCCTGCTTCCCGTTTTCCGAGATCGAGCGCTGCGAGCTGAAAAACGCCGTTTTCGGCGCGGTAAATTGCTCCGTCACGCTGAAAAACGGCGATTTTCTCAAGCTTCAGCTGCCGAAGCTCGGCGGCGTAGGCGGCGGCATGCCGCATCACACGGAGTACCGCGAAGCGATCCTCGCCCGGCTCTGCGCGCTAGCGGAATAGCCGCCTGCGCGGCCGCTGATGCGGGTATTGTCAAAAAACGTTTTTCGTTCTTGTCAAGCGACGTTTACAGGAGGATCCGAAAGCCTGTAAGCGTCTTTTTTTAAGGATCTGCAATGAACCGAAAGTTTCAAGCGGAGGAAAGCCATGCCGCATCGCTATTTTACCACGGAAATATTCGGAAAATCCGCGTTCCTGCGCGGGGCGGACGCGCACCATTTGGGCCGCGTCATGCGCGCGCGGCCCGGTGAGGCCGTGACGCTGTGCGACGGGCGCGGGACAGACTACGCCTGCGCCGTGCGCGCCGTCGGGCCCGACTTGGTCGAGCTGGAAATCGTTTCCTGCGCGCCGAGCGTATCGGAGGCGAACATTTTGGTTACGCTATACATAGGCTATCCCAAGCAAGATAAGCTGGAGCTCATCATCCAGAAGGCTGTTGAGCTGGGCGCGTCGCGCGTCGTGCCCTTCTTCAGCCGGTATTGCGTAGCCGCGCCGAAAAAAGAGGAGCAGAAGAACGAGCGCTACCGGCGTGTCGCGCTGGAGGCCGCGAAGCAGAGCGGGCGCGGCGCGGTGCCCGACGTCGCGCTGCCGATGGACTTTTCGCGGATGTTAACCGACGCCGCGCAAAATGACGCGGCGCTTTTTTGCTACGAGGGCGGGGGCGAGCCGTTACATAGCCGGTTGGGCGGTGCAAAGCGCATCGGCGTCATTACCGGCAGCGAGGGCGGCTTTTCCCCCGAGGAGGCCGACGCCGCCCGCGCGGCGGGGTGCGCGGCCATCAGCCTTGGCCCGCGCATCCTGCGGTGCGAAACAGCGCCCCTTGCGGCGCTCGCTGCTATTATGACCCTGACCGGCAATTTACAATAACCGCCCGCGCCGTGCTTCGGCATCCCGCTGGCGGACGCCTTTGCCGTCCGCCAACGGGAGCCCGGATGAAACCGGTGGGCCGGGCGGGCGAAAGGGTGTTTGTATGTTGCCGAAAAAAGCATGGATCCTGTTCGTTTCACTGACGCTTGCCGCGGCGCTGCTTACCGGCTGCTGGGGCAGCCGGGGCGATTCCGCCGCGCAGACGCCCTCCCAGAGCCAAAGCCGCGGGGCGGTTTCCGGCGGCGCGTCGGGCGGAATGTCCGGCGCGGGGTCTTCGGGCGGCTCCTCCGGCATGACGGGCGGCTCGTCGGGAACCCTTTCGGGCGGTTCCTCCGGCTTGATGGGGGATTTGTCCGACGCGATCCGCGACGATATGAGCGATATGACGGGCTCCGCCCCGATGGGCGGCGCGTCCTCCTCGGGCGCGGGTTCTGAAATGGCCCCGTCCGGTTCGGGCGCATCCTCGGGTTCAGGCGCGTCCTCCTCTTCGTCGGGCTCTGCTTCGGCCGCGGCTGCCGCCGCGGCCCCGGCGGACGGCGACGCGTGGATGACGCGCCTTGTCAACGCCCAGAACCCGCTTCCGGAAAATTTTACGGTGGAGACGGTAAATATCACCGGCTATGACGAGCGCCCGTTTGACAAGCGCGCCGCGCCCGATTTGGAGGCGCTGCTCGCGGACGCCGAGGCCGCCGGCTGCAAGCTCTACTTAGTGTCGGGCTATCGCAGCGTCGAGCGCCAGACGGCGCTCTTCCGGCGCAAGACAAACGCCTTTTTAGCCGAAGGCTTCGACCAGGCCGAGGCCGAGCGCCAGGCCGCCATGTGGGTGGCGCGCCCCGGCACGTCGGAGCACAACACGGGCCTCGCGGCCGATCTTGTCTCGGCGGATTGGTACGCCCATCACAATGACCTGACGGCGGATTTCGACACGACGCCCGAGTTCGAGTGGCTCCTCGCGCATTGTGCCGAATATGGGTTTATCCTGCGCTATCCAAAGGAAAAAGAAAATATCACGGGTGTGACGTATGAACCGTGGCACTATCGTTATGTAGGTAAGCAAGCCGCCGCGGACATTATGCGATCCGGCGGCACGCTGGAGGAATATACGGAAAGCCCCGCCCCATCCGAAGGCCCGGCGCTGACGGAGCCGTGGTCCTCGGAGTAAGCACTGAACAAATCGTAGCGCACGCAGCGGCGGCTCTTAGGCCGTAGGAAAAATTTGCCCGCCGCTTCGCGACCCCGCATATTCTCGCGGGGAAGCATCGGCCGCGCGTTCCAACCGCGGCCGATGGCACACTCCGATTTATTCAGCACTTACCGGATGGGGCGGAGCGCGCGGCGGGATGATCCGCCGCGCGGGAAAACGAGGTGCGATACGCCATGAAAACACTGAAGAAATACGCGGGCGCCGTGCTCAGCGCGACGCTGCTGCTCGCTCTGGCCGGCTTCGGCCTTACTTATCGAAACGAAATTTGGGCGGTGCTGACGCGCAAGGACGCCCGCGACGCGTTCATCGCCTATGTCCATGACGGCGGCTTTATCGGAGTGCTCGCGTTTTTGGGCCTGCAGATCCTGCAGGTGGTCGTCGCGGTGCTGCCCGGGGAGCCGGTAGAGCTGATGGCGGGCCTTTTATACGGCACCTGGGGCGGGCTGGCGCTGTGCCTGCTGGGCATCGCCGTCTCCAGCATGGCGATTTATTACTGCGTCCGCGCGGCGGGCGCGCGCTCGATCGACCCGGCGATTCTGTCCAAATACCGCTTTCTACGGGACGAGGCGCATGTGAAGCTGTTCCTGTTCCTGCTGTTTTTCATCCCCGGCACGCCGAAGGACGCGTTGATCTATTTGGGGCCGTTCCTGCCCATGAAGCCGTTCACCTTCCTGCTGTTAGCCACGATGGGCCGTATCCCATCCATTTTGTCGAGCACCTTTGTTGGCAGCCAGTTCGCGGCGGGCAGCTGGAAGGTCAGCTTGGCGGTCGCGGTGGGCACCGGGCTGATCGCGGCTCTGTGCGTGCTGTTTCAGGATCGCATCATCGCCGCTATCGCGTCCCTGCGCGAACGGCTGCGCCGCGCCGGGCCGGAGCGCGGCGCGGACTGAGCCCGTCCGAGAGCCTGAAGACGGTGGAAGAAGAAATAAAAATCTGTTTGCCTGCACGGACATGAGCAGTAGGCCGCAGCCGTTCACGGCTGCGGCCTACTGGCATTATACAGTCAGCATACTTGAAAACAAGTATTTTGTTTTCAAGTAGCGCGCTTTGCGCGCCGCACGCGGAGCGTGCGTGCTGACTATTGAATCGACAGGAAATCGCCGAGGGCGATTTCCGCGCGGCAAAACCGACGTGGGTTCGACTCTCCTCTACTATATCATGCCGCGCCTCGAAAAGTACTTCTTTTCAAGTGTATCGATTATAGGCATTGCCCGTTTTGAACAAAGTGAAGTCCGTTCTGACGTGCGTTTGGTGTCCCTCAAAGGCTCTGAACCGCCTATTCGTCCGGCTCCCGCGTGACAAACCAGAAGGTGCTGCCCTTGCCCGGCTCGCTGTTCACGCC
Organism: uncultured Clostridia bacterium; assembly: GCA_947644575.1. Taxonomy (GTDB): domain Bacteria; phylum Bacillota; class Clostridia; order Oscillospirales; family Ruminococcaceae; genus Ruthenibacterium. Next base: position 25,934 of record CANRZX010000001.1, on the reverse strand, counting down.
GAAGGCGAAGCCGTGCTGGATCAGGATGGCCTTGGTGATCGAGAGGCCCAGCCCCGTGCCCGTTTTGCCTGCATCCGCGCGGGAGCGGTAATACTTATCGAACAAGCGCGACAGATCCTCCTTCGGGATGCCCGCGCCGTGGTCCTCGACCTCGACGCGCACCGCGCCGTCCGCCTCGGGCTTTGCGCGCACCGCCAGCCAGCCGTCCGGCCCGACGTGGTGCAGCGCGTTCGCCAAAAGGTTATGCACCACGCGGCTCATGCCGTCAGGGTCCGCCGTCACGGGGCACGGCTCGTCCGCATCCACCTCGAGCGTATAGCCGTTCTGCTCGCAGACGTTTTCATAGCGGCTCGCGGCCTCCTCGCACAGCTGGGCGAGGTCAAAGCGGACAAGCCTCGGCTTTTCCGCGCCCGAGGAATAGCGCGACAGCTCCATCACGCTGTTGACCAGCGCGGAGAGCCGGTCAACCTCGTCCACGATCACTGAGAGCTGCGCGCCGCGCTTTTCCGAGTCGTCGCCCGTCAGGTCGCGCACGGTTTCCGCGTAGCCTTTGATGAGCGTCAGCGGCGTGCGCAGGTCGTGGCTGACATTGGCGATCAGGTCGCGCTGCGCCTCGGCGGCGCGCTCCACCTCGCGCGCCATCGCGTTGAAATCCTCGGCGAGGGCGCCCAGCTCGTCATTTGTGCACGGCGTGACGCGTACGGCATAATTGCCCTTCGCCATCTCCCGCGCGGCGCTTGAAACTGCGAGGATCGGCCGCGTGAACCAGCGGCTGAGCCATATGGCCGCCACCACGCTGATTGCCAGCAGCAGAACGGCGATGAGCGGCATCTGTGTGCGGATTACCTCCGACGCCTGTCCCACGCGCTCCAAATCCGTCGAGAGGATCAGTGAATAGCGCCCCTCCACATTGCGGCACACGACCATCTGGCGGGCCGAACCGCCGGCTTCGACGCCGGGCAGGACGTCGTCGTCCGGCAGGATGAAATCCATATCGCCCTCGACGAAAACCGTCGCGCGCAGATTGACGGCGGCCATGCTGTCCCACTTGGGCTCCGGCTCGCCGAAAATGGCGGCGCTTACGCGCAGCGGGTGCAGCAGGCACTGTCCATTCTGCAGCTGGTGGCTGCCGATCACCAGGCGGCACGAGGTATCCGCGATGTCGAGGCATTTGCCCGTCAAAAGATCGCGGCTCGCGAGCATCTCGTCCATTAGGCCGCTGTTGATGACGCTGCCGCCGTTTTCGTCATAGGTGACGATCGTATCGTATTTTTGCAGAATGGCGGCGTACCGGTCCGCCGCGTGGTTCAGCTCCGCCAGCACGCGGCGGTTGTACAGCGGCTCCAGCAGCTGGACGCTCAGCAGCGTCACCAGCGCCAGCAGCACCGTACACAGCAGCAAAACGAACGCCGTCAGCTTCCGCGCGATGCCCCGCCGGTGGCTGTCAAACTGTCCGAAAAGTCGCGTCCGCCCGGAGCCTTGGCCCATTGTGCGTCCGCCTTGTTTTTCAGACGGCTTGTTGTCCGCGCGCCTCATCGCGTGCCCGTCTGCGTATCCGGGTCGAATTTATACCCCACGCCCCATACGGTGACGATATAATCCCGGCAGGCGCCCAAATGGCCGCGCAGCATTTTAATATGCGTATCCACGGTGCGGTCCTCGCCGTAATAATCGTAATTCCACACCTTTTGTAGAATGCGCTCGCGCGAGAGCGCCACGCCCCGGTTCGCGGCCAAGAACAGCAGCAGGTCAAATTCCTTGGGCGTCAGCGGGGCCTCGAGCCCCGCGACGGTGACGCTGTGCGAGGCCGCGTCGATCACCAGTTCGCCGAACACATAGCGACCGCCCGTGCCGCGCTCCTTGGGCAGGGTGCGCGCCAGCACCGCCTTGACGCGCGCGGTCAGCTCGCGCGGGCTGAACGGTTTGACGACATAATCGTCCGCGCCGCTCTCCAGCCCGGCCACACGGTCATATTCCTCGCCCCGCGCCGTCAGGATAATGACGGGTGTTTCCAGCCTGCGCCGCCGCATTTCCCGCAGGCATGTCATGCCGTCCATGAACGGCATCATCAAATCGAGTAGCACCAAATCGGGCGCGCAGGCCTCCATCGACGCCAGCGCGGCCGATCCGTCGCCCGCCTCCTCGCACGAGAAGCCCGCGTGCTCCAAATGGGTGCGGATCAGCTCCCGGATGCGGGGCTCGTCATCCACGATCAATATTTTCGCCATACAGGACACCTTCCCTTCCGCGGCTCCATCCCAATTTCCGCCTGATCGCGGCCGGCACGCCTGAAAGCGAGCCCGCCGCCGTCCGGCGCGGCATAAAATGCCGCGCCCCGAATGCGGCGGTTCCATAAGAAAACAAAGCCGGAAATTCTAACTGGGCGGCCCCATCCGCTGTGTCAGAAAAGCTTGGAATACACAAAGTATTCCCGCGCTTCTCTTCCTTGCGGCTGGGGCCGCTCAGCGGATTTCCGAAGAATGAAACTTAATTCGAATGCCTTGTTTTCTTATCTCACCGCCGCTAAAAGCGCTTGCTTTCAAGGCTTCCAATTATATCATATCGTAGGAATGTGGCGGATTTGTGAAATCGGCGGCATTTTTCTTTTGCCGGAACACGAAGGAAGGCGCTCAAAAAATCACGCCGCGAGCGCGGGTTTGAGCAGATAGAAATACGCCAGCACGACGACGCCCAGCGCGATGCGGTACCAGCCGAACACCTTGAAATCGTGCTTTTTCACATAGTCCATCAAAAAGCGGATGCACGCGAGCGAGACGGCGAACGCCACCGCGCAGCCCGTGAGCAGCACGCCCAGCTCCGAGCCATGGAAGCCGCCGCCCTCCAAAAAGAACTTCAGCAGCTTGACAAGGCTGGCCCCGGCCATTGTGGGCACGGCCAAATAAAACGTAAATTCCGCCGAGACTGTTCGCGAACAGCCCAGCAGCATCGCGCCGAGGATCGTCGCGCCCGAACGGCTCGTGCCGGGCACCAGCGCCAGCAGCTGGAACACGCCGATGAACAGCGCCATGCGGTAATTGATTTGCCCGATGCGCCGCACGGCGGGACGCTGCCGGCCCACGGTGCGCTCCATCAGCAAAAAGAAAACGCCGTAGAGGATCAGCATCGCGGAGACGACCAGCGGGTTGTGCAGGTGCTCCGTCATCCAGTCGTCGAGCGGCAGGCCGATCAGCGCGCTGGGCAGGATGGCCGCCAGCACGTGGAACCACATTTCCCACACGTCGCGGCGGCAGTACCGGCCGACGAAGCCCTTGCCCTTTGGATTGACGCAAAACGGCCACAGCCTGTTCCAGAATATGACGACCACCGCGAGGATCGCGCCGAACTGGATGACGACGTCGAACATTTCCAAAAAGGCGTCCGACGCCTCCATCCTCAGGAATTCCCCCGCGAGGATCAGGTGCCCGGTGCTGGAGATGGGCAGCCATTCGGTGACGCCCTCGAGGACGCCCAGCAGCACGGCAAGCAGATAATTCAGCATAATGCTTCCTCCGATCGTTTGCACCCCTTTTCCAGAAGGGTATGCGCCTTTTATCGAGCCAAGACCAGCCCGACGGGGCAGTGGTCGGAGCCGTAGACGTCGCTGAGGATCAGCGCGTCGGCTACGCTTTGCCGCAGCCGCTCGCTGACAAGGAAATAGTCGATGCGCCAGCCCGCGTTCGACGCGCGCGCGTTGTACAGGTAGCTCCACCATGTATAGCGGCCCGCCGCGTCCGGGTACAGCGCGCGGAACGTATCCACAAAGCCGCTTGCCAGCAGCGCCGTCAGCTTCGCGCGCTCGGCGTCGGAAAAGCCCGCCGAGCCGAGGTTCTGCTTCGGGTTTTTCAGATCGATCTCCTCGTGCGCCACGTTCAGATCGCCGCACAGAACGACGGGCTTTTCCCTGTCGAGCGCGCACACGTAGGCGCGCAGGTCGTCCTCCCACCGCAGGCGGTAGTCAAGGCGCGCAAGGCCGTTCTGGCTGTTCGGTACGTAGAGGTTTACCAAATAGAACGCGTCGAATTCCAGCGTGATGGCGCGGCCCTCGTGGTCGTGCTCGTCTATGCCGAGGCCGTGTTGGACGCGCAGCGGCTCGGCCCGCGTAAAGACCGCCGTGCCGGAATAGCCCTTTTTCTCGGCGCTGTACCAGTATTGGTGGTAGCCCGGCGGCGAAAATTCCGCTTGCCCGGGCTGCATTTTTGTCTCCTGAAGGCAGACGATGTCCGCGTCAAAGCCCGCGAAGCTCTCTGCAAAGCCCTTTTTGAGCACGGCGCGAAAGCCGTTGACGTTCCACGATACCAATTTCATAACGATTTACCCGCCTTATTTTTTTCAGAATTCCGAAATGAGCGCCGGGCGCTTCCCCCCGCGGGAAAGAAGCGGCCGCGCGCCCCAAACGCGGAGGGCGGCGCGCCGGGGGGGAGGGGCGCTTTTCCGAGCGCTTTCGCACAGCGCCCGCGCCGCTCACTCCGGCAGCCCCGCGCGGGTGCGCGCGAGAGGGATCACGTCCAAAAGGCTGGGCACGATGGCGTCGGCGAGCGACTCCATCTCGGGCGTGGGCGGGTCGATATCCGGCACCATCACCGTAAAGCAGCCCGCCGCCGCGCCCGCGCGCACGCCGTTGTAGGAATCCTCCAGCACCATGCAGGCGGCGGGCGGCGCGCCCAGCGCCGCGGCGGCGCGCAGGAAGATCTCCGGGTCGGGCTTCGAGCGCGTCACGGCCTCGCCGCCGATCACGGCGGAAAAATAGCCCCGCACCCCGGCCAGCTCCAAATGGTGCAGCACGCGGCCGCTCCGTGTGGAGGACGCCACCGCCATCCCGCACCCCATGCCGCGCAGCACGTCCAACAGCTCGAACAGGCCGGGCCGCAGCGGGACGCGCCGCTCGAGCCGCGCCCCGATTTGCTCACCGGCCTCGGCGGCCAGCGCGTCATAGGGGAAATCCGCGCCGAAGCGGCCGAGCATCGCGGCGCGCCCGCCCTCGTAATTGCGCCCGCGCAAAAGCGAGACGTCCCGCGACGTCATCTCAAAGCCGTGCGCGCGCGATACGGCGCACCAGACCTCGTCCGACAGGCGCTCGGTGTCGAACATTAGGCCGTCCATATCGAACAAAACGGCGCGAAGCTGCTGCATAAGAGATCCCCATCCTTTTCCTCATGGTATAATAGCCGCAGAGCGGCTATTATACTTGATTTTTATGGCGTTCGCCTCGCCCGCTTCGCGGGCAACCGGCGAAATCGCCCGCGGCGATTTCCCGCCGATTCTGTAGCCGGCGCACGCCGCCTGAAGACAAGATATTTGTTTTCAAGCGTGTTGACTATAATGCAATCATATTATACCGGATTCCCAAAAAAAGCAAGACGCGCGAAACCTGCGAAAATGTGCGCATCCCCCTTGTAAAACGCGGATAAAGGCGCTAATATAGTAGATATTGTAATGGCTGCGCTTTCCCGGAGGGGCAGCGCGGCGCGGCTCAAAGCGCCGGGCCGCGCGGTGTTGGGCCGTTTCCAAGGCGCGCCGGGGAAAAGGGGAAGAAAAATGGAAGAGATTAAAATGATCCGGACGAATGAGCCGAAGGCAAAGCCCGATGAAAAGAATTTGGGCTTCGGCAGTTTTTACACCGACCATATGTTTGTTATGGACTACACCGAGGGCCGCGGCTGGCACTCGCCGCGCGTCGAGCCGTACCATCCGCTGACGCTCGACCCCGCCGCGCTGGTGTTCCACTACGCGCAGGAGTGCTTCGAGGGCATGAAGGCGTACCGCGCCGGGGACGGCCGCGTGCTGCTGTTCCGTCCGGAGAAGAACGCCGCCCGCATGCAGAGCACGCACCGCCGCCTGTGCATCCCGGAGATCCCGGTCGAGGATTTTGTTGAGGCTGTCAAAGCGCTTGTGAGCGCCGACAGGGATTGGGTGCCGCGCGAGCCGGACACCAGCCTGTACCTGCGCCCGTTCACCATCGCCACCGAGGCGGTGCTCGGCGTGAAGCCCAGCGCGACGTACCAGTTTATCATCATCGCCTCGCCTTCGGGTGCGTATTACGCCGAGGGGATGAACCCTGTTAAAATTTATGTGGAAAACGAATACGTCCGCGCCACGCCCGGCGGCACGGGCTACATCAAGTGCGGCGGCAACTACGCGGCCAGCCTGATCGGGCAGATGAAGGCGCATGAGCTGGGCTACAGCCAGGTGCTGTGGTTAGACGGCGTCGAGCGCAAATATGTCGAAGAGGTCGGCAGCATGAACTGCTTTTTCAAGATCGGCGGTGTGGTCCGCACCGCGCCCTGCACGGGGACGGTGCTGCCCGGCGTCACGCGCATGAGCTGCATCGAGCTGCTGGAAAAGTGGGGCTACACGGTCGACTGCGAGCATCGCCTCGCGCTGGCCGATGTGCTCGCGGCGGGCAGGGACGGCACGTTAGAAGAGGTGTTCGGCACCGGCACGGCCGCCGTCATCAGCCCGGTGGGCGAGCTGCGGTATGAGGATGAGGTGCTGACGGTCAACAATTTCCAGACAGGCCCGCTGACACAGCGCCTGTACGAGACGCTCACCGGCATCCAGTGGGGCCTCCTGCCCGACGAAATGGGCTGGACCGTAGAGGTAAAGTAAACAGGGCGGCATCGCGCGGCGGACATCTGTCCGCCGCGTCGGCCTGTCGAAAAAATAAAATCCGCCTGCGCGTACGAGAAAGGAAAACCGGGGAAGGCGTTTTGGAACGGGTCCGGCCGCGGGGCGCCGCCGGACCGTGAGGAAGCGAGAGGGAAAAAGAACTATGCACATTATCATTGTGGGCGACGGCAAGGTCGGCGTCGCCCTGACCGAGCAGCTTTCACAGGAGGGGCACGACGTCACCGTGATCGACTCGAACCCGAAGGTGCTGGAGGAAAGCTTGCAGTCCTACGACGTGATGGTCGTACACGGCAACGGCGCGTCTATCAGTGTGCTGAAGGACGCCGGTGTGGAGGCGACGGATCTGCTGATCGCGGCCACCAGCCGGGACGAAATCAACCTGCTCACTTGCATCGTAGCGCGCAAGTTAGGCGCGAAGCACACCATCGCCCGCGTGCGCAATCCGGAGTATACCGAGCAGCTTGTGCTGATGCGCGAGGAACTCGGCCTCTCCATGACGGTCAACCCGGAATTTGCCGCCGCGCGCGAAATCTACCATCTTTTGCAGTTCCCGTCGTTCCTCAAGCGCGATTCCTTCGCCCGGGGGCGTGTGGAGATCGTCGAGATCCACGTGGACGGTGCCTCCAAATTAGCCGACATCCCGCTGAACCGCCTGTATGAGATCGCGCGCGTGCGCGTGCTGGTCTGCGTGGTCGAACGGGGCGGCGTCGTGCACATCCCGGACGGCAGCTTCACGCTGCGGGCGGGCGACAATATCTATGTCACCGCCGAAACGCGCGACCTCACCAAGCTCATCAAAAACCTCGGCATCGTTAAGCAGAAGGTGCGCGACATCATCATCGTGGGCGGCAGCCGCGTGGCTTATTATTTGGCGCTGCGTTGCCTGCACGCGGGCATTGGTGTGAAAATCATCGAGCAGAACCGCGCGCGCTGCGACGAGCTGGCCGGCCTTTTACCCGAGGCCGTCATCATTGAGGCGGACGGCTCGCGGCAGGACATCCTTTCGGCGGAGGGCATGGCGTCGACCGACGCCATTATCACGCTGACGAACATCGACGAGGAGAATATCGTTATCGCCATGTACGCCAGCCATCTCGGCGTGCCGAAGGTCATCACGAAGGTGAACCGCACCGAGTATGTCAAAACGTTCAAGAGCATGGGCATCGACACCTTTATCAGCCCGAAGGCGCTTTGCTGCACGGACATCGTGCGCTATGTGCGCGCCATGCAGAACACCACGGGTGGCAGCGTCATCACGCTGCACCGCATGGTGGAGGGAAAGGCCGAGGCACTGGAGTTCCGCGCATCCGAGGCAACGCGCCATTTGGGCGAAACGCTGCTGGATATTCATCTAAAGCCTGAGATCCTGATCGCCGGCATTACGCACAGCGGACGCACCACTATCCCGAGCGGCGCCGACAGCTTCGCCGCCGGGGACAACATCGTCGTGGTGACGACGAGCGGCAGGCCCATCAGCGACCTGAACGACATTTTTGCCGATTGAGCGGTAGGGGCCGGAGCTCGGCGCTTACCGGAGCGGAGGACGCATGAATAAAAAAATGATCGCCCGGATGCTGGGCGTGCTATTTGCTTTGGAGGCGGCGTTCATGCTGCCCGCCGCCGCGGTATGCCTGTGCTATGGCGAGACAGGCGCCCCGCTGCGCGGTTTTTTGTGGACGATCGCGCTGCTGGCTGTGCTGTCCGGCGCGCTGTTGCTGGCGGGACGCGGGGCCACGCGCGACTTCTATGCGCGCGAGGGCTTTATCATTGTGGCGCTGGGCTGGCTGCTGCTCTCGGCGGCCGGCGCGTTTCCGTTTTACCTCTCGCGTGAGATTCCCCGTTATGTAGACGCCTTTTTTGAGACGGTTTCCGGCTTCACCACGACGGGCGCGTCCATCTTGACAAATGTCGAGGCCATGAGCCGCGGCCTTTTGTATTGGCGCAGCTTTACGCACTGGCTGGGCGGCATGGGGATGTTAGTGTTCCTGCTGGCCGTTGTGCCCACGGGCAAGGGCTCGGGCTACGGCATCCATCTGCTGCGCGCCGAGAGCCCGGGGCCGAGCGTCGGCAAGATCGTGCCGCGCATGCGCCAGACCGCGAGCCTCCTTTATAAAATCTATATCGTGCTGACCGTCGCTTGCGTCGGTTTTCTGCTGGCGGGCGGGATGCCCCTGTTCGACAGCCTGTGCACGGCCTTCGGTACGGCGGGCACGGGCGGCTTCGGCATCCGCAACGACAGCATGGCCGGGTACAGCCCCTATCTGCAAAACGTATGCACCGTGTTCATGGCGCTGTTCGGCGTGAACTTCAGCATTTATTTCCTGCTTTTGCTGCGCGAATGGCGCGCGGCGCTGTTCGACGAGGAGCTGCTGCTCTATCTCGGCGTGATGCTCGGGGCGATGTTCCTCATCGCGGTAGACGTGCGCCCGCTGTTTTCGGGCTTTGGCGAGGCGTTCCATCACGCGTCGTTCACCGTCAGCAGCATTATGACGACGACGGGCTTCGCCACGGCGGATTTCAACGTCTGGCCGCAGCTTTCGCGCTCGATCCTGTGCATCCTGATGGTGATCGGCGCGTCGGCGGGCAGCACAGGCGGCGGTATAAAGGCGGCGCGTGTCCTGCTTTTGGGCAAGAGCCTCGCGGCTGAGGTGCGCCGGATGCTGCGTCCGCGCAGCGTGAATGTCGTACACATCAACCATCGGGTCGTCAAGGACGACGTGCTGCGGGGCGTGAATGTGTACATGGCCGCGTACTGCGCGCTCGCGGTCGTCAGCTTTTTGCTGGTTTCCGTCGACGATTTTTCGATGGAGACCAACCTGACCGCCGTGATCGCCTGCCTGAACAACATCGGGCCGGGGCTGGATATGGTCGGCCCGACGGGGAATTACGCGCTTTTTTCCCCATTTGCCAAGGTGATCCTTTCGCTGGATATGCTGCTGGGGCGCCTCGAAATTTTCCCTATTCTCGTGTTGTTCAGCCGCCACACGTGGAACCGGACGCGCTGAGCGCGCGTTTTTGCCGCGCCCTGCCGTGCGCGCTCCGCTTTCCCGCACGCCTCTTCCAAACTTTTCCGGCCCGTTTCCATCCCCGCTTGTCCCGAGCCCGCGCGAGCGCGGTGTGCCGCCTTTGGAAAGCGTTTGCAAAACGGCAAAAAAGGTTTTATTTTGTGGAAAATATACAAAAAACGTTGAACAATTTCTCTATAAAAACGGCAGGTTAAATTTGCTAACCTGTCGTTTTTTTAACGAACATCTGATATAATGATACGTATCTGGGTCGGCTTCAAGCGCCGGGACCGCATGGCTTACGGCGCCGGAAGGGATTCCGGCCTTATTTTCAGGGAAACACGGCTTTGGCCGGCGCGAGCCCGCCGCATGGGGACACCCGGTGGCGAAGCCCGTGATTAACTCAAGTAGGAGGATTCATTTATGAGGCGCTTTTCCACCGTGCCGTTCTCGGGCACAAAGGAGCAGGAGGCCGAGCTGAGCGCATGGCTCGACGCGCACAAGGCGATGCCCGGCGCGGCGATGCCCGCCTTGCAGAAGGCCCAGGAGATTTACGGATATCTGCCCATCGAGGTTCAGCGCATGGTGGCCGACGCGCTGGATAAGCCCCTGGCGGAGATCTACGGCATCTCCACGTTTTATTCGCAGTTCAGCCTTTGCCCCAAGGGTGAATACAAGATCAGCGTCTGCCTTGGCACGGCGTGCTATGTCAAGGGCAGCGGCAAAATTTACGAGAGTTTGCAGGAAAAGCTCGGCATCTCCGGTGGCGAGTGCACGGCGGACGGCAAGTTCAGCTTGGACGCGTGCCGCTGCATCGGCGCGTGCGGCCTCGCGCCCGTCATGACGATCAACGACGACGTCTACGGCCGCCTGACCGGCGACGAGCTGGACGACATTTTGGCGAAATATTAAGCGATGCGGGAGCTCTCCCTGCACCTGCTGGACCTCGCGGAAAACGCCGCGGCGGCGGTGAACGGCGTGCGCGGCGCGCGGGTGGAGATCGTCCTCGCGCTGGAGGAGGCCGCCGGGGGCCGCGCATGGACAGGGCCGACGGAAAACGCCCGGCCGGGGCCCTCCGCCTTCCCCCAAGGCTCCGCGCGCTTGACGATGTGCGTCGCGGACAACGGCCGGGGCATGACGGCACAGCAGGCGCGGCTGGCGCAAAGCCCGTTTTACACCACGCGCGCCACACGCGGCGTCGGGTTAGGCCTGCCGCTGTGCAAAGCGGCGGCGCTGCGCACGGGCGGCGCGTTCACGGTCGAGAGCGCGCCCGACCGGGGCACGCGCGTCACGGCGGTTTTCCGCCGGGCGCACATCGACTGCCCGCCGCTCGGGGCGCTGCCGGAGACGCTGGCGGCCATTGTCGGCGGACATCCGGAAATCGATTTCACGGTTTCGGCCCGCGTGGACGGCGGGACGGATGGCGGCGCAAACGCCGCCCCCTGCGCGGCGCGCGAATTTATCGCCGGAGAGCAGGCGCTGCGCGCCGTGACGGAGGGCTTCGCGCCGGGGGACGCCCGCGCGTTTCTGTCCCTGAAAAAATACTTTACGGAAAATCTTTCTCTATTTCTACAAAAAGGAGAACACGGTATGAAAAGTTTGGAAGAGCTTGCCGCGATCCGCGACAAGATGAAGCAGACCGTCGAGACGCGCGAGGCCGCGCATGACGCGACGCGCGTCGCGGTCGGCATGGCCACCTGCGGCATCGCCGCCGGCGCGCGCGGCGTGTTGAACGCCTTTACCGAGGAAGTCGCGAAAAGCGGCCTGCACGGCGTGCTTGTCACCCAGACGGGCTGCATCGGCCTGTGCCAGTACGAACCGGTTGTCGAGGTGTTTCGCGAGGGCGAGGAAAAGGTTACTTATGTAAAAATGACGCCGGAAAAGGCCGCGCGCGTCGTGGCCGAGCACCTTGTGGGCGGGACGCCCGTCGCCGAATACACGATCGCGAGCGCGCAGTAAGGAGGAAGGACAATGTATAGAAGCCATGTCATGGTCTGCGGCGGTACGGGCTGTACCTCCTCCGGCAGCGACAAGATCGCCAAGGCGTTTGAGGACGAGATCAAGGCCACCGGCCTTGAGAACGAGGTGTGCGTCGTGCGCACGGGCTGCTTTGGCCTGTGCGCGCTGGGGCCCATCGTCGTGATTTACCCCGAGGGCAGCTTTTACAGCATGGTCAAGGAGGAAAACGTCAAGGAGATCGTCGACGAGCACCTGCTGAAGGGCCGCCCCGTCACGCGCCTGTTGTACGACGAGACGGTCGGCGAGGACGGCACGGTCAAGAGCCTCGACGAGACGGCCTTTTACAAGAAGCAGCGCCGCATCGCGCTGCGCAACTGCGGGCGCATCGACCCGGAGAACATCGAGGAATACATCGCGTTCGACGGCTATCGCGCGCTGGGCAAGGTGCTCACGGAAATGACGCCGGACGACGTGATCCAGACGGTGCTGGATTCCGGCCTGCGCGGCCGCGGCGGCGCGGGCTTCCCCACCGGGCGCAAGTGGCAGCTTGCCTCCGGCAACCGGGGCAATGTGCAGAAGTACGTGTGCTGCAACGCCGACGAGGGCGACCCCGGCGCGTTTATGGACCGCAGCGTGCTCGAGGGCGACCCGCACGTCGTGATCGAGGCGATGGCCATCGCGGGCTACGCCATCGGCGCGACGCAGGGCTATGTGTACATCCGCGCGGAATATCCCATCGCCGTGCACCGCCTGCGGGTGGCCATCGACCAGGCGCGGGAATACGGCCTGCTCGGCAAAAATATTTTCGGCACGGATTTCTGCTTCGACCTCGACATCAAGCTCGGCGCGGGCGCGTTCGTCTGCGGCGAGGAGACGGCCCTCATGACGTCCATCGAGGGCAAGCGCGGCGAGCCGCGGCCCCGCCCGCCGTTCCCGGCCGTGAAGGGCCTGTTCGGCCAGCCGACCATCCTGAACAACGTCGAGACCTACGCCAACGTGCCGCAGATCATCCTGAACGGCGCGGACTGGTTCGCGGGCATGGGCACCGCCAGGAGCAAGGGCACCAAGGTGTTCGCGCTCGGCGGCAAGATCAAAAACACGGGCCTTGTCGAGATCCCAATGGGCACGACGCTGCGCACCATCGTCGAGGAGATCGGCGGCGGCATCCCGAACGGCAAGAAATTCAAGGCCGCGCAGACGGGCGGCCCGTCGGGCGGCTGCATCCCGGCCAGCCTGATCGACACACCCATCGACTACGACAACCTGATCGCCATCGGCAGCATGATGGGCTCCGGCGGCCTGATCGTCATGGACGAGGACACCTGCATGGTGGACATCGCGAAATTCTTCCTCGAGTTCACCGTGGACGAAAGCTGCGGCAAGTGCACGCCGTGCCGCGTGGGCACCAAGCGCCTGCTGGAGCTGCTGAACAAGATCACCGACGGCAACGGCACAATGGAGGATTTGGACAAGATCGGCGAGCTGGCGGAATTCATCAAGGCGAACAGCCTGTGCGGCCTCGGCCAGACCGCGCCGAACCCGGTGCTCTCGACGCTGCGCTATTTCCGCGACGAATACGTCGAGCACATCGTCAATAAGCGCTGCCCGGCGGGCGTGTGCAAGGCGCTGCTGAATTACCAGATCGACCCGGTCAAGTGCAAGGGCTGCACGCTGTGCGCGCGCACCTGCCCGGCGGGCGCGATCCGCGGCACCGTGCGCCAGCCGCACAGCATCGACACCGCGAAGTGCATCAAATGCGGCGCCTGCATCGAGAAGTGCAAGTTCGGCGCCATCCACAAGGGCTAAGAGGGGGAGTGACGACAGATGGAAACCGTACAGATCAAAATCAACAACGTATCGTATGAGGTCGCTGCCGGCTCCACCATTTTGGAGGCGGCGCACAGCGTGGGCGTCGAGATCCCGACGCTGTGCTATCTGAAGGAGATCAACGAGATCGGCGCGTGCCGCATCTGCGTGGTCGAGGTCAAGGGCGCGCGCAGCCTCGTCACGGCGTGCGTGTATCCCGTCAGCGACGGCATGGAGATCGTGACGAACAGCGAAAAGGTGCAGGCCGCGCGCCGCACCAATTTGGAGCTGCTGCTCTCGACCCACGATCAGGACTGCCTGTCCTGTGTGCGCAGCACCGACTGCGAGTTGCAGAAGCTGTGCCGCGACTACGGTGTGGACGGCAAACGTTTTTCCGGCGCGCGCGAGACGTACGCGGTCGACGATTCCGCGCCGCATATGATCCGCGACAACAACAAGTGCATCCTGTGCCGCCGCTGCGTGGCCGCGTGCCGGGCCAATCAGGCCGTGGGCGTCATCGGCGCGAGCGAGCGCGGCTTTTCCACGCACATCGGCTGCGCGTTCGAGGCGAAGCTCGGCGATTCGCCGTGCGTCTCGTGCGGGCAGTGCATCACCGTGTGCCCCACCGGCGCGCTGACGGAAAAGGACGACACCGCGAAGGTGTGGGCCGCGCTGAACGATCCGGAAAAGCACGTCGTGGTGCAGCCCGCGCCGAGCGTGCGCGCGACGCTGGGCGAGTGCTTCGGCCTGCCCATCGGCACGAACGTGGAGGGCAAGATGGTCGCGGCGCTGCGCCGCCTCGGCTTTGACGGCGTGTTTGACACCGACACCGCCGCCGACTTCACGATCATGGAGGAGGCCACGGAGTTCGTCCACCGCGTGAAAAACGGCGGCGCGCTGCCGCTCATCACAAGCTGCAGCCCCGGCTGGGTGAAATTCTGCGAGACGTATTATCCCGATATGATTCCAAATCTCTCCAGCTGCAAATCCCCGCAGCAGATGTTCGGCGCGCTGACCAAAACCTATTACGCCGAAAAAATGGGCCTCGACCCGCGCAATATCGTGTGCGTGTCCGTGATGCCCTGCACCGCGAAGAAATTCGAGATCGGCCGCGAGGACATGAGCGCCGCGGGCGAGGGCATCCCCGACGTCGATATCTCGATCACGACGCGCGAGCTGGGCCGCATGATCGAGCGCGCGGGCATCCGCTTCGCCGAGCTGCCGGACGAGGAATTTGACCCGGCCCTCGGCGAGAGCACCGGCGCCGCCACGATCTTCGGCGCGACGGGCGGCGTGATGGAGGCCGCGCTGCGCACGGCCGTGGAGCTCGTCACCGGCGAGACGCTGGAAAAGGTTGAATTCCACGAGGTGCGCGGCACGCAGGGGATCAAGGAGGCCAGCTACGACGTGGGCGGCCTGCACCTGAACGTGTGCGTCGCCAGCGGCCTGACAAACTGCGACGCGGTGCTGAAGGCCGTGCAGAGCGGCGAGAAGCACTACGACTTCATCGAGTTTATGGCGTGCCCGGGCGGCTGCGTCAACGGCGGCGGACAGCCCACGCAGCCCGCGAGCGTGCGCAACTTCACCGATCTGAAGGCGCTGCGCGCCGCCGCGCTGTACGGTGAGGACGACGCCAAGGCCGTGCGCAAGAGCCACGAGAACCCGCTGCTGAAAAAGGTGTACGCCGAATACCTCGGCGAGCCGGGCGGCGAAAAGGCGCACCATATCCTGCACACTCGCTATACCGCGCGCGAAAAGCTGTATTGAGCGCGGCTCAGAGCAATTTTCAACCAAAAACGTGTGCTGAGGTTATTCGGCATCTAAAAATTCTACACAGGGCGCGCCGCAGGGGAACCGCTGCGGCGCGCCGATTTTTGTACAAGGAAAGTCATTACAATGAATGACGTAAATAGTTTATCGCATACAAAATGGAATTGCAAGTATCGCATAGTTTTTGCGCCAAAATATCGCAGGAAGGTATTTTATGGAGAGAAGCGAAGGGAAATAGGAGAAATTCTGCGGACGCTGTGCAACTGGAAAAAAGTGAAGATCGTCGAAGCAGAGGTGTGTCCAAATCATGTACATATGCTTTTGAAAATCCCACCCAAAGTGGCGATATCGAGTTTCATGGGATACTTGAAGGGAAAAAGCAGCTTGATGATCTATGAAAAGTATCCGGATCTGAAATACAAGTATAGGAATCGGGGATTCTGGGGCAGAGGATATATGTAGATACAGCAGGGAAGAATGCAAAGAAAATCGAAGAATACATCAAACACCAATTGGACGAAGATAAAGCTGGAGAACAGCTAACGATGGGAAACATTTAAGCCCGCTTGCGGGTGGCAAGTAACAAAACTTTCGCGGCTGGCAGACCGTACTTGCGCGACGTGACGCGCGTGCTAATATCATAGGGCTTTGCCCGTCTATGAAGACCCCCCGGCTTTGCCGGGGGGGGGTCCTATATTGTGCCGCAGCACGGTATGATTTGAAAAAATGTTCTTACTCCACATCTGCCATGTTGATATCATGGCCGAGGGCGATCGCTTCCTCGATGATTTTCACGGCGGATTTAAGCCCGATACCGAAGCGGTCTGCGCCGCGTTTGTACATTTTCAGCAGTGTATCCAGGTCGCGCACGCCGCCCGCCACCTTCAGCTTGGCGCGCCCGGCAATGGCCTCGTGCATCACCTCAACATGGTGCACGGTAGTGGGATTGGCCGAAAAGCCCGTTCCGGATTTCACATAATCCGCGCCCGCCTCCACGCACAGCTCGCAGGCCTTGCGGATCTCATCGTCCGTCAAGATCATCGCCTCAATAATGACCTTTAGTGAAGTGCCCTGCGTGGCGGCGCGCACAGCCTTGATATCCGCCAGCACCTCGTCGTATTTTTTCGATTTCAGCCAGCCCACGTTCATCACCATGTCCACCTCGGCCGGGTGCATAGACATAAAGTATTCCGCCTGCTGCACTTTTGTGCAAGTGGCCTCCTGGCCGGAAGGGAAGCTGAGCGATGTGCCGAATGCCGTATTGGTGCCCTCGAGCAGCCCGCTGAGCAGCGTATAATAGCCGGGCCATGCAAAGCAGCAGCCGAAATCGTATTTTTTGCAGGCTTCTACAAGGGCGTACACATCCTCGTAGGAGGTATCCAGCTTCAATACGCTGGGGTCCATCATGTAAGCAATGTCCTTTACGGTCAAAACCTCTTTGCGGTACTCTTTCATGTTCTGTTCCTTCTTTTCTTCAGAATCTATTTGCAAGGGCAGCGCGCCCCTGTGTCAAGTATGCAGCTCCGCCAGCCTGCCGTATGTGCGGCGCACCTCACGGAACAATTCGGTATAGGGCTTGTTATACAGCACACAGCCCACGGGCTTTTGGCGCAGCATCAGCTCCTCGCAGTTCATGCACTGGGTGCAGTACTTGATCTCGTCCTCACGGTTTTCCTCCAGCTTGCGCGGGGTAAACGGGTCCGCGAAGGACTGCCGGCCCAGCCCGATCATATCCATCATTCCGTCCTCGATGCACTGCGCGCCTACGGCGAACATGGACGATTTTTCCGGCTCGACAGCCAGCAGCTTGTTTTTCTTGCCGCGGAACGGAGAAAAGCTGGAACCGATGACCACGGTCTCCGGCTTGACGTGCTGCTTGAGCAGGTTCGCAAAATAAAAATGCAGGTAAGACAGATACGGCTCGTCCTGCACCGCTTCCATAAAGTTCATCGTGGCGTGCACATTGCCGAGTGACTCCACAAAATAGCATGCGCCGCGCTCTTCCAGCCCCTTGACGAGATCCAGCGACTCGGTCAGATCCATCAGCGGAGAATCCGGTCCGGCCGAGCCGCAGCCGCCCGGAAAGCCCTCCCACAGCGAGAGCTTGGAGCCAAGAAGGAAATTCTTGCCGCCGCCCGTGGCGCGCTGAATGCGTTCCATCAGGTCATACGCGAAACGGGAACGGTTTTCCCAGCTTCCGCCGTACTTCCATTTGCGGTCGTTGTACGGGCGCAGGATCTGGCTGCCGAGATACCCATGGCAAAATTTCAGGTCGATGCCGTCCGCTCCCACAGCCTGCGCGATCTTTGACGCTTCCGCGAAATCCTCAATGATCTTGTCCACGTCCTCGTCGCTCAAAAGGTCGCCGCCAAAACCCGGCAGCGGCTTGACAGTGACGCGGCGCGAAAACTCCGGCTCGCTGATCTCCCCTGAATGGGTAAGCTGGAACACGATGGGGATGCCGGGGTCGATCTCCTTGAGGGAACGGATGAATTTAGCGAGCGCCTTTTCGTTGCGCGGCATGATCTCCAGCTGCGTCTTGCGCGCGCGGCTCTCGTTCGTTACGGTGATGGCCTCTAGGTCCACAAACCCAAATTTCCCCTTGTAAAGGTTCTCATACCGCCGAAGCGTCATCTCTGTGGGGTTGCCCTCGGCGTCGGAATCCACGCATTCCATCGGCTGGGCAAAAAAGCGGTTCTGGCACACATGGCTGCCGATCTTGACAGGGCTGAGCAATGTTTCTTTATATCCCATTTTTCTTCTCCTTACCGTCAGGTTTGTGCGTGGCGTCACAGAAGCGCGCCAGCCGCTGCATCCACATAAACGTCGCAGTCCGGATGCAGCTGCAATACGCTGGCAGGTACGTCCTCCGTCACCGGTCCACGCACAGCCGCCCGTACGATTTCCGCCTTGGACGCCCCGTTTGCGGCAAGCAGGATGCGCCTGCTGTGCATCACATTTTTGACGCCCAGCGTCACACCGCCCAGCGGCGCGCCTTCCGGCGACCCCGTCTCTCTGCGGATGCGCTCATACAGCCAGGGTTCCATCACAGAGGTCCATGTCGTCTGCCCAAAAGCCGTGCCCGGCTGGTTGAACCCTATATGCCCGTTGCCGCCGATGCCGAGGATTTGCAGGTCCACCTGGCCGCAGCGGGCCAGAGCCTCCTCGAACCGCACGCACTCGGCGTTCCAATCCTCTGATACCGTAGGCGGCATGATGTAATGCTTCAAAGGCACATCCAGCGGCTCGATCACCTCATGCAGCAGCATATAGTAACAGCTTCCGAAGTAATCCCGGCTGACGTTTGTCACCTCATCCAGCCCGAAGAACGTCACGCGGGAGGTGTCGAAAGGATGCGCTTTGTAAATTTCCGCCAGCGCCTTATGGATTGGGCCGGTTGTGCGCCCCGTGGACAGGCCGATGAGGGAATCTGGCTTCAGGATAATCTGCCGGACAATTTGCCATGCCACCGCTTCAAAAAAGCTCTGTTCATTTTTCTCTATAAAAATATTCATGGCGTTACCTCACAGTATGATGCGCTCGGTAACCTCGGGGCTGACGAGCACTTTTACCAACTTTTTGTTCTGCTGTAGCTCATGCAGTGCCTGCTCGGTCTCCTCCAGCGGCACCACCATCGAGATAAGCGGCGTGGGGTCGATACGGCCATATTGCAGCAGTGTGATAGCCTCCTGCCAATTGTGGCCGATGCCCGCGCAGCTACCGTGGATTTTCTTTTCCTGTAGCACAAATTCCATCGGGCGCAGGCTGGCGCAGTCGTTGTCCGAGCAGATCCCGAAGGCCTCTACCGTGCCGCCGCGGCGCACCATGCGCATGGCCTGTTCATAGGTCTTGCTGCTGCCCACGGCTTCCAGCACATAATCCGCGCCCACGCCGCCGGTCAGCCGCATGACTTCGGCTACCGCATCCGGTGTTTTTGTGATATCGATCACATCGTCCGCACACATCTGCTTCGCCATAGCCAGTCGGTCCGCATTTGCGTCCACAACGATGACAGGCGCCGCCCCGCGCAGCTTGGCAAGACACCCGTGGATGATGCCCAGCCCTGCGCCGATGATAACGATGCTCGAGGCGATTGTCAGGCCCATATTGTGCGACGCGCCCAGACACGCCGTCAACGGCTCAATAAACGCGGCCTGATGGTCTGTCACACTGTCCGGCACCTTGTAAAGGTTTTTCCAGGGCACTTTCACATATTCGGAATATCCTCCGGAGGTCTCCGCCGTGTGGATGCCGATTTGACGGAAGCTGCTGCACAGCAGCGGTTCGCCGCGGCGGCAGTGATAGCAGGTGCCGCAGGGAAGGCAGATATCGCAGCTTACACGGTCGCCCAGCGCAATGTCCTCGGGAACGCCAGGCCCCTTTTCCGCGACAGTGCCAAAAAACTCATGTCCGATGACCAACGGCAGCAGCGCGGCCTCGTCGGCGTATTTGCCGATATACGCGCCCCAGTCAGAGCCGCAGATACCACAATATTTCACCTTGATCAAAACCTCGCCCTCGCTTACCCGGGGCACGGGCACCTGCTTGAGCGTCATTTTGCGCGGCCGCTCCAGCACCATTGCGCGCATCATCTTCTGCATATCCTTATCCTCCTTATCGTTGGAACAATTTGTCGCTGCGGCCTTCATAGGGAGCGTGGATCATCAGCGGCTTCAAAAATTCAATGGTCTTGTCCACGCCGTCGGCACGGGACATCGTAACATCCTCATGTTCGTATGAAAGCACACCGTCGTAGCCGTTCAGATACAGCTCGGTAATGATGCTCTTCCAGTTGATAGAGCCCCAGCCCGGGATACGGAAGCGGAACGAACGGTCGCGCTCGCCCCAATCGCGCTGCAGCATCCAGTAGCCGCCGCGCGGCATATTGTGGCTGACAAATTCGCAGTCCTTTGCATGGACCAGCGCGATGCGGTCTCCGAACTCGTTGATGTACGCGCCCAAGTCGATGCCTGTATAAGCAATGTTGGCGGGGTCAAAGTTGATGGCAAAGCTCTCGTGTCCGCCGCACAGGTCCAGACACCGCTTCGTGGTATGGATGTCGTAAATGATATTATTGGGGTGCGGCTCAAACGCCACCTTTACACCGTACTCCTTGAATTTATCGAACACAGGCATCCAGTTTTCGCAAAACGCTGCTTCCTCTTCGGCCCAGCCGCCGGGATAAGGCCAATCGTTGAAATGGCCGAAGTTTCCCACGCCGGAAAAGGCCACAACGGCGGGCACCTCCAGTTCGCTTGCAAGCTGTGCCGAGCGGATCATGCTCTGCTGGCCGAAACGGATCTGCTCCTCTTTTGTTCCGTCACAGACACTGGCAAGATCATGGCCGTGCGGCCCCAAGATGAGCGGAGAGTCCGCATGGTTGGAAAGGCCGGAGATAAAAAACCCCGTGTCCTCCACCATTTTGCGCAGCGCCCGCGCGCCCGCCCCTCCGTCTTTCAGAAGCTCGTCCGCGTCGATCTGCCTGTTGTCCGTATAAACCGGCAGTTCCACCGCCTCGTATCCCTTGCGTGCAGCAAGCTCCACTACGTCCTTCACCGGCATTTCCGAATAATTGACGACACAAAAACCTACCTTCATCGCGTTCTCTCTCCTTTTTCAATATTTTCCGCCGCCCGCGCGTGCAGCTCCGCCAGCCCGTGCGTCCACAGGGCAAAGCGCTCGCGCAGCGCGGCATACGCGGCGCGCGTTTCCGGGCGCGGCCGGTACCGGTGACCTTTTTCGCTGAACCAGCCGCAGGTCTCATAAGCCCCGATCAGCCCGACGCCGCGCGCCGCTGCCGCCGCCGCACCCAGCGAAGCCGCCTTCTGCCCGATGTCGGACTGTACGATCTCCATCTCAAACACATCCGCAAATATCTGCATCCACAACGCGCTTTTCGCGCCTCCGCCCGTCATCAGCAGCGGACCGTCCAGCGCAGTGTGTTTTTGCAGAACCTCCAGACAGCTTTGGCGCATGCTCAGCGCCACACCCTCCAGCACCGCCCGCAGCAGCGCGGGGCGCGCGATGTCCAGCGTCAAGCCAAAAAAGCCTCCCTGAAGCGCCGCGCCCGGCTCCTGCGGGCTCGCCCCCGCCAGCGTTGGGTTGAACAGAACGCCGCCCGCCCCGGGGGGAACCACAGCCGCCTCCGCGTCCATAGCGGCCAGCGCGTCAGCGTCATCCCCAAGGTCGCGGCACAACACGTCCCGTGCCCAGCGGTACGCACTGCCCGCCGCAAAGATGGATACACCCGAGGTGTAATACCCCTTTTGCGCAAAGCCAAACACAAAGGGGCGGGACGCGGCGTCCAGCACCGGCCTGCGCGCCGTTACGGCGAGCCATGCAGAGGAACCCAGCGATACATAGGCCCGGCCATCGCCTATCCCCTGTGCCCCCAGCGCCATCATCGCATTGTCCACACCGCCGCAGATTACCGGCGTGCCGGCCGCAAGCCCGCTTTCCCGCGCCGCCTCTGGTGTGACGCGGCCGATCACCGTATGCGATTCCATAGGACGCGCGAACAAAGTGCGGCTGAGGCCTGCCGCCGCAAAAAAATCATCGCGGTAATCCCACACCGCAAGATCAAATCCACCTGTACCGGACGCGTAGGAGTAATCCGTCGCCCACACCCCGGTCAGACGAAGGTTGATGTAATCCTTGCTGCCCACTACGGCACGCGTCCGCGCCCATAATTCTGGCTCATGTTCCCGCAGCCACATCAATTTGAAAACAGAATACGTCTCGGGCGGATCCCCATTGCCTGTGGCATGGTACCAAGCCTCGTAAGGCACTTCCTTGAAAAACGCTTTTGTCTGCTCGGACGCTCGCGTATCGCTCCAGATCGGGACGCGTTCCTGCAGCGGGAGATACGCTTCATCCAGCAAAAGCGCCACAAGGCTGTGCCCGCTGGCGGCCACGGCGCACACCTGCCGCGCATCCACGCCGCTTTCCCGCAGCAGGGCGCGGGTGGCCTTGCAAACGCCGTCCCACCAATCGGCGGGGCGCTGCTCGTGCCAGCCCGGCGCCGGATAGAACGTGGGGTACGCCGCAAAATACGTACACCGCGAAACGCCGTCCTTGTCGTACAGGGAGGCCTTGAGCCCGCCCGTCCCTAAGTCATACGCCAGAATGTACTGCATGCTCCGCTCCTCTCAGCGGGGACACGCCCCGCTCATTCGCACCGCAGCAGGTCCGCGGCGTCCCACGGCAGCTTGCTCTGCGTCACTTTTTTGCCGAGGCATCGCGTTTCCACGCTGCACTCCGTATCCGTCTCCATGAGGCGGTATACGTTCACTGACGCCCGGATCTGCTGCTTCGGCCCTTTCTTCACATCTTCTTTCCCGCCGCGCTTCACCGCACATAATCCGCCGCGAGCCACAGCCAGCGGCTCACTGATGACGTCCACACCTCTTTATAAGTCGCATTGTTCGTCTGCGGCCAATAGGGCACGTCCTCGTTCCCCAGCGTTTCCACACCCACGGGCATTTCCCCCGCAAGCTCCCCGCACATGGCGGCATACTGGCTGCAATACCGCGTGCCCGAACCATAGATAAGGGATTGTCCAAACGGGTTTTTGCCCCACATCCAATAAAGCTGCTCCCGCCCAAGCTGCAAAAGCGCCTCATCCCCCAGGGCACGGCCCAGCAGGCTTGCGCTTTTGCCCATGGACAGCAGGATGGCCGTGTTTCCCCGGAAAGAGAACCACACCGGGAAGTTTCGCAGCACATGTTCCTTCCCCACCGGCGTCCCCGCCGCAAGCTGCGCGGCATAGTTCGTTTTTTCAGCCTCGTAGTCCGACAATAGATGCAGATAGGGAAACAGCTCCGCATCCTCCGGCTCGTCCAAACGGTGTACGCCGGCGGGCAGCATCCCGTAGGGCGCGGTATTGGGCGCAATGGCCAGCAGATAATCGCCGTATCTGCGCATGGCCTCGTGCCAGCGCGGTGCCTGCGCAGCGCACGGTTGCGTCTCACACAGCGACGTCAGCGCCTGCGCAAATTGCTGTTCCCGTGACTGGTGGTTGAAATGGACGATGGCCCTGTGTGATTTATCCCGATAGAAAAAGCCCGTAAACGGCAGGCCCGCGGCGCCTGTTTCCTGACAGGCAAGTAGCTTTTCGGCCCAGAACCGTGCTTCCGCAGCGTAGAATTCCTCCCCGCTTGCCCGGTACAGGCATGAGGCTGCCCATACAATGGCCGCGTAATACTGCGAAAGCCCGCAGTTATATGTGTGTTCATACATCTGAACATGCTCCACGCCTGTTTTGGCAAACTTTTCCCGTGCAAAACCAAAGTCTTCTTTGGCCGCGTTCAAGCTGCCCCAAGCGAGGCCTGGGTCATACTGTGCAAACGCCGTGGCAGCATATGCCTCCACCCCCGCAAACACAAAATTTTCATAGGAATGGTCGTACACACGCGCAGCCACATCGTCCATATCGCCGATCCGACCGTTGGAAAAACGTACAAGCCCCGCGCTCGTGGCCCGCCATCCATCGCCGAAGCGGGTGCGCAAAACAAAATCAAGCCCCCACTCGGCCTCTTCCAGCAGGCGCGTATGCAACGCAGGCGATTCCGTATAACGCGCTGCGGTTTCCAGCAGCGCGTGCACCACTTCAGCGCTTTGCAGCGTTTGCTGGGAAACGTCGCCCGCATCGTGCCATCCGCCCGCATAAGGCAGCTTGACGTCGTTATGTTCCGCTATAACATCAAAATGGCATGCGCCGTGGCGGCCGCACACGGGCGCACCGCACCGCTCGCCGAACAGAAAATTAACGGCGCGCCATACGCTTTCCTCCGAGATGCCTTCATCGATCTGGAACGGCTGTGTGCACGTGTCGCCCGCCCGCAGATAGTAGCTTCCCGGCGTAGTATAAGCAGTAAAATCCAATACATGGAACACGCCGCGCGCGTTTTTTTCTTTGCGCACTTCGCCCGTATAGACCGCTTTACCTGTCTGGACGTCCACAAGTTCAAAGCTTTCCACGCCGATATTTGCCACCGCGGTCTTTACCCCCTGTGGAAAATATCCTACGGTTGAATAGGTAATGCGTCCTTTCTGGCACTGCCAGCCACGCTCGATTTCTGGCTTCTCCACCAGTTCCAGCACAATATCCTTGAAATCAAATGCCATTGCCTGTCCCATACAGGCATCCCCGCCAAACACGGGGATTGAAAATTCCAGCACCGTGACAGCATCGCGCCCCATAGCGGCAAATTCCCAATAGCATTCGTTCCATTCATTCGGAATAAGGTCTACCGCATGGTGACCTTCCCGCCGGTAAACATCCGGCACCGGAATCTCTCCCTCGCTGACGATGTTCACATCTAAATACAATAGACGCGCTCCGCCTACGCTGGGCCTCACACGGAAATGCAGCCGGTTGTAACCCTGCCAGTCCTCCCGGTCAAACAAAAAGCGTATGCGGGATGTGCCGTAGTTAACATAATCCCCGTCCTCCGGCGCTCCTTCGGGCCAGCAAGCGGTGCGTGTGGGCGCGCTGGCCCGCAGCACTGGCGTCCCGTCGTCCTGCACGCACTGCACCGTACCCACGCCAATATGCCCGGGCATCGCTCCCCCTGCTTCACCCCAAAGCACACGGCTGCGCAGTACTTTTTTCTGCGGAAATTCCGCCTCCAGGGATTTTTCTTTATGCAGCGGAAGCGTTTTGTGTATGTACAGTGTTTCTTCCAACTCCCGCTGGAACTGCTGTGTGACCATAGCTTCTTCTCCCTTCAACTCACTGTTGTGGAGCCCGCCGTATCCAGCCGGCCGTTTTTCACGCTGTCGCACCCTTGCGCAGCGTTCGTGCTTTGACCATCCCCAGGCTTACCGCCCCCAGCAGGCCCGCATACTGCGGGTTAAAGCTCGACGCAACCATACCGCGGGTCACACCACGCATGGTTTCCGGTTCCAGTGCACGCTCCACCATATGCAGAAAACGCTCGTCGCCCAATATCCCTCCGCCGTAGATGATTGTATCCGGATCCGTTGTGCGCACAAGGTTCATAATAACGCATGCCAGCGCACGCGCGCCATACTCCATAATTTCCCGGCAGACCGCGTCGCCTTCTTCGGCCCGGTCAAACAGGCGGCACACGTCGGCGCGCCTGCCCGCCTGCGTCATCAGCTCGTCCATGCCGTGCAGTTGCGCCTGCTGGGTAAAGCCAATGCCGGACACCACATTCTCTACACATCCGGCACGGCCGCAAGCGCAGGGGCTGCCGTCGGAAAGATCTACTACCATATGGCCGATCTCCCCCGCGTTTACATTGGCGCCGCGCAGGATCTGGCCTTCCACAACAAAACCAGCCGCCAGCCCTGTGCCTACATTTAAGTAGATGAAATTTTTAGAGTACCGGCCCTGTCCCAGCAGAAGTTCCGCCGTAGTGGAGCTGCGCACATCATTGTCGATGCCGCAGGGCAAACCCAGCTCCTGCGAGACCATGCGCGCCAGCGGCACGGGCGGGCCTTCGGGGTCGTGCGCAATCGAGATCCACTCGCCGCGCGCGTTGTCCACGATTCCGACAATGCCGACACCAGCGGCGGCGGGTTTACCCGCAAAGCCGATATTGTCCCGGTAGTCCCGCACCGCCTCCATCAGCGCCCGTACGGCGTCCGCCTGCCGCATAAAACCCGTTGCATAGCGCTTGCTGCGCAGCACGGTACCATCCTCGTCCACCTCACCGATCAGCAATTTGGTTCCGCCGAAATCCATTCCATATCAGGGGACAACTTTTGATACAATATCAGCGGATACAAAAGCAGCGGATA